>JBATDH010000154.1:0-4761 GCA_049663365.1 Albidovulum sp. | reverse complement strand
GGATTACCGGCGCCGCCTTTCGCATGGTCGGGCCGATCTACGGCATCGGGGTCGGGCTTTCCGCCGACAGGATCGCGCTCTTTCTGGCGGCCTATGTGATCGGCGGGGCGCTGGTGCAATTCCCGCTGGGCTGGCTTGCCGACAAGTTCGACCGCCGCCATGTGCTGATCGCGCTTTCCATTGCCGCCGCCCTGTCCTGCGGCCTGACCATCGAGCTTGCAGCCCTTGGCCCCAGCGGCATCTTCCTCGGCGCGGCCCTTTTCGGGGCCACCACCATGCCGATCTATTCGGTGGCCACCGCCCATGCCCATGACTTCGCCGAGGATAGCGAAAGGGTGGAACTGTCGGCAGCGCTCATGTTCCTTTACGCCATCGGCGCCATCGCCTCGCCGCTGATCGCCTCGTCGCTGATCGACGCCTTTGGCCCGGCGGCGATGTTTATGTTCATTTCCGCCGCGCATCTGGCGCTGGTCATCTTCAGCATCCTGCGGATGCGCGCCCGCCCTGCGCCGGGCAGCCGCACCCCTTATATCTACACGCCGCGCACCTCGTTTCTGGTGGGGCGGCTTTTCGGGCGGTCGCGCGACAACCCCTAAACCGCCAATGCCTCTGGCCCTCGCCGCCCCAACCCGTTAAATCACCGCCGACGGACAGAAAAAAAGGCGCGGCGCATGGCACGCATCCTCATCACTTCGGCGATCCCCTATATCAACGGGATCAAGCACCTGGGCAATCTGGTGGGCTCGCAGCTTCCCGCCGATCTTTACGCCCGCTACATGCGCCAGCGCGGCCATGAGGTGATGTTCATCTGCGCCACCGACGAACACGGCACCCCCGCCGAACTGGCCGCCGCCAAGGCGGGCAAACCGGTGGCGGAATATTGCGCCGAGATGTGGCAGGTCCAGTCCGACCTGGCCCAGGGTTTCCGGCTGTCCTTTGACCATTTCGGCCGCTCGTCGAGCGCGCGCAACCACCGCCTCACCCAGCATTTCGCGGGCAAGCTCGCTGAAAACGGGCTGATCGAGGAGGTCTCTGAAAAGCAGGTCTTTTCCGTCGCCGACAACCGTTTCCTGCCCGACCGTTACATCGAGGGCACCTGCCCCAATTGCGGCTACGAGCGCGCCCGCGGCGATCAATGCGAAAACTGCACCAAGCAACTGGACCCCACCGACCTCATCAACCCGCGTTCGGCGATTTCCGGCTCGACCGAGCTTGAGGTGCGTGAAACCAAGCATCTCTACCTCAAACAGCGCAGCTTGCGCGGCCAGATCGAGGCCTGGATTGACAGCAAGTCTGACTGGCCGATCCTGACCACCTCGATCGCCAGGAAATGGCTCAACGATGGCGACGGATTGCAGGACCGGGGCATCACCCGTGACCTGCATTGGGGGGTTCCGGTCAAGAAGGGCGATGCCGACTGGCCGGGGATGGAGGGCAAGGTGTTCTATGTCTGGTTCGACGCCCCCATCGAATATATCAGTGCCACCGCCGAATGGGCCGATGCGCAGGGCCTTGACGATACGGCATGGCAACGCTGGTGGCGTACCGACAAGGGGGCCGACGATGTGCGTTATGTGCAATTCATGGGCAAGGACAATGTGCCGTTCCACACTCTTTCCTTCCCCGCTACGATCATGGGGTCGGGCGAACCGTGGAAGCTGGTCGATTACATCAAATCCTTCAACTACCTGAATTATGACGGCGGCCAGTTTTCGACCAGCCAGGGGCGCGGCGTCTTCATGGATCAGGCGCTCTCGCTCCTGCCCGCCGATTACTGGCGCTGGTGGCTCTTGTCCCATGCGCCCGAAAGTTCGGATAGTGAATTTACCTGGGAAAATTTCCAGACCTCGGTCAACAAGGATCTGGCTGATGTGCTCGGGAATTTCGTCAGCCGCATCACCAAATTCTGCCGCGCGAAATTTGGCGAGGTTGTGCCGGACGGCGGCACCTATGACGCCCGCGCTACCGCGCTGATCGCCGATCTGGAAACCCGCATCCGCGCTTACGAAGGCTTCATGGAGGCGATGGAGGTCCGCAAGGCCGCCAATGAGTTGCGCACGATCTGGGCCGCTGGCAACGAATACCTGCAATCGGCCGCCCCCTGGACGGCTTTCAAGACCGACCCCGAAGCGGCGGCAGCCATCACCCGCCTGTCACTGAACCTGATCCGCCTCTATGCGGTGCTGAGCGAACCCTTCATCCCCGATGCCGCCGCCCACATGCTGGCGGGCATGAAGACCGAGGATCGAAGCTGGCCCGGCGATATCGCCACGGCGCTCACCGCCCTGCCCCCCGGCCACGCGTTTGAAACCCCCGAGGTGCTCTTCGCCAAGATCACCGACGAAGACCGCGAAGACTGGGCCACGCGGTTCAGCGGCATCAGGACCTAGTCGGGCGCGCAGGGCAGGCGTAGGGCGGGCTTCAGCCCGCCACTCCCCGCGCCCCTGTCATCCCTCTTCCTGTCATCCCCGCGAAAGCGGGGACCACCCCCCACCATCCCGCCGCAGCCCCGGACCCCGATCCGGGGGCCTCAACGTCCTACTTTCCGTCCGCCAAAATCTGTTCAAACCCGGCCCAGATCATGCGCTTGCCGTCAAACGGCATCTCACCCATTTCCTTCCAGCGCGGGTCGCTTTCCATCTTCGTCGCGGCAGCATCGCAGGTCGCCTTGTCCGGCCATTCTGTCCAGGAGAAAACCACCGCCTCATCCGCCTCGGCCTTCACCGCACGTTTGAAATCAGTCACCTTGCCATCGGGCACGTTGTCGGCCCAATTCTCCACGACCCGCGTCGCGCCATATTCCTTGAATATCGCCGCCGCCTTGGCCGCCAGATCGCGATAGGCCGCCTTGTTGGCTTTCGGGACGGGGATAAGGAAACCCTGAACGTAGCTCATCGGCAATCTCCTTTGTTGTCGCCAGTGAAAAGCATAACGCATCCTGAATGGCTTTCGTTCCCCTTTTTTGGCAGCCCGCCCCCGCCACCCACACCCGTCCGGGCGACCAGCCCGGACCGCGCCCGACCCTCCCCTCGGGGGGGCGCATTGCACCCTTGCAAATGGTACTGGCCTGCGAAGTCATAACGCCAAAAGGCGCCCCAACCCACCGCCCCGAAGCGACATCCCAGGGCCGGGCGCGTCCCTCGGTACTTTGCAAGAAGCGCTTACCGTCCAGGTGTTTTTGGCGGGCACCACGACGGTCGGGTAGAGGGTCCAAGCAGAATACTGCCTAGCGCCACCCTTTGAACGCGACCATATTCCTTGCCCAAATGGTTAAATTTCGGAGTATGGCGATGATTCGTTTATTTCTGCGGTTCATTCGATTTCTTTTTACAACAATCTGGGGTTTCTTCCGGTTCCTCGCGAAAGGATCATCACTTATTCTCATCGTCTCGCTTCTGGCTTTCAACGTGGCGACCATGACAGTCACGGCGCTGGGCACCTTTGTATCTACTCTAATCTATACCGTGAGCGGTGTAGATACTGCACTTACAAGAACAAAGGCGGAGCTGACTCAATCGTATGCGCGACGGGCAGAAATCGAAGCAGATCTAAATTTGGAACGCGGCAAGACAAAATACTTGGCAAAACAAACAGGAACTCTGCGAGTTGAAAACAGTAAACTGAGAGTTAACGGGCCGGACGTCAATTTCCATGGGAAGACCCGCACTATGCGGAGTGTAGTTGAAGAAACGACCAGCATCGTCAAGAAACGGACCGCAAAAGTCGCCGCTGCAAATATCGGATCAATGGCAGGGGAAAGTATCCCCTTTTGGGGAATTGCTGTTGTCGTCGGAGCGACAACATACGAAGTCGCGTCCGCCTGCGACACGATGAAAGACATGCAGAACCTAACGACCGCTCTTTCTCCCGGCGATACCATGTTGGACGATACAGACGTCTCACACGTCTGCGGCATGGCGGTGCCCACCCTTCAGGAACTTAGATCAATGGTCCGTTCCAGTCCTGGTGCTGCATGGGGTTCGGCCAAATCGTTCGTATCTGATCTGCCGACGCCTGATTTCGGCGGCATAAGGGACTGGTTCACTAGCAGTTTGAGTTGGGAATGACCGTACACACCCCCGCCAACCCTTAACGCCGTCTGACCCCACCGTGACGCCCTGTCGGGACAGATGCGGGACGGATGCGGGACGCTTGCGGGACAGAGGCCAGACACCCTTTCCCAACGAAAAAGGCGGGGCTGTCGCCCCGCCTTCCTACGTGTCCCAACGGACTCGGATTTAACTCAGGCCAGCGCCAGATTGGTCGCCGATTCACGCCCGTCGCGGCCGGCTTCGATGTCGAAAGTGACCTTCTGGCCATCCTTCAATTCACGCAAGCCCGCCCTCTCCAGCGCGGAAATATGGACGAAAACGTCCTTGGAACCGCCATCCGGCGCGATGAAACCAAAACCTTTGGTCGAGTTGAACCATTTCACGGAGCCTGTGGCCATCGTGATGTCTCCTTCAAGTATGCCGCCCGCGATATTGCAGCGGCCTGGCGCAGTCAGGGCAGTATCGAAGGACTGAGGCCGTTGAAGCAAACAGTGGTCGATAGTGATAACGTCGCGCGGCTGATATGCAGCATTTTGGCCCATTTTGCAACAAATATCGGTTTTTGCCCCGGATACCGGCGCTTTTTCAGTCCTGCGGGTCACGCCGCCTGCGGCGCGCAAAGCTGCGGCCCCGCACTGCGGTTGGAATTGACCGCCGTGCCGACCCGCCAGCTTTGCAAGACGCCCGCCCCCGCCGCCTGCATCAGGGG
>JBATDH010000153.1:0-1833 GCA_049663365.1 Albidovulum sp. | reverse complement strand
GCGCCACATCCTCGGCCTCATCGCCATCGCCCAGCATCCGGGCCGCCACCCGGAAGGCAAGCGGGGTCAGGCGCCGCGTCAACTCACGCGCCGCCGCCGCGTCACCCTGGCCGTAGCGGGCCAGAAGGGCTGCGTCCCTGTCCTCTTGCTGCGCGTCAAACGCCATCTTCATCGCCTCAGGGCCTGTAGCGGTTCGACTTTACCATGAGACATCACCTATCACCTATCGCGCCCAAATCCATGATTTCAGGCAGCGAAAGGCGATTCAAGTACAAGTCGAAACGCCGCAGACCGGAAATCGCCCAAACGGAACCGGATATTGCAGAATGCCGCAGCCCGCACTGTCACATGTTCATGTCACATCCACGCCCGCGCCGACGGCAATCGCCCGTTACCGGGCGATCAACGCCGCCCGGCAACCTCAACAATCGGCCTTAGTTTTCGTCGTCACCCCAGCCGAACCAGCCATGCTTGCGCTTGCCGTGTTCGCCGCGATCCGCCATTTTCGCCTTCATGGCCTCGATCTCTGCCTGACTCAGCGCGCCGTCGCCGTCGCTGTCCATCCGCTCGAACATCCTGCCCGCCATCGGCGGCATCTGCATTTCGGCGGCGCTGAGCTTGCCGTCCCCGTCGCTGTCTTGCGCCTTGATCCGGTCTGCCGCGACCTGGTCAGCCACTTTCTGCATCCGTTCCGCCATGAAGCCCGCAAGTTCGGCCTGTGAAATCAGCCCGTCGCCATCCGCATCCATACCCGCAACTTCAGCCTGCCGGTGCGCCTGTATTTCCGCCTGCGTCACCTTGCCGTCGCCGTCGGTATCCATGGCGGCAAAGTCGAACATCATCCCCATCATGCGGCCACCCGCCCCCTGCATCCCGCCATGACCGGATTGATTGGCCAGAACCGGGCCTGCCGCCACAAGCGTCACGGAACCAAGCGCCACGGCCAGCGCCGCCGGAAATATCTTTGACGTCATTTTCATTTTTCATGTCCTTTCAGATCGAAACAGCCAGCAAAGTTGCCCGCCTTCTGTTTCACCAAACGCCGATCGCCGGGATTTCCGTCGCCCTGCCCCCGAAAAAGTTGCACTATCTTGGCCCGGCCGCGTCCCGCAGGCTTCCACCGCCGCACCGATCAATGCTAGAGGAAGGGCGAAATGAAGGAACGCCCCTATGTCCGACGCCGCAATACTGCCAGACCAGGACCGTCCGCTGCGCGACGCGATGCTGCGCGGATGGCGGCGCAAATGCCCGTCTTGCGGCACCGGCGCGATGCTGCATTCCTATCTCAAGGTGAATGATCGCTGCCCCGATTGCCGCCAGGAACTCCACCACCACCGCGCCGATGACGGACCCGCCTATCTGACCATCCTGATCGTGGCGCATCTGATGGCCCCGACGATCATGTGGACCTTCATCGCGCTGCGCCCCGAACCGCTGGTCATGGCGGGCGTCTTTTCAACGGGCTGCATCGCGCTGTCGTTGTTCCTGCTGCCGCGCCTGAAAGGGGTGCTGGTGGCCATTCAATGGGCCAAGCGGATGCATGGCTTTGGCGCGGATGCCTGACCGCATCGCCATGACGCCGCCCGCGATACGCGACGCGGCTTCGGTGATTCTGCTGCGCCAGGGGCCGGACGGCCCGGCCCTTTTGATGGGACAACGCGGGGCGGCGGCGGCCTTCATGCCCAATAAATACGTCTTTCCCGGCGGGGCCGTCGATGCCACCGACGCCGACGTGACGCTGGCAGGTCCGCTTTCGCCCGCCTGCACCACCCGGTTGGCGCAAAACAGCCCGCCGGGGCTGGGAACCGCGCTGGCCGCCAGCGCCATCCGCGA
>JBATDH010000152.1:0-6912 GCA_049663365.1 Albidovulum sp. | reverse complement strand
TCTCTATCCCGGCCACGGCGCGCCGGTAGCGGCCCCCGGCGACCGCATCGCCTTTCTGACCGCGCACCGGCGTGGGCGCGAGGCCGGGATCATTGCGGCCCTTGCCCGATCGACAGCCGATGCCCAGACATTGGCCCGCCAACTCTATACCGGCACGCCCGCCCATCTTCTGGGTGCTGCGTCGCGCAACGTCTTTGCCCACCTGCTCGATCTGACCGAACGTCGGATCGCCGCCCCGGTGGGGCTTGCCTCCTTTCACGCCAAATATCACCTGATCTGAACGGCAGGGCTTTTGTGGCGAATGCCACTGGACGGCCTTGGCAACGCTTGCTATATCGCCCCGGTGTTCCGGCGTAGCTCAGCGGTAGAGCAGTTGACTGTTAATCAATTGGTCGTAGGTTCGATCCCTACCGCCGGAGCCATATATCTTGCCCATACCGCTACGCTCGCGGGCAAGATCATGAATGATCCCAATAAAATCAACGCGCTATCTTAAACGCATGGTTGATCATTCACCCGTGCAGACCCGACAACACGTTTGACTTAGCGGTCAAAAATCGGTCAAACGCAGGGGTCGGCCATGCCACACCAGAAGATCACGCAGGCGCTTGTTGACGGCCTGCCCTACCAGGATTCAGGGACGCTCTGGGTCCACGATACCGAACTCGCAGGGTTCAACCTGTCCATCGGCCAGCGCACGAAAACCTACTACGCCGCAGGCGAGCACGGGAACCGCTTCATCCGCGTGAAGATCGGCCGCGCCGACGTGACGAAGGCGAACGAGGCGCGCGCCGTCGCGCGTGACGTGCTGCTACCGGAAATCCGTCGCGGCGTCGATCCGCGCGCGAAGCAGCTATCCGACGACGACCAGGCCTATGCGCGCATCCTCGCTGGCATTCGCGAGGCACGTCCCGAAGACCTGTCAGACCAGATGGCGCGGCGCATCATTCGCGGCAAGGCGAAGCGGCGGGCGGACGAACTGACGGTCGGCCAGGTCTGGGCGATGTATGAGGAGTATAAGCGCGCCTCGATCCTTGAGGAGCAAGGCCCGGAGAAGGCACGTCGGGCTGAAACCCATATCACGCAGCAGCGGCGCTATCTTGGGGGCGCAGAAACATACAGCAAGGACGGTCCCTATGCCTCCTCGCTCGAATGGCCGAAAGGCTGGTGGGATCGCCCCATCACGGACATCACCCCTGAACTTTGCGCGACTACATGGCGCAACCTGAACCGCACGCGTGGGCGCAGGACCGCCCAGATGTTCTTCATGGCCGTCCAGGTGCTGTTCAACTATGCGGTGGCGAAGAAGGAAGTTCCCGTCACGTCGCACCCGATGGTGATTGACGCCGCAGGCGACGGTATCGGCCTGCCGAAAGGTTGGCAGACCCTGCGCGCCCAGAACGAAGTCGAACGTATCTCGGACCTTCGCGCGTGGTGGCGGCAGACAGACAAGATGACCGTGATCCCGAAGTCGGCGCTCAAGGTCGCGCTGCTGACCGGGATGCGCCCGACCGAAGTTCTCGCGATGCGCTGGGACCAGGTTGACCTCGACGCGGGCAAGGTCTGGTTCGGCATGACCAAGACGACCGACTATCGCGAGGTTGCCTTGTCGTCGTGGTCAGTCGCCCAGCTTCGCCGCCTTGAGGCAATGACTGGGCGGCAGGAGTATGTCTTCACGGGACCGACAGGCGGGCGGCTGCTGTCCCTGCCGAACGTCACGCGCGGCAAGGATCGCTGGACGCCGAAGCAATGCCGCAAAGAGTGGCAGACGGTCGCCGTCGAGATCGGCATTGGCGACACGCAGCGCCGCGCACAGGTGGGCAAAGGACTCGGCGGGACGGATGGGCACTATGTCGTGACCCCTGACCTGCGCGACGTGGTCCAGCGCGTCGCAGACGAGATCATGCGGCGCGTGGAAGGCGCCGTCTGACAAAGACTTTCGTCTCTGCATCGACGACCGCCGCGACCTCATGCCCGTCGTGGCGGTATGTCATTTCCAGGTCGAGGCGACGGCACACCTCAACGGCAAGCTGCTCCCACTTCGGATGCGCCTTTCTGAGCGCGTTGATCGTGCCGCCTCGCTTCATCGTCAAGGCACGCAGGACTCGCCCCTGCTGGGAGTTTTCGCGGGGCAGCGACGGGCCGACCAAGGCCCGGTCATTCGGGCAGTAGAGCGTGCCGTCCTCCCGCACGTCAAAGATGCCGACCGTCTCAACCACTGACGGGAGCGGGATCGAAACGGGTTCTGATGGTTCCTCGGGTTCGCCTACGGGCGAGCGCGTCTGCGTCGGCTGGGCCTTCCTCGGCGGCGCGTTGATCGCGGCCCACAGGTCGCGCGATGCCTGAACCTCTTTGGGCTGCCCGTAGTCAATCTTGCCGTCCATGACCTTGAGCGCCCATTCGTGCAGGCGCTCAGGATCGACGCCCGCAGAATAGCAGGCATGTTCCCGCGACTTCGCCCACGCGCCGCGAGGGGTGAGCAGGAAGCGCAGGGCCTCCACCCGGTCAAGTTCGATGCGGAAGGCGTCGCCTTTGTCGAAGGCATCACGCACGGCATGAAGGACGACCGCCGCCCACAGGCTTTGTTCGGGTCTGCGGGCGGCGTCCGCGTGCGGGTCGGTCGAGTCGAGCCGGGTCGCCACGGTGTCAGGCCGTCAGTGCCGCGCGAATGTCTTCGGGCGCATCGTCCCAGGTGCTGACGGGCACGATCCGCTTCATCTCGGCGCGTGCCTGCGTCGTCAGGCGCTGGTAGGTGCGCGGATCGACAGCGCCTGCCCGGATATAGAGGGCGTCGTCAGTCAGGTGATGCGTCGCCTGGATCACCTGCTTCTGCGTGCCGTCGTCGGTCGGGTTGTCCACAACCTGCACGGTCTGGCCGATGGCTTCGGCCATCTTGCGGGCCTTCATGTAGGTGTCGCGGTCGCGCGCCTGGGCGCGGGTCATGATCAGGTCTTCCGGCTTGACGTGCACCACGTCAACGCCAAGTTCGTTCGCTTTCGCGACCGTCCGCTTGAACAAGTCGGAGTCTCGGTCGGCTTCGGATTTGGCGATGTAAAGCGGTTCGGGCATTCTTCGTTCCTCTGGTTGGGCGGACAGGCCCGGCTCGTCGCAGGAAGGAGCAACCGCAACCCAAGCCCAGACCTGTCCTTGAGCGGTGCTTGGGCTGGCGTGACACTGAGTCAGACAGCCTGAGACGACCATCCGGTGTTTGAGGTCCAGGACTGACGAGGGGCGGAAAAATGAGGTGTTGCGGTCAAGCGGCCATCAATCGCGCATGGCACGGCCAGCTAAACGCCAGCGGCGGCTGGCAAACCGTCTTGATCAATGATCACTTGCCGTGACGATCACGGGCCTACCTTCGCAGAGCGCGTCGGCCAATGGGGTTTGGGGTGTTCGGGGGCGACGGTAGGGGCGGACCAAGAGACGCCCGGCGCTCGCCTAGCTGGCTGGGGCGCTCAAGCTCCATCCACTTCGAGACGTGGATCATGTCCGTTTTTATGTTCGCCGCAGCCTCTGTCTTGAGGCTGACGGGCACGCCTGCAATCGTCAGGTCGTGCCCCCTGTTCGTGCGCGAGCGGACAAGTTCTGCCGGAATCTGGCACAGCGACAGGGCACGCTCAAAAGCATACTCAAAACGATCCTTGCTCAATGCCTGACGGCTGAACGCATGGTGAATCCGCATGGCATCGCCAAGCCTGTTCAAAACGGCCTCGCTGATCCAATCAGACACTGGGTCGCACTGGAAATTGGCAGGCAATTTGAATTGGCGGATTACGCTTTCCACCCATTCGAGTTGTGATGGTGTCAGGCCTGAAAGATCTGGCGGCAAGAATCTGTCCCTTCGGTATCATCGTTCCAAAGAAACTACTTGGCTGACGCTAGCAAGTCACTGCCTAGAACGGCACGTCGTCGTCCTCGGACGGATCGAATGGGTTGGCCTTGTCGTCGTTTCTGGTGGGCCAGTTGGCTAGGAGTTCGTCATCTGTCTGGGGACCGCGTGCGGCAATGTCCTTCTTGACCATCCGCTCGAACGCCTTGCCGTAGGCAGGCATCCTGCCTGACTTTTCACCTGCCTCTTTGCCGCGTTCGTCCTGAATGTCCTTGATCGGGCGCTTCGGGTTCAGCCCGATCAGATGGCCCTCATGGCGTCGCACGCCCCCAGACTTGTTCGAGCGCCGTCGCGTCTTTGGCAGCGAGTAGTAGGCGCGGACACGTTCCCAGTCATCAGGGGCAAGGACTTCCTCGAAGAAGTGGAAGCGTTCGGCGGGCGTCAGCGGGCTTGCTTCCTTGTTGAACAGATAGACGCGCCCCTCGGAGTCGACGGTGACGTTGCGAAGATGCTTCTCGCGGAAGTTGGGTGTCTTGTAGCGCGGCGGCTTTGAGAATTTTGTGATAATGAGTGCCATAGTCCTGACGTTGGCGAACCGTTGCCCAGCGGTCAAGCGTCTGATGCAAAAAGCAAACAGATGGTCTTGCCCAAAGCACGCTGGTCGTTTAAACGACGTGGTGCGTAGCCCTTATAGCTCAGTTGGTAGAGCACCTGACTTGTAATCAGGGGGTCCGGCGTTCGAGTCGTCGTGGGGGCACGCTTATTGCTCAATTGCATCGCAATTGCATACCAGTCGAAATTGTCTCACAATGCGCTTTAATTACAATCGGTTAGGTCGCTAGACCAGATCATTTGTAAACCGAAGGTCGGGAGTTCGAGTCTCTCTGGGGGCACCAGATTTTTCGTCGCTCGCCCCGACCATGCCCCTGCGCCGCTGGTCTTGGACTCTGACAGGCCAACCCGCGGACTGCCCCTTGGTTGACATGGGGCGATCAGGCTCGAAGGTGCCAATGCGCCCGGCATCGAAAATCACCAATGCCAATCACTCCTTATGCTCAAGAGGGTTGTTTCATTTGGCTCGGTCTTGCCAGCTTGTCATGTAGTTGCTAAAGCGTTTCGAGTTTCGGTTTAAATATAAATATCAGAATTCGAACAAGAAAAGTTTGAATTTTGATATTTGATGTAAACTTGATACGCCATAGCACGGCGCGATCTGCTGTCATCTCCGGCTGGCGACGACGCGGCCGCGATTGGACAGACGCCCATGGGAAGGAGCAAGCATGACAGACGCCGTGATCACCGAGGCCGATATCCATCTGATCCAGCGCATCATTCCGCACCGCTATCCCTTTTTGCTGATCGACAAGGTGCGCGATATCGTGGTCAACAAAGGCTGCGTCGGCATCAAGAATGTCACGTTCAATGAGCCGCATTTCCAGGGGCATTTCCCGGCCATGCCGATCATGCCGGGGGTCACCATCGTCGAGGCGATGGCGCAATCGGCCGCCGTGCTTGTGGGTATCTCCATGGATGTCGTGGGGCGCGATCTCTTGACCTATTTCCTGTCGATCGAAGGCTGCAAGTTCCGCCGCATGGTGGTGCCGGGCGATGTGCTGGAGCTGCATATGACGGTCAAGCGCGGTGGCGGCAAGATCTGGAAATTCCACGGGCGGGCGATGGTCGGTGACCAGCTTGCCTGCGAGGCCGAGGTCACGGCGATGATGGACCTGCGGGACTGAGATGGCCATTCACGCTTCGGCGCAAATTCACGATAAGGCCCATGTGGAGCCGGGTGCCGAAATCGGTGCGGGTTGCGTCATTGGTCCGTTCGCGCTCATCGGCGCATCGGTCCGGCTGGCGGCGCGGGTCGAGATCAAGAACCATGCGGTTGTCACCGGGTGCACGGAAATCGGCGACGACACCGTGGTGTTTCCTTTTGCCGTGCTGGGTGAAATTCCGCAGGATTTGAAGTTCAGGGGCGAGAAAACCCAACTCGTTATCGGCGCCCGCAACCGGGTCCGCGAACATGTGACGATTAACACTGGTACTGGCGGTGGTGGCGGGGTGACGAAGATCGGCGACGACTGCCTGATCATGGCGGGTGCGCATGTCGCGCATGACTGTCAGATCGGTAACAATGTCATTCTGGTCAATAATGCCGCGCTTGCCGGGCATTGCGTGCTTGAGGATGAGGTGATCGTCGGCGGGCTTTCGGGGGTGCATCAATTCGTGCGCATCGGCCACGGGGCGATGATCGGGGCGGTGACGATGGTGACGGCGGATGTGATCCCGCACGGGTTGGTGCAAGGACCGCGCGGCGCGCTTGACGGGCTGAACCTGGTCGGGCTGAAGCGACGCGGTGTGGCCAAGGCCGACATCACCGCGCTGCGCGATCTTTACGCAGCGCTTGGCGCGGGCAGTTTCCGCGACTCCGCCCGCAGTCGCGCGCAACAGGATGACAATGGCCCGTTGGTGCGCGAAGTTCTGGATTTCATTCTCGGACCGTCGGATCGCTCATACCTGACGCCGCGATGATCCGCACAGCGATCATAGCCGGGCAGGGGGTCTTGCCGGTGTTTCTGGCGGCGCGGTTGCGTGCTGAGGGACAGGATTTCCTTTTGGCCGAGATGGCGGGATGCCCGTCGGACATTCCTGACATGGACAGGATCCGCTTTCGCATCGAACGGTTGGTGCCGTGTCTCGATCACCTGGTGGAAAGCGGCGTGGGCCGGGTGATCTTTGCCGGGGCCATGCGCCGCCCGCTTCTGGAGCCGGAGCTGTTCGATGCCAAGACCGCCACGCTGGTGCCGCGCCTGCTTGGCGCCATGCAGTCGGGCGACGACGCTGCGCTGCGCGACGTGATCGCGATTTTCGAGGAATGGGACATTGGCGTTGTGGGCGTCGATGCCGTGGTGCCCGATCTGGTGCCGGGGCCGGGGGTGTTGGCCGGAACGCCGTCAGAGGCCGACAGGAATGACACGGCCCGTGCCGCCGACATCGTTGCCAGCCTCGGGGTCGCCGATATCGGGCAGGGGGCGGTGGTGGCGCAGGGTCTGTGTCTGGCCGTCGAAACCCTGCCCGGC
>JBATDH010000151.1:0-25510 GCA_049663365.1 Albidovulum sp. | reverse complement strand
CGGCGGGATCGGCGGCGCGATCGCCGAGGCGCTGCATGGTGCCGGTGTGACGGTGGCCTTGTCCGGGACGCGGGTTGCGCCACTGGAGGCTTTGGCCGCCGAGCTGGGTGCGCGCACGCATGTCCTGCCCTGCGATCTGTCGCTGGCCGCCTCTGTCGAGGCCTTGCCGAAGGCTGCGGTTGCGGCCATGGGGTCGGTTGATATTCTGATCAACAACGCGGGCATCACCCGCGACAACCTGTTCATGCGAATGTCGGATGAAGAATGGCAATCGGTGCTTGACGTCAACCTGACCTCGAGCTTTCGCCTTTGTCGGGGGGTCTTACGGGGCATGATGAAGGCGCGCTGGGGGCGGATTGTGAACATCACCTCGATTGTCGGAACGACCGGAAATCCCGGTCAGGGCAATTATGCCGCCGCCAAGGCGGGGCTGACAGGCATGTCAAAATCACTGGCCTATGAAGTGGCAAGCCGGGGCATCACCGTCAATTGCGTGGCACCGGGTTTCATCGCGACGGCGATGACGGAAAAGCTGAATGACGACCAGACGGGACGGATTTTGACGCAGATACCGGCGGGGCGGATGGGGACGGCAGGGGAAATTGCGGCCGCAACGCTTTACCTCGCCAGTTCGGAAGCCGGGTATGTCACCGGTGCCACATTGCATGTCAACGGCGGCATGAACATGGTGTGATGCGCCGCCATTTGGGCGCTTGCGAAAGCGTTTGCCTAAGGTCTAGACTGTGCTATAGGCGGCGCTGACCTGCCGGTGGGGTGCATTGCACATCCGGCGGCCTTGCGGAAGCGGGGCCATGAGCCGCTCGCATAGAGCAAGGGACCAGTGAGCGGGGTAGACCCGCCAACATGAGGAATTGACATGAGCGACATCGCTGATCGCGTAAAGAAGATTGTCGTCGAGCATCTGGGCGTGGAAGAGGACAAGGTCACCCCGACCGCCTCGTTCATTGATGATCTGGGGGCCGACAGCCTGGATACCGTGGAACTGGTGATGGCTTTCGAGGAAGAGTTCGGGATTGAAATTCCCGATGACGCAGCCGAGACCATTCAGACTTTTGGCGACGCCGTGAAGTTCATTTCCGAAGCAGCCTGAAATCCGGGCATTGCTGAATGATTGACGGTGCCCTATCGGGGCACCGTTTTTTTTGGTGCGCTGCATGGGGGCCAGGCATGATTCCGAGGATTATCACCGATCGGCTGATTCTGCGGGGTATGGAGCGGGCGGATTTCCCGGCTTTCGCTTTGATCTGGCGGGAGCCGGAGGTTGTCCGGTTCATCGGTGGGGCGGCGCGGTCGGAAAGCGAAAGCTGGGGGCGGTTCTTGAGCATTGCGGGCCACTGGATGATCGAGGGGTATGGCCAATGGGCCATTACCCGCAGAAGCGACGGGATTTTTCTGGGGCAGACAGGGTTTTTCAAAGCGCTGCGCGGGGTCGGTGCCGATTTCGATGCGGCCCCCGAGGCGGGCTGGGTCATCGGCACGGCATTTCATGGTCAGGGTTATGGTCGCGAGGCGGTGATTGCCGCGCATCAATGGTTTGACGTGCAGGAATTTGGGGGGCGCAGTCACGTGATGATTTCCGACGGCCATGAGGTTTCGCTGAAGCTTGCGCGCGACATGGGATACAAGGCGATGCGCAAGGCCGAAATCCAGCCTGGCGACCGTGTGGTGCTGATGGCGCGGGAGGTTTAGCCTGGTACTGGTTGCCACCCGTCCAAATCGGATTGGAGGCCAGCCGCCGCAAGGCAACTTTCCGCCAAAGGGTGCTGCTGTGTTGCGCGGCTTTGAGTGGGCGTGTATCAACCAAAGCTGACAAAGAAAAACGTTTGGGGGGCATCAATGCGTCGAGTGGTTGTCACTGGTCTGGGGATGGTAACGCCGCTGGCTTGCGGTGTCGAAGAAACCTGGGCGCGCCTGATAGCCGGACATTCGGGGGCCGGACCCATAACCCGGTTCGATACGGCCAATGTGGTGACGAATTATGCCTGTGAGATCCCGGTTGGCGATGGCTCGGATGGCAGTTTCAATGCCGATGACTGGATGGAACCGAAGGACCGGCGCAAGGTCGATGACTTTATCCTTTACGGGATGGCGGCTGCGACCATGGCGGTGCGCGATGCCGGGTGGGAACCTGAGGATGAAGAGAGCCGGTTGCGGACCGGTGTGATGATCGGATCGGGGATCGGCGGATTGAGTTCGATCGCCGAAACCGCGGTGCTGATCAAGGAGAAGGGACCAAAGCGGGTTTCGCCGTTCTTCATTCCGGGTGCGCTGATCAATCTGGTGTCGGGGCAGGTGTCGATCCGGTTCGGGTTCAAGGGGCCTAACCATGCTGTCGTAACAGCCTGTTCGACAGGGGCCCATGCGATTGGCGATGCGGCGCGGCTGATCCAGTGGGGCGATGCCGATGTCATGATCGCGGGGGGGGCGGAAAGCCCGATATCAGAGATCGGGATTGCCGGATTCAATGCCTGCAAAGCACTGTCGACCAAGCGGGCCGACGACCCCACCAAGGCCAGCCGCCCCTATGACGCGGATCGCGACGGATTTGTCATGGGCGAAGGCGCGGGCGTGGTCGTGCTGGAAGAATATGAGCATGCCAAGGCGCGCGGCGCGAAAATCTATGCCGAAGTGCTGGGCTATGGAATGTCGGGCGATGCCTATCACATCACCGCCCCTTCCGAGGATGGCGATGGGGGGTATCGCAGTATGGCGGCCGCATTGAAGCGGGCGGGGCTGGAGCCTGCCCAGGTCGATTACATCAACGCCCATGGGACATCGACGATGGCCGATACCATCGAACTGGGCGCGGTGGAGCGGCTGATGGGGGATGCGGCGGCGGGGGCGACGATGTCGTCGACCAAGTCTTCTGTCGGGCATCTCTTGGGGGCCGCGGGGGCAGTCGAAGCGATTTTCTGTGTGCTGGCGATTCGCGATCAGGTGGCGCCGCCGACGATCAACCTTGATAGCCCCGCTGTCACGCCAAAGCTTGACCTGGCACCCAACAAGGCAGTGAAGCGGAAGATTGATATCGCGCTGTCCAACAGTTTTGGCTTTGGCGGCACCAATGCGTCGCTGGTGCTGGGGCGGGTGATGGACTGATGTGGCGCCATATCGCGTCAAACTTTCTGACGATTTCGATTTTGCTGCTGGTGGCAGTGGCAGGCGTGGTCGCATGGGGGCAACGTCAGTATTCCGGGCCGGGTCCACTGGGCGAGCCGATCTGCTTTCAGGTCAAGAAAGGTGCGAGCCTCAAGTCGGTGGCCAGCGACCTGTCCGGCCGGGGTGCGATCGGGTCGAGCTACATCCTCAAGGTAGGGGCCGACTACGAGGGCAAGGCAAGTTCGATCAAGGCGGGATCATTTCTGATCGCGCCGAATGCTTCGATGGCCGAGATCGTTGACGCGATTACCAAGAGCGGGCAATCGACCTGCGGCACGGAAGTCAATTACCGGATCGGGGTGCAGGACGCAGAGGTTCTGGTGCGCGAGCTTGATCCGGCAACCAATCGCTATGTCGAAATGGCGAAATTCGTCCCGGCGGAGGAAGCTGCCCCACCAGCCTATGTGGATATTGCCCAAGACATAGATGTGCGGTTTCGCGTGACGCTGGCAGAAGGGGTCACGAGCTGGCAGGTGGTGGAGGCGCTCAAGCGGGCGGAGTTTCTGGACGGTGAAATCAACACGGTGCCGCCGGAAGGGATGCTGGCACCGGACAGTTATGAAGTGACGCGCGGTCTGAGCCGTTCGGAATTGCTGGGCCAGATGCAGGCCCGCCAGACAGCCATTCTGGATGACTTGTGGGCCAGCCGCGCCGATGGTTTGCCCTATGTTTCGCCTGAGGAAGCGTTGATCATGGCCTCGATCGTGGAAAAGGAAACGGGCCTGCCCGAAGAGCGGCCTCGGGTGGCGAGTGTTTTCATCAATCGTTTGCAACAGGGGATGAAATTGCAGACAGACCCGACAGTCATTTATGGCCTGACCAAGGGACAGGGTGTGCTTGGCCGGGGATTGCGGCAAAGCGAGTTGCGGGGGCGCACACCCTACAACACTTACGTGATCGACGGGTTGCCACCGACACCGATTGCCAATCCGGGCAGCGATAGCATTGCAGCAGCACTGAACCCCGAGGCGACGGATTTCCTGTTCTTCGTGGCGGACGGGACAGGCGGACATGCCTTTGCCAAGACACTTGCCGAGCATAATGACAATGTGGCCAAGTGGCGGGCGCTGGAGGCTGAACAGCAAGGCACGGCGAACTGATGTGGTGCCGGGTTAACAAAAGATTGCCGGAGAGACCGGTAAGTATTTGAGTTAAGACGTTTTTTCTTGACTTGGCGAACGGTCCAGGCTATACCTTCGGACATGCTAGAAGAAGTGGGCAAGCGGCTTTGGGGTAACCCCGGAGCCGCTTTTTCATTTCGCTCGTGCGGATTGGCATGAGAGGCGGGCGCATAGTTGATGACAGCGAGAGTTACAGTTGAAGAGCCATCAATAAAGACACTGATCCAGCAAACGGATGATCTGTATTTCGTCATCGCCACGGAAATTTCCGACGCGACTGAAAAAATCAAACAGGGTGAGTTCGATAATCTGAAGAATGTGACCAGATCCTTGAAGGATTTGCGCATGGCATTTCAGCTTGCCGTCGAAGAAAGGACCAAACTTGCCAAGTTCGATAAAGAAAAAGCCGGTGTCGTTTACGACTACGCGCTCGACTTCGACGCCGCACGAACTGAAATCGGCCGCCGCCTGGCTTGCCTGCGCGAGGCCGGAGACCGTTGACGAGTTTCTTGCCGGTCTGAGCGACGAGGCTTTGATGGCATTGCCCTGGCTTTTCGAGTTCTGGGCATTGCCGCATCAATTGGCCCCTGAGGGGTCGTGGAAAACCTGGACGATCATGGGCGGGCGCGGGGCAGGGAAAACCCGCGCCGGGGCCGAATGGGTTCGCGCCCAGGTCGAAGGGGCCAGGCCGCTTGATCATGGAACGGCCCGGCAGGTGGCGCTGGTCGGCGAAACGATCGAGCAGGTGCGCGAAGTGATGGTCTTTGGTCAGAGCGGCGTTCTGGCCTGTTCCCCCCCTGACAGAAGGCCGGTCTGGGAAGCGGGCCGCAAGCGGTTGGTTTGGCCCAATGGCGCAGTGGCGCAGGTGTTTTCCGCCCATGAGCCCGAAAGTCTGCGGGGGCCGCAGTTTGATGCGGCCTGGGTGGATGAATTCGGATGCGCGGCCATCGACAAAGGCAGCAACGAGCCGAACAAATTCTTGGATCCGAAATCATCGGAATCGGTGTTGCCTGCCTATTCGGACGGGCGCCGCGATGATCTGGTGCAGATGCAGTATTTGCGGGCGGTGATCGATTATTGGCGCAACGAAATGAATAATCCGCAGTCGACAGTTTATGCCGGGCCGATGATCGACATGGACCGCGCCCATGTCTGGGCTTGGGACGCGCGGCCCTTTCCGCAGTTTCCCAACAATTCCGATCTGTGGTCTGACGCGGCAAACTACCCGCGCGGGCACTGGGTTAGCGGTCGGGCCACAGCGCAGCCCCTTGCGACCGTTGTGGCCGAAATATGCGCGCGTGCGGGAATGATCGACATTGATGTGTCGGGACTTTTTGGAATTGTCCGGGGATATTCAGTGTCGGACAACGGCACCGCGCGCGCGGCATTGCAGCCGCTGATGATTGCCTATGGATTTGAAGTGCTGGAGAGAAACGGTGTTCTGGTTTTCCAGATGCGCGACGGGATTGCCGATGTGGCCATTGGCAACAATCAGCTTGCGGTCGGGGATCAGTCCGAGGGTTGGGTTGAGACGACGCGCGCCACAGATGCCGAAATCGCCGGGCGCATTCGTCTGAGCTATGTGGAATCCGAAGGCTCATATGAGGCGCGTACCGTTGAGGCGATTTTCCCGGATGAAAAGACGGTGGGGGTGGCGCAGTCCGAATTGGCACTGGCGCTGACCCGGTCGGAGGGCCAGCGGATTGTGGAACGGTGGCTGAGCGAGTCGCGTATTGCCCGTGACGGCGCGCGATTTTCGCTGCCGCCGTCGCTGGGGCATCTTGGGGCGGGTGACGTTGTGGCACTGGGCGAGGGCGGATCGGCGGGGCGTTTTCGCATAGATCGGCTGGAACAGGCGGGTGCCATTTCCGTCGAAGCGGTTCGTGTGGAACCGGCGGTATACGAGCCGTCTGACGAAGCTGAGGAGCGGGTGACGCCGCGCGATTTCGCCCCGCCAGTGCCGGTTTTTCCATTGTTCATGGATTTGCCGTTGATGTCTGGGCAGGAAGTGCCGCATCAGCCGCATCTTGCGGTAACGGCAACCCCCTGGCCTGGGTCAGTCGCGCTTTACTCATCGGATCAGGATGCAGGGTATCGGCTTAACAGCCTCGTTCAGGCCAGTTCTGTCATTGGCCAGAGCCAAACTGTGCTGGACAAAGCCGTGCCGGGCATCTGGGACCGGGGAGCGCCGTTGCGGATCAAGCTGGCGCGCGGCGCTTTGATCTCGGTCGGTGAGGACCAACTTTTGAACGGCGCCAACCTCATGGCAATCGGTGATGGGTCATCGGACAATTGGGAGCTTTTCCAATTTGCCACTGCGGCACTGGTCGCACCTTTTACCTATGATCTGTCGTTGCGGTTGCGGGGCCAGGCGGGGACTGACGCAGTGGCTCCGCAGCAGTGGCCGGTGGACAGCTATGTCGTGTTGATGAACGGGGCAGCAAAGCAGATATCACTATCCACGTCGGAGCGGGATTTGGCGCGTCATTACCGCATCGGTCCGTCGCAGCGTGGCTATGATGACCCATCATACCTTCATCAAATTGAAGCGTTTTCGGGGATCGGGCTTCGACCGATTTCACCGGTTCATTTGCGCGCAAACCGGAAGATCGCCGGGGATATTTCCCTGACCTGGATCCGGCGAACGCGGATCGACGGGGATAGCTGGTCGTCACTTGAGGTGCCTTTGGGAGAAAGCCAAGAAATTTATCTGCTGCGCGTCGTTCAGGCAGGGGCGGTGTTGCGCGAGGTATCGCTGGCGCAACCGTACTGGACCTACACAGATGCCCAGCAAACGGCAGATGCCATCGCGCTGCCATTCGAAATTCACGTGGCCCAAATGTCGGATGTCTTCGGCCCAGGACCCTTTGCGAGGATCATGATCAATGTCTAACACCAGCCGTTTAAGTCTTCCGCTTTTGCAGCCCGCACAGGCGCAAAAACACGTCACCGTAAATGAAGCCCTGACACGGCTGGATGGAATTGTACAACTCACGCTGTTGTCTACCGACCAGACGACGCCGCCTGCCGGTGTGATTGACGGAGCGTGTTATGGTGTGCCCTTCGGTGGTGTCAACGAATGGTCAGGGCATGACGGTGAAATTGCCATTGGAAGCAATGGCGGGTGGGACTTTGTGGTGCCGCAAAGGGGGTGGCAGGCGGTTGTTTTTGATCGGGGCGTAAGTGCGATGTATGATGGTACGGCTTGGCGCGACGGCATGGTGACATTGTCGCCGTTCAATGCAGGGCTTTCTTTTGGTGTTGCCGAAGCCGATCATGTTGTCGCTGCGGGTGCAGTATCGACCACGTCGGCACTGATCCCGGCAAATGCGGTCGTCATCGGGGTTACGGCCCGCGTCATCACCGCCATTACTGGAACGTTGTCCAGTTGGGCGCTGGGGAATCCGGGTGCGGTTGGCAGGTTCGGGTCGGGGCTAGGATTGGGAGTCGGGGCTTGGGCGAGGGGGGTTCTGGGGCAACCAACGGCCTTTTATGCGCCCGAAGTTCTTCAGTTGGATGCGGTGGGTGGCGTTTTTGCCGGTGGCACAGTGAGGATTGCGGTTCACTATATGGAAATTGCCCTGCCGGACGCATGAGTGATGCGGACCGTAACACATGGGGATGTTGTCGCCGCTGCCTGCGTAGCCAGAGGCATTGCAGAGGATGGTCGATGTGCCTTTATCCTGCGGTTGCTCGAACAGGCACATACGGCAGATATCTACAGAAAACGTACCGGACGCGCCCACCCAATGTGGGGCGACGGGACACTGATGGGGGCGGCCCGGCAGGGTCAAGCCGCCCATTCAGAGCCGTTTCTTTCCGATTCAGAATATCTTGAAACGATCGCAACCGTTATAGAAACCTTGTTATTCTGGCGGCAGCGGGCAAATTCCAAATAACTTCTTCTTGCGTTCGTCTTCCGGTTTCGCCCGGATTTCCTATCTGTTAGAATATGGAAAGACGTCGGAAGGATTTGTCATGGCTGAAACAAGACCGAGAGTCGCCGAAGTAGATCCGGTCTGGTCGCATATTTGCGAAGAAGCCCGGGCAGCAGTGCGCGATGAGCCTTTGCTGGGCGGGTTCATCCATTCAGGGTTGTTGCATCATGCGACGCTGGAACGGGCACTTTCCTACCGTTTTTCGCTGAAACTCGCCTCGGGCGAGATGAGCGAGCAGATTTTGCGGGAAATTGCCGATGAGGCATACACCGATGATCCTCAACTGGGCCAAGCTGCGCGGGCGGACGTCGTGGCCGTCTATGAACGTGACCCGGCTTGCCATCGGTTCTTGCAACCGGTGCTTTTCTTCAAAGGGTTTCAGGCGATTCAGGCCTACCGCATTGGCCATTGGCTTTGGCAGAAGGGTCGCCGGGACATGGCCTATTTCGTGCAGATGCGGGTGAGCGAGGCCTTTGGTGTCGACATCCATCCAGGTGCGGTCGTCGGCAAAGGCATCATGATCGACCATGCTCATTCCATCGTGATCGGGGAAACGGCGGTCGTCGGCGACAATGTGTCAATGCTGCATTCGGTGACGCTGGGTGGGACTGGCAAGGCCAATGGCGACCGTCACCCGAAGATCGGCAATGGCGTCCTGATCGGGGCCGGGACAAAAATACTTGGTAATATCAAGGTGGGCGAATGTTCGCGCATCGCGGCGGGTTCGGTCGTGCTGCATGATGTGCCGCGCTGTACGACCGTCGCGGGGGTGCCCGCCAAGGTTATTGGCGAGGCGGGGTGTTCGCAACCATCGCTGAACATGGATCAGTTGATCGACGACGCTATCTGATTACGCTGGACATTGCCGTCAGGCGGCGGCTTTTTGTCATGGCGTTTGATCAGCAGATCATTCAGGTGCCGTAGATGTCGTCTGGCAACCAGATGGCGTTTGTCGGCAGGAAGAATACCAGTGCCAAGCCGATCAGCCGATGGCCATGAATCACTCATCCCCAGATAATAATTGTCCTTCAGATACCATTCAGGTGTCACGCCTTTCCCGGCACCGCGATGAAAGAGGCAAGCGGCGTGTTATTGGGTCTTGGCATTCTATCCGCCTTGTGGCGCACGCGAATTCGTCAATGTCCGTTGCCTAAATCCAATCCTTCGACCAGCCCCAGCAGCGGTCCGATCCCGTGGTGGATATCGAACACGCCACGAAACAGCATCTCGCCTGCGACATAAACCAGCACCATCAGACCCAGCCACGAAATCCACGGATACCGCGTGAGCAGTTTCATGATCAGCGTGGCCGCAAAGGCCATCAGCAGGATCGCGAGGCCAAGTCCGAAGACCAGCATCCGGGTGTTGCCATCGGCAATGGCCGCGACCGCCAGAACATTGTCGAGCGACATCGATATATCGGCAATGGTGATCGACAACAGCGCCGAGGCCATTGTGCGCCGTGGCGGCCCGGTATAGCCCGCACCCGGATTGTCGGCGGTCGTCATGGCGGCAAGCGCCTCTTCATCGACCTTGGTGCGTATTTCCTGATAAAGCCGCCAGCACACCCAGAACAGCAAAAGCCCCCCCAAGAACAATATGCCGGGTAGGTCCAGCAGTTTGGTAGCGGCAACAGCAAAGACAATCCGCAGTGCGGCGGCGATGACCATGCCGTAAAGGATCGCCTTCTTGCGCAGTTCTGGCGACAGGCCTGCCGCCGCCATGCCGATGATCAGCGCATTGTCGCCCGACAGGATCAGGTCGGCGACGACGATCTGCGAAAAATCGAACAGTTGGTCCAGAATCAAAACGCATTCTCCGGTATCTTGCCAGGTGCCTCTTCACCTATCATGATGGTCAGAGCGTTGGTATTGCCCGACGCCATCGTCAGTTGCGACGAGGCCAGCGCACCGGCGGATAGGTTCACTTCGTGCCGCGCGGTCTTGCCAAAAATCGTCAGTTTGGGACGGGCCCTGGCGGGGTGAAGACAGCGACGGCAGAACTGCATCGATGGACCCTGTGCGTTGCCTGGAGGAAATAACCGACACCTTCCTGATCGACCCGGCGTGGCGCAAGCGAAAAACATCGCCATCCGGGAAATAAAAACTTTTTTGGTAAAACGCTCCCGCCGCGTCCAGGACATGCGTTTGGAACGGTCGACCTCCAAGGCCATCACCGACCCTGCGGCCCTGCTGGTCGAGCTAGCCATATCGCCAAGACGGGTTTCGCTTTCGATCGTGAGGATTTTCGCGATGAGATGATTGCCCAAGCGGTGCCGGTCTGTGACAGGGCCCAAAGTTTGTCGTCTCGGTTGCTTTTCGTGCGCCGACGCAACGGATATCGATTGACGGCACCGTGACCCTGAAGAACCCTCTGCTGGAAGTATCGCGGCACCTGACGCGCCTCTTGTTGGGTGGCACCGAATGACCAGTGGCGGTGAGATACCTGCGACGATCCCGCCGCTTGCCCCTTTGGACCAGTGCGCCTAAACCCGGCGCAACAACGGCAGGAGACGGCATGGCACGACAGCCCGAGGCGACAAGCGAAAATCGCGCGACATCAAAACGGGTAGGAGCCCTGGTCGGGCTCTGGCCTTTTGTCCTGCCTTACCGGCGTCTGGTCATCTTTGCCGGGATAGCGCTGGTGCTGACGGCGTCTGTCTCGCTGATGCTGCCCTTGGCGGTGCGCCGCGTGGTTGACGGGTTCAACGATGGTGCCGAATTGCTGGACAGCTATTTTGCCGCCGCCTTGGGCATCGCGGCGCTTTTGGCGCTTGGCACCGGTGCGCGCTACTATCTTGTGACCCGCCTCGGCGAAAGGGTCGTGGCCGACATTCGTCGCGCGGTCTTTGACCGGGTAATCGGCATGAGTCCGGCGTTTTTTGAAAACATCATGACCGGCGAAGTAGTCAGCCGCATCACCACCGATACAACACTGATCCTGTCGGTGATCGGTTCCTCGGTCTCGATCGCGCTACGCAATCTTTTGATCCTGATCGGTGGCATGGTGCTGATGCTGCTGACATCCGCGAAACTGACGGGGCTTGTGCTGCTGATCGTGCCCGCCGTCATTGTGCCGATCCTGACATTGGGGCGGCGTCTGCGCGGCCTGAGCCGCGAAAACCAGGACTGGATCGCGGCCTCGTCCGGGACGGCGTCCGAGGTGCTGACCTCGGTCCAGACGGTGCAGGCCTTTACCCATGAGGCTGAAACCCGCGCTGATTTTGCCAGCGTGACAGAAAAGGCCTTTTTGTCGGCCAAAAAGCGCATCACCACACGGGCGGTGATGACCGTGATCGTGATCTTTCTGGTCTTTGCCGGTGTTGTCGGTGTGCTCTGGGTCGGGGCCCGCGATGTCAGGGCAGAGGCCATGACCCCCGGTGAACTTGTTCAATTTGTCATCTACGCCATCCTGACCGCCGGGGCCGTGGCTGCGCTGTCGGAAATCTGGGGCGAATTGCAGCGTGCAGCCGGGGCGACCGAAAGGCTGGCGGAATTGCTGGCGACAACGGATACGGTGGCCGAGCCTGAAAAACCTGTCGCCCTGCCACGCCCGGCCAAGGGTGCTATCCGGTTCGAGAATGTTACCTTCCACTATCCGGCACGTCCGCAGGTCTCGGCATTGGCCGGGATTGACCTGACTGTGGAGCCCGGCGAAACCGTGGCCCTTGTCGGCCCTTCGGGAGCGGGAAAGACCACCATCATCCAGTTGATCCAGCGCTTCTACGATCCCGATTCCGGCCGTATCCTGATCGACGGCATCGCCCTGCCGGATATGGCGCGATCCGACTTCCGCCGCGCCATTTCTCTGGTGCCGCAGGATCCGGTGATTTTTGCGGCCACAGCCCGCGAAAACATCCGCTTCGGGCGGCCCGAGGCGAGCGACGCCGAGGTGGAGGCCGCCGCCCGCGCCGCTGCCGCGCATGAGTTTCTTGTGGCGTTGCCGCAAGGCTATGACAGCTATGTTGGCGAACGCGGTGTCATGCTTTCGGGTGGACAAAAGCAGCGCATCGCCATCGCCCGTGCGATTCTGCGCGACGCGCCGATCCTGCTGCTGGACGAGGCGACATCAGCACTTGATGCCGAAAGCGAACGCGCCGTTCAGCAGGCGGTCGATGCGCTGGCCCAAGGCCGCACGACACTGGTCATTGCACACCGGCTGGCCACGGTGAAAAAGGCTGACCGGATCGTGGTCTTCGATCACGGTCGTATTGCCGCCACCGGTACCCATGAGGCGCTTGTGGCCGAAGACGGGCTTTATGCGCGTCTGGCCCGTCTGCAATTTGCCCATGGCACGGACGCCGCCTGACAGGCGGGTGCCCCAATCAATCGGAAAAGGGTGCTGCGGGCATCCTTTGTGTTTGTGCCTGGGGTTTGAGTGCAACGTCACGCTTGCCAGAACACTGGTTTCTTCCCATGTTGGTATAAAAGGTCCGGCACAGGATCGGCAACGGGAGGTAACCATGGCCACGCTCGGCAGCGTCCAGGACCGCAATGCGATCGAGGCAGAAATGCCTTATGAAAAACGCGACCTGCCGGTCACGATGTACCAGTTCCTGACCCGTACACGCGACAAGCACGCCAGCCGCAACGGGGTCAGCTTTCAGATTTTGTCCGGTCCGGGGGACAAGGCCGAAACCCTCGACTGGTCTGAACTTCACCGGCGCGTGACCCGTGCGGCCAATCTTTTTCGTAGCCTCGGGGTTGGCGAAAAAGATGTGGTGGCGTTCCTTCTGCCCAATTCCATTGAGACCGCGGTCACTTTGCTGGGGGGAATGGTGGCAGGCATCGTCAACCCGATCAATCCGCTGCTGGAACCTGAACAGATCAGTGCCATCCTGCGCGAAACCGGGGCCAAGGTGCTGGTCACGCTGAAATCATTCCCCAAGACGGATGTGGCGCAAAAGGCCGCAGAGGCGGTGAAACACGCCCCCAAGGTGACCACCGTGCTCGAGGTTGACCTCAACCGCTATCTGACGCCGCCCAAAAGCTGGATCGTGCCGCTGATCCGGCCCAAAAATCCGGCTGGCCACAGGGCCGATGTCAAATCCTTCAATGCCGAATGCCGCAAGATGCCCGGCGACCGGCTGGCCTTTGATGATAGCAAGACCGACCGTGTCGCCGCCTATTTCCATACCGGCGGCACCACCGGTATGCCCAAGGTCGCCCAGCACAAATATTCCGGGATGATCTATAATGGCTGGCAGGGAGGGACACTGCTTTTCGATGAAAAGGATGTGCTGATCTGCCCCTTGCCATTGTTCCACGTTCTGGCGGCCTATCCGGTTTTCATGTCCTGCATCGCCTCGGGCGCGCATATGGTGCTGCCCACACCCGCCGGGTATCGGGGCGAGGGGGTATTCGACAATTTCTGGAAATTGATCGAGCGCTGGGGGGTAACATTCCTCATCACTGTGCCCACGGCCATCGCCGCGCTGATGCAGCGCCCGGTCGATGCCGATGTCTCGACGCTGAAATCCGCGATCTCGGGCTCGGCGCCCTTGCCGGTCGAACTGTTCAAACGGTTCGAAGCCGCCACGGGTGTGCAGATACTGGAAGGTTACGGGCTGACCGAGGCGACCTGCCTTGTGTCGCTCAATCCGCCGCAGGGCGAAAAGAAGGTGGGGTCTGTCGGCATCCCCTTGCCCTATTCCGAGGTGCGCATTCTGCATGCCGATGCGTCGGGCGAGATTACCAAGGAATGCGCTGTGGACGAGGTGGGCGAGATTTGCGTTGCCAATCCGGGGGTCTTTGAAGGGTCCACCTATACGGAAGTGGCCAAGAATGACGGGCTGTTTGCAGGTGGCCGGTTTTTGCGTACCGGCGATCTGGGGCGGATTGACAGCGATGGCTATCTGTGGATCACCGGGCGAGCCAAGGATCTGATCATCCGCGGTGGCCACAATATCGACCCGGCCGAGATCGAAGAAGCGTTGATGCGCCACCCGGAGGTGGCCCTTGTCGGGGCCATCGGCCAGCCTGATAGTTTTGCGGGCGAGTTGCCTTGCGCCTATGTCGAACTGGTCAAGGACGCGACGGTAAGTGTCAACGAACTGATGGACTATGCCAAGGCGCATATTGCCGAGCGCGCCGCAATCCCCAAACATATCGAGGTTCTGGACGCATTGCCCAAAACCGCCGTCGGCAAGATATTCAAACCCGACCTGAGAAAACGCGCCATTGCGCGGGTCTATGATGCGGCACTCGCCGAAGCCGGCTTTGCGGTGCGGGTTGCCTCCGTCGTCGAAGACAAAAAGCGTGGGCTGGTGGCACAGCTTGAAAAAACCGGTGACGTGGATGAGGCCGCGCTGGGCCGCAAGCTGGGCGAATTCACCCGGCCTTGGGAATGGCTGAAAAAGTAAATTTGGCGCGGCGCAGTCGGTCATAAACGTCAGGTGGCAGTCGCAAACAGGCGCGGATTTGCGGGCCAGCTATTGAAAATGTCGGCGACTTCCGTTTCAGTCTGATCGCAAAAGGGAGATCGGCCAATTGCACTATTCCGGGCTAAGAGTCATCACCGAGGGGCTGTTTGGCAACAAGGGCTGGAAACCGGCATGGCGCAGCCCTGAGCCGAAGGCGGACTATGATGCGATAATCATCGGCGGTGGTGGTCATGGGCTGTCGACAGCCTATTATCTGGCCGAAAACCATGGGCTGACCAATATCGCGGTGCTGGAAAAAGGCTATCTTGGCGGTGGCAATGTCGGGCGCAACACCACCATTGTCAGGGCCAATTACTTTTTGCCGGGAAATCAGGAATTTTACAGCCATTCCCTGAAGTTATGGGAAGAACTTGAAGTCGATCTGAACTATAACGTGATGCATTCGCAGCGCGGGTTGATCAACCTGTTTCATTCCGATGGGCAGCGCGACGCCTTTGCCCGGCGCGGCAATGCGATGATCAGTCAGGGTGATGACGCCGAGCTCCTGAACCGCGAAGGGGTGCGCTGCTATCTGCCCTATCTCGATTTCGACCAGACCCGCTTTCCGATCTATGGCGGGCTGTTGCACCGGCGCGGCGGCACCGCCCGTCACGATGCAGTCGCCTGGGGCTATGCGCGGGCTGCCGACCGGCGCGGCGTCGATCTGATCCAGAACTGTGAAGTCACCGGCATCGACATCACGGATGGCAAGGTCACGGGCGTGCAGACCACCCGCGGCCCGATAAGGGCCAAAAAGGTCGGCATGATCGTGGCGGGGCGTTCGGGGCAGGTGGCGGCGATGGCGGGGATGCGCCTGCCGGTGGAAAGCCATGTCTTGCAGGCCTTTGTCACCGAAGGGTTGAAGCCGGTCATCGACCATGTTGTCAGCTTCGGCATGGGTCATTTCTATATCAGCCAGTCCGACAAGGGCGGGCTGGTCTTTGGCGGCGATCTGGATTTTTACTCCTCCTACGCGCAGCGCGGCAATCTGCCGATGGTCGAACATGTGATGGAGGCGGGCATGACGCTGATGCCGATGATCGGCAAGGCCCGCGTGCTGCGATCCTGGGGCGGGATCATGGACATGACACCGGACGGTTCGCCCATTATCGACAAGACCCATATCGACGGGCTCTATCTCGATTGTGGCTGGAATTACGGGGGGTTCAAGGCGGTTCCTGCCTCGGGCTGGTGCATGGCGCATCTGATGGCGACGGATCAGAGCCATGACTATGCGCGCCGGTTCCGGCTTGATCGTTTCGCCACCGGCGAACTTCTCGATGAAGAAGGCACCGGTAGCCAGCATAACCTGCATTGAGGAGACGATGATGCGCCGATCCCCCCTCCCCATCCCTTCCCACAAGGGGGAGGGTGCCAGTTGTGACAGCGGTCCGGATTGGCCGCTGGCCGTTGCCTTCTGCTCAGGGAAAGGTAGCGGTGCATCCCGGTTGAGCGGAGATTACCCATGCGCATAACCTGTCCGCTTTGCGGCACCCGCGACCGGCGCGAGTTTTACTATTACGGCGATGCGATCTATGCCGACCGTCCGGCGGAAAACGCCGCCCCTGCGACCTGGGACGACTATCTGCATCTGCGCGACAACCCGGCGGGCGAGACGCGCGATCTGTGGTATCACGAAATGGGCTGTTCGGCCTGGATCGAGGTGACGCGCAATACCGTGACCCATGCAGTTCTGTCGACCCGACTTTTGGCGCGGGGGGAGAGGGGGGGACGCTCCGCGGGGAGTATTTCAGCAAAGAAGAAGCCGATTTCCGAAGGGAAGAAACCATGAGGATTGCGGGCAAGGGGCTGATTGATCGGGGCGCGCCGGTGGGGTTCCGGTTTGACGGGCGCGACCATACCGGATTTGCCGGTGACACCCTTGCCTCGGCGCTGCTGGCCGATGGGGTGCGGGTGATGGGGCGGTCGTTCAAGTATCACCGTCCGCGTGGGGTGATGGCCGCAGGGTCAGAAGAGCCGAATGCGCTGGTGACGGTGGGGAGGGGCGCGGCACAGGTGCCGAATGTGCGCGCGACGGTGCAGGAAATCCATGCGGGGCTTGAAGCCTACGGCCAGAACTGCTGGCCATCGCTGGGGCTGGACGTGATGGCGGTCAATGACCTTTTGTCGCCCTTCCTGAGTGCCGGGTTTTATTACAAGACCTTCATGTGGCCGCGCGCCTTTTGGGAAAAACTCTATGAACCGGCGATCCGGCGGGCGGCAGGGCTTGGGGCGCTGTCGGGGCTGCACAATCAGGACCGTTATGAAAAGGCCTGGGCCTTTTGCGATCTGCTGGTGATTGGTTCTGGACCAGCGGGTCTGATGGCGGCGCTGACCGCCGCGCGGGCGGGGGCGGAGGTGATCCTGGCCGAGGAGGACAGCCGGTTTGGCGGGCGGCTTCTGGCCGAGGATGAGATGGTGGATGACCTGAATGGCCCGCAATGGGTTTCCTGCGTTATCAATGAGTTGGAGAGCCTTCCGAATGTTCGTTTGATGCCCCGTACGACCGTGACGGGGGCCTATGACGGCGGCACCTTTGGGGCGCTGGAACGCGTCGGCCAGCATCTGGCCAAGCCTCCCGCCGATTTGCCGCGAGAGTGTTTTTGGCGCATTGTGGCCAAGTGTACGGTTCTGGCCGCAGGTGCCCATGAGCGACAGATCGCCTTTCCGATGAATGACCGTCCCGGCATCATGATGGCGGGTGCGGTACGCGCCTATCTCAATCGTTGGGGGGTGGTAGCGGGACAGTCGGTCAGCGTCTTTTGCAATAATGATGATGCGCACCGCACCGCGCGCGACCTCACCGCCGCTGGTATAAAGGTGGCGGCACTGGTTGATGTGCGGGCTGACGTGACCCCATCGGGTGATTTTCCGGTTTTCGCCGGGGCGCGGGTCATTGCTACCAAAGGCCGCAAGGGATTGCGCGAAATCACCATCGCCTCGCATCGCGGCGAGGAAAAGATTGCCACTGATTGTCTGGCCGTGTCCGGCGGTTGGAACCCGGCGCTGCACCTGACCTGCCACATGAACGGTCGCCCGGACTGGCGCGAAGATATTGCGGCCTTTGTCCCGAAACCGGACATGGTGCCGGGGCTGGAGGCCTGCGGGGCGGCGGCGGGCATCTTTTCGACGGCAGGGGCACTGGCCGATGGAAAACGTGCGGCGTTGGGGGCGCTCGAGGCTCTCGGGATCAAGGCTAGGCCTGCCCAACTGCCCGAGGCCGAAGATCAGCCCACCCGCATTCACGCCTATTGGCAGGTAGCGGGTGCGCCGGGTCGGGCCTGGCTTGATATGGCCAATGATGTGACGGTCAAGGATGTGCGACTGGCGGCACAGGAAAATCTTGCCTCGGTCGAGCATATGAAACGCTACACGACCCAAGGCATGGCCCCCGATCAGGGCAAGAATTCTTCGGTCGCGGCCCTCGCCGTACTGGCCGATGCTACCGGGCGCGGCATTCCGGACACCGGCACCACCACTTACCGGCCGCCCTATACGCCGGTCTCAATCGCAGCACTCGGGGCGGGTGGGCAGGGTGCCGGTTTTGCCCCGCAGCGGTTCTTGACCTCGCATCAGGCTTCGGTCGCGCGTGGCGCACCCATGATCGAGGCGGGGCTCTGGTACAGGCCTTCCTATTTCCCGCGTCCGGGGGAAGCAACATGGCGCGACTCCTGCGACCGCGAAATCGCGATGGTTCGCGAAAAGGTCGGCGTTTGCGATGTCTCCACCCTTGGCAAGATCGACATACAAGGTGCTGATGCGGCACGGTTTCTGGATTTCGTTTACACCAACACCTTTTCGACGTTGAAACCGGGGCGGGTGCGCTATGGGTTGATGTTGCGCGAGGACGGCATGGTGTTTGATGATGGCACTACTGCCTGTCTGGCCGCCGGTCATTATCTGATGACCACCACAACGGCGGCGGCGGGGCCGGTGATGCGGCATCTGGAATTCGTCCATCAGGCGCATTGTGCCGATTGGGATCTGCGGATGATTTCGGTCACGGAACACTGGGCGCAGTTCGCTGTCGCCGGACCGCGGGCGCGGGATTTGCTCAATTCGTTGCTGGAAAGCCCGATCGACGATGCCGACCTGCCTTTCCTTGGCTGTGCGCCAGTGCGGGTGATGGGCGTGGATGCACGGCTCTACCGCATCTCGTTTTCCGGCGAGACGGGCTATGAGATCGCGGTGCCCGCGCGTTTTGGCGCGGCACTGTTTCGCGATCTGGTGGCGCGGGCCGAAAACCTCGGCGGCGGGGCTTATGGGATGGAGGCGCTGAATGTGCTGCGGATCGAAAAGGGCTTCATCACCCATGCCGAAATCCACGGTCGTGTGACAGCCTATGATATCGGATTGGAAGGCATGGTCAGCCAGAAGAAGGATTGTATCGGCAAATCCGCCAGCCAGCGCCCCGGCCTGACCGGGCCTGGGCGCGAACAGCTTGTCGGGCTCAGGCTGGCCGGGGGCAGTTTTGACGCAGGTGCGCATCTTTTTAACGCGGCCGATGATCCGGTGGCCGCCAAAAATCAGGGCTATGTCACCTCGGTCTGCCATTCACCGACGCTGAAAAGCCATCTTGGTCTGGGGTTTCTCAAGAATGGCCGCGCCCGGCACGGCGAACGTATCCGCCTGGTCGACGCCCTGAGGGGAACCGATCTGATGGTGGAAGTGACCCACCCGGTGTTTTTCGATTCTGACGGAGGACGCGCCCGTGGCTAGCCTTTTGGAACTGACCCCGTGCGATGGCCTCTTGCCGATCACCATCGGCAGTGTGACGCTTGGGGAATTGCCGCCTGCCCGCATCACCTCGGTGGCACCGTTCGAGGGTCGGGAAACGGCGGCGGCCAAGGTGCTCAGGGCGCTCGGGCTCGGCTGGCCGAAGCCGGGGTGCATGGTGGCCAGGAACGATACTGCCTGTCTGTGGTCTGGGCGCGGTCAGGCCATGTTGATCGGGGCAATAGCCGAAGGGCTGGACGGGATTGCGGCGTTGAGCGATCAGAGTGACGGCTGGGCGCGTATGCGGATTGAAGGGAACGATGCGGAGGCCGTTCTGGCGCGATTGGTGCCGGTTGATCTTTCGCGGTCCAGCTTTGGTAAAGACCAGGCTGCGCGCACCTCTCTTGGCCACATGATGCTGCTGATCGCCCGCACCGGCGGGCAGGCGTTTGATCTGATGGTGTTTCGCTCCATGGCGCACTCGGCGGTGCATGAGCTGGAGGTGGCGATGAAGTCGGTCGCGGCGCGCGCCAATACCGCCTGAAGGTCTTGGGGGCCGAAACCACCGGGCTGGCCGGATCGACCCCGTGCCACAGACCGGGTACAGTCCGCTGGACATGCCACCCCCAAGGCCCGATATTCACCCCATGAGTCTGCCCCCCGGTTTCCTTGATGAATTGCGCAATCGCGCCTCGCTCAGCCATGTGGTCGGGCGCAAGGTGACGTGGGATGCGCGCAAATCCAATCAGGGCAAGGGAGACTTCTGGGCGCCATGCCCGTTTCATCAGGAAAAGACCGCGAGCTTTCATGTCGATGATCGCAAGGGGTTTTACTACTGTTTTGGCTGTCACGCCAAGGGCGACGCGGTTTCCTTCGTGCGTGAAACCGAAAATGTGGGCTTCATGGAAGCGGTTGAGATCCTCGCACGTGAAGCGGGGATGCAGATGCCTGCGCAAGACCCCAAGGCCGCCGAGCGGGCCGACCGGGGACGCCAGCTTGCCGATGTGATGGACGTGGCGGTCCAGCATTTCCGATTGCAACTCAAGACCGCCGCCGGGGCGGCTGCACGCGATTATCTGGTCCGTCGCAAACTGGCTGAGGCGACGCAAGACCGCTTCGAGATTGGTTTTGCCCCCGACCAGCGACAGGGGCTTTTTGCGGCACTGCAAGCCAAAGGCATTGCCGCCGATCAGATCGTCGATGCGGGCCTTTGTGCGCGCCCCGATGGCGGCGGCACCCCCTATGACCGTTTCCGCGACCGGATCATCTTTCCCATCCGCGATGCTCGGGGCCGCTGTATTGGCCTGGGCGGGCGGGCGATGGACCCGAATGCACGGGCAAAGTATCTCAATTCGCCGGAAACCGAACTTTTCGACAAGGGCCGCAGCCTTTACAACCACGGCCCCGCCCGTGAGGCGGCGGGCAAGGGCCAGCCGTTGATCGTCACCGAAGGCTATATGGATGTGATCGCGCTGGTCGAGGCGGGGTTCGAAGCTGCCGTGGCCCCCTTGGGCACCGCCATCACCGAAGAACAGTTGCGGCTTATGTGGCGCATTCATCATGAACCGATCATCGCCCTTGACGGTGACACCGCCGGTATTCGCGCCGCCATGCGGCTGGTCGATCTGGCGCTGCCGCTGCTGGAGGCGGGGCAGGGGCTGCGCTTTGTCATCCTGCCCGAAGGCCTGGACCCTGACGATATCATTCGTCAGCGCGGGGCAGGCGCGTTGAAAAAGCTGCTCGACGGTGCCGAACCCATGGTCAACCTGCTCTGGCGGCGTGAAACCGAGGCGGGCAATTTCGACAGCCCTGAACGCAAGGCCGCCCTCGACAAATCCCTGCGCGCGGCGATCAATCGCATCGCCGATCCGTCGATCCGGGCCCATTACGGAGAAGAGATCAAACGCCTGCGCTGGGAGTTGTTCGGGGCACACCGCACCCCTGCCAAGGGTGCGCCAACTCCCACGGGCAGGGTCGGCAAGGGGCGCTGGCAACCGCCGCCCGCCGGGTCGCTTTCTGCCACGCGCAGTTCGCTTCTGGCCGGGGCTACCGGACCGGAGGTCGAGGAGTATCTGCACGAGGCAATGATTCTGGCTATCTGCTTTACCCATCCTTCCTGTATCGGACGATTTGAAAGCCAGCTTGAAAAGCTTGGCATGTATGGCCCCGGCCATGGCCGAATGCGCCATGCGCTTTTGCTTGCTTCCCACGAAGCGCCGGACGACCCGGCAGAGTTTCGCACCAGAATGCAGGATGCGGCGGGCGATGATCTTGAAAAGCTGCTGGCGCTTGCCCATGTCCGCACTGCACCGCCGGTGCGCAATAGCGACGATACCGGATTGGCAATGATGTGCCTTGCCGAAGAACTGGCCCGGCTGGAGGCACGCCGTGGTGCCAGATCGGAAATCGAGGACGCGGTGGAGGATATGTCGGGCCTTGCCGACGAAGGTCTGACCTGGCGTCTGTCGCAGGCCGCCGAGGCCCGCCACCGGGCGGACCGCTCGAAACTGGATGACGCGCAGGGCATTGGCGAAGACCGCGCCGCGATGTCGGCGCAATTGCAAAAGCTGATTGATGCGGCGGCCTGGGTAAAGAAGAAAACCTGAACCTTTGCCGGTACTGTGATTCGCCGAAATGATTCGATAAAACATCCCTAATCGATTCGCGCAGATGATTCGCGCTGATTCGCCTGACCCTGAAGGAGCGCCAATGGCCGCCAAAGACACCGAAGATCAGAAAACCGAAGAGCAAGACGGTGATCAGTCGCTCGATGTGAGCCAGACCGCGGTCAAGAAGATGATCGCCGATGCCCGCGAACGCGGCTACATCACCTACGATCAGCTCAATCAGGTCCTGCCGCCCGATCAGGTGTCTTCCGAACAGATCGAAGATGTGATGTCGATGCTTTCGGAAATGGGCATCAATGTCATTGAAAATGACGATGCCGATGAAGGCGACAATGCCGGCGCGCTGGTTGAGGCCTCCACCTCGCGCGAAGTCATCGTTTCCACCACCACGACCGAAGCATTGGACCGCACCGATGATCCGGTGCGCATGTACCTGCGCGAAATGGGCACGGTCGAACTGCTTTCGCGTGAAGGCGAGATTGCCATCGCCAAGCGGATCGAAGCCGGCCGCAACACCATGATCCTCGGGCTTTGCGAAAGCCCGCTGACCTTTCAGGCCATCACCATCTGGCGTGAAGAGCTTTTGTCTGAAGACATCCTGCTGCGCGACGTGATCGATCTTGAGACCACCTTCGGCAATGCCATGGATGAAGAGGGCGAAGGCAACGAAGCGGTTGTCGGCGGTGACGGCACCACGTCGGCGACGGCCAAATCGGACGGCGATCAGGCCGAGTTGGATGCCGATGGCAACCCGATCGAAAAAGCCGAAGACGATGATGATGAAGATGACGAAACTGCCAATATGTCGCTGGCGGCAATGGAGGCCGCACTCAAGCCGCGTGTGCTTGAAATGCTGGAAATCATCGCGCGTGACTATCTGCTGCTGGCCGAAATGCAGGATCAGCGCATGTCGGCGACGCTGAACGAAGACGGCAGCTTTTCAATTTCCGATGAAACGAAATATCAGAAATTACGCTCTGAAATCGTGACCTTGGTGAACGAACTTCATCTGCATAACAACCGTATCGAGGCCTTGATCGACCAGCTTTACGGCATCAACCGCAAGATCATGTCGATCGACAGCAACATGGTCAAACTCGCCGATCAGGCCCGCATCAACCGGCGCGAATTCATCGACGAATATCGCGGCTATGAGCTTGACCCGACCTGGCTTGACCGCATGGCCGAAAAATCCGGTCGCGGCTGGCAGGCGCTGATTGAGCGCAGCCAGGACAAGGTCGAAGAACTGCGCAACGACATGGCGACGGTCGGCACCTATGTCGGCGTCGATATTTCCGAATTCCGCCGGATCGTCAATCAGGTCCAGAAGGGCGAAAAAGAGGCGCGTCAGGCCAAGAAGGAAATGGTCGAAGCCAACCTGCGACTGGTGATTTCCATCGCCAAGAAATACACGAACCGCGGCTTGCAATTCCTTGATCTCATTCAGGAAGGCAATATCGGCCTGATGAAGGCGGTGGATAAATTCGAATACCGCCGCGGCTACAAGTTTTCCACCTATGCGACTTGGTGGATCCGGCAGGCGATCACCCGCTCGATCGCCGATCAGGCCCGCACCATCCGCATCCCGGTCCACATGATCGAGACGATCAACAAGCTGGTGCGCACCGGCCGCCAGATGCTGCACGAGATCGGCCGGGAACCCACGCCCGAGGAACTGGCCGAAAAGTTGCAGATGCCTTTGGAAAAGGTCCGCAAGGTGATGAAGATCGCCAAGGAACCGATCTCATTGGAAACCCCGATCGGCGACGAGGAAGACAGCCAGCTTGGCGATTTCATCGAGGACAAGAACGCGATCCTGCCGCTGGATTCGGCGATTCAGGAGAACCTGAAGGAAACCACGACACGGGTTCTGGCGTCCCTGACGCCGCGCGAGGAACGGGTGCTGCGGATGCGCTTCGGCATCGGCATGAACACCGACCATACGCTGGAAGAGGTCGGCCAGCAGTTCTCCGTCACCCGCGAACGCATCCGCCAGATTGAGGCGAAAGCCTTGCGCAAGCTGAAGCACCCGAGCCGGAGCCGGAAGCTGCGGAGTTTTCTGGATCAGTGATGGTCGATAGCCGCGATACGAAAACCTACATCTCGGGCCAAATCGGTGAGCATTTAGTCGCGGCGGAATTGGGACGGCGTGGAATCGTTGCCTCGGTCCTAAGTGGCAACATGCCTGAGGTCGATATTCTCTGCTATCGTGATGGTAGGTCGCTGCCGATACAGGTCAAGGCAATTCGACGTGGTGAAATTAGTGTAAACCTTCGGCGCTATCTCGACATCGAGGTAGTCGACGAGCATCAGCAGGTTTACGGGATCAACAGTGAACTGAATCGAGACTTGATCTTCGTAGTGGTCAAGATTGGCGAGCGTGTGGGAGAGGATGAGTTTTTCATTTTCCGGCAGGGGGTGGTTCAGGACATAATTTTTTGTGGGCACACGTCATGGCTGGAAAAAGTTGGTGGCCGACGCCCGCGAAATCCTGACAGTATGCATTCTGCGTATCGGACGGATCAACTCACGGAGTACCGGGAAAACTGGGCGCTGATAGAAGCGGCGCTTGGCGGCAAATAGCGTAGCAGCAGCCTCTCATATCCACCCCATATTTGCCCGATTTGTCCGGCGACAAATCGGACCGCGCCTGCATTCCCCCGGCAGGCGGGTTTCCGTGCCCCGCGCCATTCCTTGCTGATCGGTGCCACCTCGCTCATTCGTGCAAAGACATGTTCTTCCGCATCGCCTATCCTGCCGCAACGCTCCGTATCACTGGACACAGCCATGAAATCCACCACCCTTTTGATCGCCGCTCTTCTGGCCAGCCCGGCCGCCGCCTTTACCGCCCAGAACGGGCTTGTCGTCGCCCCCGACAGAACTGGCGGTTTTGCCGTTGCCTATCGTGGCCCGTCCGGGGCCAGCGATTTCTGGTGCGCGGCGGGGGATTACGCGATCCGCGACCTGCGCCTGCCGCCCACCCGGATCATCTACCGCACTACCGACGCCCCGCGCCGATCCGGTGCGCCGATGCGGTTTTCGCTCGACGCGACCAAAGCTGCCGAGAAAACCGGGATTGCCCAGTTAGGGTTTGACGACGCAGGGTTTTCTGCCGCAACCGCGCAATCTTTCTGCGAATTTCGCCGCAAGGCCCGCTAAACCGCCACCAGCACCGCCTCATCCAGTGCAATATCATAGGGTTGCGGAAAGATCGTCGCGATCCGTTGCAATTCGAATCCGACGCCGATGACACGCGGCTTGTGGCCCAGATTGCGCAACCCCGCCAAGGTACGGTCATAGAACCCGCCGCCATAGCCGAGTCGATAGTTCTGCGCGTCAAACCCGACAACCGGCGATATGACCACATCGGGGATGACTTCGGCGGCCGAGGCGGGCGGGATAGGGATGTTCCAGACGCCGCGTTCCAGCGCGTCGTCCTCGCTCCAGTCACGAAAGATCAGCGGTGCGGCCTTTTTTACCACCACCGGCAGACAGAACCGCGCGCCG
>JBATDH010000150.1:0-36301 GCA_049663365.1 Albidovulum sp. | reverse complement strand
TCATATAGGCGGCGACCGCTTCTTCGCTGTATTCCGGGTTGCGCATGCCCTTTTCAGCCACAAGATGATCGCCGAAACGGATAGCAAGCCGATCCCGATCTGCCTTGCCACCGGATTTGCCAACGGCCATGACAACACGACCCCAATTCGGGTCCTCGCCGGCAAGCGCCGTTTTCACCAAAGGCGAATCAGCAATGGCTTTGGCAATTTTGTGTGCATCGCTATCGCTTGCCGCCCCTGTCACGCGCACTTCAACAAATTTAGTGGCGCCTTCGCCATCACGAATTACCTGATGGGCAAGATCCATCATCACAGCACGCAATCCGGTCTCGAAGGCCTTTGCAGACGCGCTGCGCAGATCCGTTATTTCTTTGGCCGCACTTTTCCCGGTCGCTGCAAGGATGACGGTGTCGGATGTAGAGGTATCGCTGTCAACGGTGATGGCGTTGAAAGTGTCACCGACATGGTTGGACAGCATCTTTTGCAGCACCGGTGCCGGGATTGTCGCGTCGGTGAAGATATAGGCCAACATCGTCCCCATATCAGGCGCAATCATCCCCGAGCCTTTGGCGAATCCAGCAATGTTGATCGTACCACCATCGCCCTTGACCCTGGCCGCCGCGCCCTTGGGGAAGGTATCGGTGGTCATGATGGCATTCGCAGCCAGTGAAATGCCCCCAACACGCAACGCCGATTTCAGTTCACCGACTTTGTTGATGATTTTCTCATAGGGAAGCGGTTCACCGATGACACCGGTTGAACTGGAAAAGACCCGGCTTGCGGGCATCCCCAGTGCTTTGGCCGCCGCACCAGTGACGGAATCGACGGCCTTTTGGCCTGCTTTTCCGGTAAAGGCATTGGCGTTCCCCGAATTGACGATGATGGCTGCCCCTGCCTTGGCGTCAACTTTTGCCTTCAGCTTTTTCTGGCAGTCCAGCACACAGGCCGCACGGGTGGCAGAACGGGTAAAAACACCCGCAACCGATGTGCCCGGAGCCAGACGGGCCAGCATCACATCGGTACGCCCCGCATAGCGTACACCAGCGGCCACCGTCGCAAACTCGACACCCTTGATCGACGGCAATTTGGGAAAGCCATCCTTTGGGGCCAAGGGAGACACCGGGTTTGCCTTTTTGGATCGGGCAAAAAGGCCCGGATCAGGCATCAGCGCATCGCCGATCTTTTCACGCAACTCCCCAAGTTTATGCTTCAGAACCTGTACCGGGGCATCGGCGCTGTCGTCGGTCAGGGCGGCCTCAAGCCGGTTCTTCAGCCCTTCGACCATGTCCTGGAACTTTTGCGCCTCTTCCTTCCAATCTACGGTTTTCCTGGCCATGTCCGCATCCTTCGCAAAGGGTTCAGTTGTCAATGAGCGCTGTATTTCTCAGCAGACTCTTGTCAATGCCGTCGGTCATTTTTTCAACGCTGGCTTCACTTGTCAGGGCGTTCACCCGCGCCTCGACCGCTTTGCTGCGCAAATCACCTTCCAGTTCGGCGCGCGTATCGTCGAGCGACGGGATATCAGCCACACGGCTCTCCATAAGTTTTATGACATGCCAGCCGAACTGGGTCTGGACCGGGTCGGATACCTGCCCCGGTTCCATAACCATAACTGCATCTTCAAAGGGCTTGACCATCATTCCGGCCCCGAACCAACCCAGATCACCGCCATTGGGGCCAGAGGGTCCGGTGGACTTTTCCTTGGCCAAAGCGGTGAAATCTGCACCGCCGTCAAGTTCTGCCTTAAGGGCTTTGGCTTCTTCTTCAGTTTCAACCAGAATATGGGCCGCGTGGAATTCCTTGCCAGGGGCGGCAGAAGAATACTTTTCGTTATATGCCGCGTTCAGGGCGTCTTCTGTGACTGCGGCGCTTGCGGTCGTGTCCAGGACCACGCCGGCAAGATAGGTGCGGCGTTGATTTTCGAGCGCCAGAAGATCGCGCTTGGTCAGAGCGGCTTCTTCCACCTCGGCCAGTGCCGTTTGCTGGATCAATTGCTCGAGGATACCGTCGAAAAGAACAGTGTCGTCAAGCTCCTGATACTGCGCCGGCAAGGATTCACGCGTGGCAATCATATGCCCCAGCGTTATCTCGTGCCCGTTGACGGTGGCTACAACCGTATCGGCCGAAACATCGGCCGCCCACACCGGCGCTGCGACGGCCAATGAAAGGGCCAGGGCCCCCAAAACTGTTACCTGTTTGAACATAACCGAACCTCATGCTAAGGCCGCGTCACCCGCGGCGTTGACTATCAGCGTGCGGCCCCTTACATCGCCGAGGGTCTGGACAGGACCGTACCGCATTTCTTTCACGCCCTTCTAGGCAAGGGGGAAGTTGGCGGCAAGGCCTGGATAAACAAGTTTATGTCAGTCGATCACGCCCCAGCGGAGAAAACATGCTAGGCCTTGGAACAATCGCAAAAAAGGTCTTCGGCACGCCGAATGACCGAAAGGTCAAGTCAGCCCGCCCCTTGGTGGACAAAATCAACGCACTGGAGCCGGAATTTCAGGCACTGACCGACGAGGGTATCAAGGAAAGGACCGAAGCGCTGGCCAAACGGGTCATGTCGGGTGAAAGCCTGGATGACGTGCTGCCCGAAGCTTTTGCAAATTGCCGCGAAGCCGCGAAACGGGCGCTGGGCCTGCGGGCGTTCGATGTGCAGCTCAAAGGCGGGATATTCCTCCATCAGGGCAATATCGCCGAAATGAAGACCGGCGAAGGCAAGACCCTTGTCGCCACCTTCCCGGCCTATCTGAATGCGCTGGCGGGCAAGGGCGTGCATATCGTCACCGTCAACGATTACCTAGCCAAGCGCGACGCGGAATGGATGGGCAAGGTATACGCCCAACTGGGTCTGAAAACCGGTGTCGTCTATCCCTATCAGCCCGAAGAAGAAAAACGCGCGGCCTATGCGGCCGACATCACCTATGCCACCAACAGTGAACTGGGCTTCGACTACCTGCGCGACAATATGAAAGGCTCAATCGAGGACATGATGCAGCGCGGGCATTTCTATGCCATCGTTGACGAGGTTGACAGCATCCTTGTCGATGAAGCGCGCACGCCCCTGATCATTTCCGGCCCGAGCCAGGACCGGTCGGAACTATATGTCCAGTTGGATGCCTATATTCCCGAACTGGAAGACGCGCATTTCAAGCTTGACGAAAAGACCCGCAACGCGACCTTTACCGAGGCGGGCAATGAATTCGTCGAACAAAGGCTGATGGCTGATGGTGTGCTGCCCGAGGGGCAAACGCTCTATGACCCGGAATCGACCACAATTGTCCATCATGTAACGCAGGCCTTGCGGGCGCACAAACTGTTCCAGCGGGATCAGCACTATGTGGTGCGCGATGATGAAATCGTTCTGGTGGATGAATTCACCGGGCGCATGATGAAGGGCCGCCGCCTGTCGGACGGCTTGCATCAGGCGATCGAAGCCAAGGAAAAAGTCACGATTCAACCGGAAAACGTGACTTTGGCCTCGGTCACCTATCAGAACTACTTCCGTCTTTATGAAAAACTGGCCGGGATGACCGGCACAGCCGCCACCGAAGCCGAAGAGTTCATGGAAATCTACAATCTCGGCGTGGTTGAGGTGCCCACCAACCGCCCGATTCAGCGCACCGACAGTCACGATCAGGTGTATCGCACCGCGCGCGAAAAATATGAGGCGGTGATCCGGCAAATTCACAAGGCCCACGAAAAAGGTCAGCCCGTCCTTGTCGGCACAACCTCGATCGAGAAATCCGAAATGATTTCCGAGTTGCTGAAGAAAGAGGGCGTCGACCACAACGTGCTCAATGCCCGTCAGAATGAGAAAGAGGCGCAGATCGTCGCCGATGCGGGTAAATTCGGTGCCGTGACCATTGCCACGAACATGGCCGGACGTGGCACCGACATCCAGCTTGGCGGCAACGTCGAGATGAAGGTGATGGAGGCCCTGGCCGCCGATCCCGATGCCGACCCAGATGAGATCCGGACCCGGATCGAGGCCGAACATGCCGACGAAAAGGCCAAGGTGATCGAAGCGGGCGGACTTTTTGTGCTGGCCTCGGAACGCCATGAAAGCCGCCGTATCGACAACCAGCTTCGCGGCCGGTCGGGTCGCCAGGGCGATCCGGGACGGTCGCTGTTCCTGCTGTCGCTCGAAGATGACCTGATGCGGATTTTCGGGTCGGAAAAGCTGGAAAAAGTGCTGTCCACCCTTGGCATGAAGGAAGGCGAGGCGATCATCCATCCGTGGGTGAACAAATCGCTGGAACGCGCCCAGGCCAAGGTCGAAGGCCGCAACTTCGACATGCGCAAACAATTGCTGAAATTCGACGATGTGATGAACGATCAGCGCAAGGCCATCTTTGGCCAACGCCGCGAAATCATGGAAGCGAACGACCTGGAAGAGATCACCCAGGATATGCGGCATCAGGTCATCGACGATCTGGTCGATGAATTCCTGCCACCAAAAAGCTACCCCGAGCAATGGAACTCCGAAGGTCTGTATGCCGCGGTATTGGAAAAACTGACGCTGGACGCGCCGGTCATCGATTGGGCACACGAAGAAGGCGTGGATCAAGAGGCGATGTGCGAACGGCTTTTTGCAGCTTCGGATGCACAAATGGCTGAAAAAGCCGAGGCTTTTGGCACCGAAACCATGCGCTCGATCGAAAAGCAATTCCTATTGCAAACGATCGACGGAAAATGGCGCGAACATCTGGTGACGCTGGAACATTTGCGTTCGGTCATCGGGTTTCGCGGATATGCCCAGCGTGATCCTTTGTCGGAATATAAAAGCGAAGCCTTCGCGCTGTTTGAAAATCTTTTGAACGGCCTTCGTGCCGATGTCAGCCAGAAACTGTCGCAAGTAAGACCGATGACCGAAGAAGAGCAAAAAGCGATACTTGCGCAAATGGTGGCGCAGCAGCCAAAGGCACCAGTTGCACCTTTGGCCGAGCCCAGTGAGCTCATTGCAGTGGCACAGGCCGGGTTTGACGAGGCCGATCCTGCCACCTGGGGCAATCCGGGCCGCAACGATCTTTGTCCCTGTGGCTCTGGAAAAAAATTCAAGCATTGCCATGGGCGCATTGCGTGACTCACTTGGACTGATCGCTACAGCTACAACACCACAATTCTGCCCAGCTCTGGAAGCGAACGCCAAGGGATCATGTTGGTAATGTGGCAGGATTGTGGCCGACGCCCGACATAAGAACCTATTAGATTCAGCATCTTGATCCGCTACCGCTGCGCGGTTCTATATTCGGTGGATTTTTGGATGACTTCCCGATTAAGACTTGCCTTACCGTCGCCATTTCCCTGCCGTGATTTCGGGTTAGACCTGTTGAGCGGAAGTTTGCGGAGACGACCATGCAGATCAGCAACAGAATGATGACGGTTGGCACGACGCTGTTTCTGGCTGTGGCCACCGGTCACATCATGCAAAATGAAGATGTTATTGGTGCAAAACTCCATCAACTGGGGCGTCAATATACCGAACTTGCTTCTGCCTTTGAAAAACGCACAAGTGCCAGCCCGATCATCGCAAATCCAACCATTCCGAAACAGATGGCAGTTGATCATATTGACCCGGAAAGAGCGCAGATATCGGTTGGCGGTGGCGATGGATTAGCCGCAGGTGTCCTGGTCGCTGCGTCCATGGACCCGAACAGCAAAATCCTGCCGGATGATCAAAGCCGGGGTGAGGGTGGATCACCGGCACGGGCCGGGAAGTGAACGCGTCGGGGTCGATCAAAGATAGCCGGAAGAGCGAAAGCTGAGCTCGCGCGACCCGCCGATGATCAAATGATCGTGGAGAATGATCCCCATGGTTTGGGCCGCATCCGAAATCTGACCGGTAACGATGATATCCTGTTCGGATGGCGTCGGATCGCCGGACGGGTGATTATGGACTAGAATCAAAGCGCTGGCATTGAGCTCAAGGGCGCGTTTGACCACTTCGCGCGGATATACGGGAACATGATCGACGGTGCCGCGCGCCTGTTCTTCATCGGCTATCAGAACATTCTTGCGATCCAGAAACAGGATACGAAACTGTTCGGTTTCACGATTTGCCATTGCAGTGCGGCAGTAATCCAGTAGTTCCGACCAGGATGTGAGGACGTGACGACCGAGAACACGTGACTGCGCCAGCCTGTGTGCCGAGGCCTCGATAATCTTCAGTTCCTGGACAACAGCCTCACCGATGCCATCGACCTTGCGCAACCGCGATACGGATGCCGACACGACGTGGTTGAAGTCGCCAAAGACATCCAGAAGCCGCCGGGCGAGGGGCTTCACATCTTGGCGCGGAATGGCCCGGAACAAGACCAGCTCCAACAGTTCATAATCCGGCATGGCAGCAGCACCACCGGTCATAAACCGCGTACGCAGGCGTTTGCGGTGATCGCGGATGTAGGACGGCACCTGACCCGCAGGCAGGGCGCATTCCGGTGCCTCGTCACCGGTGAAAAGTGACAACGGGGCTTCATGAAAGGCATGGGTCGGGCACATGACCCAAATCTGGCGCGGTGGTATGAAAGAATGGTTAATTCCAGGTTCACCAAGAAAAATACCGGGAACCCGTAGCGTGAAATCTGTAAAACAATCAGTGTTTCATGCCATCCCAGAAGCTTTTGACCTTTGAAAAGAACGATGAGCTTTCGGGGTTGTTATCTTCGCCCAGACGTTCAAATTCACGCAGCAGCTCGCGCTGCCGCGATGTCAGGTTTACCGGGGTTTCCACCGCCATTTCGATTAGCATGTCGCCAATGCCGCCACCGCGCAACGCAGGCATGCCCTTGGAGCGAAGCCGCATCTGTTTGCCGGTCTGGCTGCCTGCCGGAATTTTCACCCGGCTGCGACCCCCGTCTATCGTCGGAACCTCGACTTCGCCGCCGAGTGCGGCGGTGGCGATAGCGACCGGAATGCGGCAATAGAGATTCACGCCTTCACGCTGGAAAAGCGCGTGTTCGCGAACCTCAATGAAAATATAGAGATCGCCCGAAGGCCCGCCGCGCAAGCCCGCCTCGCCTTCGCCAGCCAGACGGATGCGGGTGCCGGTTTCGACCCCGGCGGGGATATTGACCGACAGGCTGCGCTCTTTTTCAGTACGCCCCGCGCCGTGGCAGGTCTTGCACGGGTTCTTGATGGTTTGGCCAAGCCCACCGCAGGTCGGACAACTGCGCTCGACGGTAAAGAACCCCTGCTGGGCGCGCACCTTGCCCATACCCGAACATGTCGGGCAGGTCTGCGGCTGGGCACCACCCTCTGCGCCCGTACCACTGCATATGTCACAGGCGACCGAGGTCGGGACATTGATCGACTTTTGGATGCCCTTGAAGGCCTCCTCAAGGGTCACCCGCAGATTGTAGCGAAGGTCAGAGCCACGCTGCGCCCGATTTCGCCCGCCGCCGCCACGCTGACCGCCCATGAAATCGCCAAATAGATCCTCGAACACGTCCGAGAATGCCGAGGCGAAATCACCCTGGCCATGCCCTGCGCCGCCACGCGGGCCACCCATGCCACCTTCAAATGCGGCATGGCCATAGCGATCATAAGCGGCCTTGCGGTTGTCGTCTTTCAGGATGTCATAGGCCTCGTTCACTTCCTTGAACTGGGCCTCGGTTTCAGGTTTGTCCTTGTTACGGTCGGGATGAAGCTCTTTGGCCTTGGACCGGTAGGCCTTTTTGATCTCGTCGGCCGATGCCCCGCGCTGAACGCCAAGAACGTCGTAGAAATCGCGTTTGGCCATTGGTGATCCCTTCTCAGAAACGCGCTAGGCCGACCCGACAAAAATCAGGTCGGCCAAAGTTCTGTGGTCGCGTTTACTTGCGTTTCTTGTCGTCGCCGAGGTCTTCGAAATCGGCATCGACGATGTCGTCGTCAACGCCGCGCGGACCGCCGTCTTCGCCATCGTCCTTGGCGGCCGCTTCGGCCTGGCTGGCCTTGTAGATCGCTTCGCCGAGTTTCATCGCGGCGTCGGTGACATTCTGAATGCCGCCCTTGATCTTGCCGGCATCGTCGGTTTTCAGCGTTTCTTCAAGCGCGCCGATGGCCAGCTCAATGGCCTCGACGGTCGATCCGTCAACCTTGTCACCATGCTCTTCGAGCGCCTTGCGGGTCGAATGGATCAGGCTTTCGGCCTGGTTCTTGGCCTCTACCAGTTCCTTGCGCGCCTTGTCGCCTTCGGCATTGGCTTCGGCATCCTTGACCATCTTTTCGATGTCTTCATCCGACAGGCCGCCAGAGGCCTGAATGGTGATGGCCTGTTCCTTGCCGGTGCCCTTGTCCTTGGCTTTCACCGTGACGATGCCGTTGGCGTCAATGTCAAATGTCACCTCGATCTGCGGCAGGCCGCGCGGTGCGGGCGGAATGTCCTCAAGATTGAACTGGCCCAGCATCTTGTTGTCGGCGGCCATTTCGCGTTCGCCCTGGAAAACCCGCAGCGTCACTGCGTTCTGGTTGTCTTCGGCGGTCGAAAAAATTTGCGACTTTTTCGTCGGAATCGTGGTGTTGCGGTCGATCAGGCGGGTGAAAACACCGCCCAGCGTTTCAATGCCAAGCGACAGGGGTGTGACGTCAAGCAAAACCACGTCTTTCACGTCGCCTTGCAGAACGCCGGCCTGAATGGCGGCACCAAGGGCTACAACCTCATCCGGGTTCACGCCCTTGTGCGGTTCCTTGCCGAAGAATTTGGAAACCTCTTCGATGACCTTGGGCATACGGGTCATGCCACCGACCAGAACCACCTCGTCGATATCGCCCTTGGACAGGCCCGCATCTTTCAGCGCGGCTTCGCAAGGCTTGATCGACTTCTTGATCAGATCGTTGACCAGGCTTTCCAGCTTGGCGCGGGTCAGCTTCATCACAAGGTGCAGCGGCTGGCCGGAATTCTTGTCCATCGAGATGAAGGGCTGGTTTATTTCGGTCTGCTGGCTGGATGAAAGCTCGATCTTGGCCTTTTCGGCGGCTTCCTTCAGACGCTGAAGCGCCATCTTGTCGAGCGTCAGATCGGCACCGTGTTCCTTTTTGAACTCATCCGCCAGATAGTTGACGATGCGCATGTCGAAATCTTCGCCGCCAAGGAAGGTGTCGCCATTGGTCGACTTGACCTCGAACAACCCGTCGTCGATTTCCAGAATGGTGATGTCAAAGGTACCGCCGCCAAGGTCATAGACCGCGATGGTCTTGGTTTCTTTCTTGTCGAGGCCATAGGCCAGCGCCGCGGCCGTCGGCTCATTGATGATGCGCAGCACCTCAAGCCCGGCGATCTTGCCCGCATCCTTGGTCGCCTGACGCTGGGCGTCGTTGAAATAGGCGGGAACGGTGATGACCGCTTGTGTCACCGATTCACCCAGATAGGATTCGGCGGTTTCCTTCATCTTTTGCAAGATCACGGCCGAGATTTGCGACGGCGAATATTTGTCGCCTTTCACTTCAACCCAGGCATCGCCATTGCCGCCATCGACGATAGTGTAGGGGACGAGCTTTTTGTCCTTTTCGACCTCGGGTTCGCCCATGCGGCGACCAATGAGGCGTTTTACGGCATAGACGGTGTTGGTTGGGTTGGTGACGGCCTGTCGCTTGGCCGGTTGCCCGACAAGACGTTCATTGTCGGTGAAACCAACGACAGACGGCGTCGTGCGGGCCCCTTCCGAGTTTTCGATGACGCGGGGTTTTGAGCCGTCCATGATGGCGACGCAAGAGTTGGTGGTCCCGAGGTCAATCCCGATGACTTTGGCCATATTGATAATCCTTTTCCTTCGGCGATATTTGGGGCGCAGACCCGATTTCGGCCTCTGAGCCCCGATCCCATAATCTGATCAGGGGCAGCCCTGACCGGCTTCGTGGGGTATATAGGGACCAGTGTCAGGTGCTGCAAGCGCCGAGGTGAGGCGAAAATCGGCAAAATCTGTTGAAAATGCCGGTCTGAGCGGTTTGTCGTCCATCTGAATCAGATGGACGTAGTCAGCGCGAAGCATCCCAACTGATTGAGGCGCGTCGCCGCGTGTAATATTCGCCGAGCAGACCAATCATGATCAGAACGATCGTTACATAGACCGGGTAGCTGACGCTTGAATTATGGGGGTAATAGTTGATGAAAGAAAAACCCCGTGCCTGATCAATGATGTGAAAAAGCGGATTCCAGTCGAACATTTTGAGCATTGTGTAAGTCAAAGAATTGGCCACGAACATCTTGCCCGAAGCGATCATGTTGGCCCGCATGTAGATCGACGTCAGCATCGCGGCGATGCCGGGGGACCAGGGCGTGATGGCCAGAAAAACCATTCCCACGGCAACCCCGGCCAGCCAAGCAAGCAGGAACATGCCCAAGGCACCAATGGGGTCTTCCACATAAATATGCTCAATCGCCACGTGATAGAGCAAGAGCACGACCACGAGCGACAGCAACTGGGTGTAAAGACTGCCGAGAGCGGAGGACGCGATGGAGATTGCGGTATTCATCGGCGCGTGTTTCATCATCGGCGACGTCGGGCCGCCAGAGCGGGCAACCGCGCTCATGGTTTTGACGTGACTCATGTAGAGGAATATACCCGACATGAGATAGACAACGAAATTCCCCCGGATCGAGCTGCCCCGCATTCCGAGTATCGTGAACATGAGGAAAAAAGCGCAGATCAGAAAAATCGTCTGGAAAATATTGACCAGAATTGCCATCAGCGCATTTCGATTGCCGCGGCGGACGGACTGGACAGCGCAATGATAGATCAGTGCCAGAATGACGAAAGCCGAGCTGAAACCGGACTGGCGCTGTTTTACATAGAACATGTTACGCTACGGTCCTTGGGTTCAGTTGTCAGCACATCTTTGTCGCAGGGAAATCTTGCCGTTCCTTTACCGTGCGATCATAAGGTTGACCGGTGATTTGATCAACTTGTCATGGCTGAGGAGAATACATTGAATTTTGACCATCTTACGGCAGTTATGCGTCGCCTTGCGCTTGAGGCCGGGGATCGGATCATGGAGATTTACAATTCTCCTGATTTCGAAGTGCGCACGAAATCCGACGCAAGCCCGGTGACCGAGGCAGACGAAGCCGCCGATGCGCTGATTTCAGAGGGGCTTGCCGAAGCTTTCCCGTCGCTGGCGCAGGTCACTGAAGAGCAGGCCGAAAGCCACGGGCAGACAGTTTCAACCTTTCTGATCGTGGACCCGCTTGACGGGACAAAGGAATTCGTCAATCGACGCGGCGATTTCACTGTCAATATCGCCTATGTGGAAAGCGGGGTGCCGCTACGCGGTGTCGTCTATGCACCTGCCAAGGGGCGTTTGTTCTATACGCTGGCCGATGGTCGGTCGATCGAAGAAAAAGGCAGCTTTGACAAGGAAACACCGGGGGAACAGGTGCCGATTTCGGTTAGCGTCCCCGACAATCGCGCGTTGATGGTCGTGGCGTCGAAGTCGCATCGCGATCAGGCGACCGATGATTACATCGCCCGTTACGGTGTGCGCGACATGACTAGTGCGGGATCTTCGCTGAAATTCTGTCTGGTAGCGACCGGCGAGGCGGATATCTATCCGCGTCTTGGCCGGACGATGGAATGGGACACCGCCGCGGGCGATGCCGTCCTACGGGGCGCTGGTGGCGAAATGACCCGGTTTGAGGATCACGCGCCCTTTAAGTATGGCAAGCCCGGATTCGAAAATCCCTTCTTCATCGCCTATGCTCCGGGCGTAATTTTGGTGAAATAGTGTCTGTTTTGATTGTCATACCGGCGCGTTATGCATCGTCACGCTACCCTGGCAAGCCTCTGGTTGAACTGCGCGGTGCCGGTGGCCGTAAGCGCAGCCTTATACAGCGAAGCTGGGAGGCCGCGAACGCGGTTGGCGGTGCGGATAAGGTGGTTGTGGCCACGGATGACGACCGGATCAGATGTGCAGCCGAAGGCTTTGGCGCCGAAGTTGTCATGACATCTGAAACCTGTCGCAATGGTACCGAACGTTGTGCCGAAGCTCATGCGACGTTGGGCGGCGGCTATGATGTTGTCGTCAACCTGCAAGGCGATGCACCGCTGACCCCGCACTGGTTTGTCGAGGCGCTGGTATCCGGCCTTCTGGCCGATCCGGCAGCCGATATTGCTACGCCGGTTTTGCGGTGTGAAGGGCGGGCGCTGACCGGGTTTCTGAATGACCGGCGCGCCGGACGCGTGGGTGGCACAACGGCGGTGTTTGGCATCGGTGGCCATGCGCTCTATTTCTCGAAAGAGGTGATACCCTATACCGGGCGCAGCTATGGCGATGATGCACCGACGCCGGTATTTCATCATGTGGGTGTCTATGCCTTTCGCCCGGTGGCGCTGGCGGATTATGCAGACTGGCCCATCGGACCGTTGGAAACGCTGGAAGGTCTGGAGCAGCTGCGGTTTTTGGAAAACGGGCGAAGGGTTCTTTGCGTAGAAGTCGAAGCCAGGGGACGCCAATTCTGGGAGCTGAACAACCCTGAAGATGTCGCACGGATCGAATCCATGATGCGGGAAATGGGCGTGGATTGAGGTCGCGCAGGGGATTCGGTGGTATTGGTGCATTTTTGGCGACAATGTTGGTTCATTCGGCCACATCGTTGCCAATCTGAATCAAGTTTCCAGAAATTCCCCATCGCAGGCTTGGTTATACTATCGTAGACTTGTCCTACTGACGACCGACGGATTAAATACAGGTCAGGGGCGTGTGCTGGCTTTTTCGGGGGTCAGGGATTAGTAAGGTAGTGTCATGAAGCGCAAGGTTACAAAAGCGATTTTTCCCGTAGCCGGGTTGGGGACCAGGTTCCTTCCCGCGACAAAGTCGATCCCGAAAGAGATCATGACGCTCGTTGACCGACCCTTGATTCAATATGCAATTGACGAAGCGCGCGCTGCGGGGATCAAGGAATTCATCTTTGTGACCTCGCGCGGCAAAGGCGCTCTGGAAGATTACTTTGATCATGCGCACGAACTTGAGGCGACCCTGCGCCGTGCTGGCAAGGAAGATCTGTTGGAGGCGCTGCGCGACACCAATATGGAATCGGGTGCCATCGCCTATATCCGGCAACACAAGGCCTTGGGCCTTGGACATGCCGTCTGGTGTGCCCGCCGTCTGATCGGCCAGGAGCCCTTTGCGGTGATTTTGCCCGATGATGTCATTGCCGCAGAAAAACCCTGTCTGCAACAGATGGTCGAGGCCCATGCCGAAACCGGCGGAAATATTGTTGCCGCGATGGAAGTCGCACCTGACAAAGCCTCGGCTTACGGAATTCTGGACGTCAGGGAAGACATGGGCGCGCTGGTTTCGGTCAAGGGCATGGTGGAAAAACCGTCCGCCAAAGAAGCACCTTCGAACCTGGCTGTTATCGGTCGCTATATTCTGACGCCGAAGGTTTTCCAGCACCTCAACCGCCTGAAATCCGGTGCCGGTGGTGAAGTCCAGTTGACCGACGCCATCGCCGAGGAAATTACCCGATCAAACAATGTCTACGGTTTCCGGTTCCGGGGTCAGCGGTTCGACTGTGGGTCCAAGGCCGGTTTCTTGCAGGCAACGGTTGCCTTTGGTCTGGCGCGCGAAGAATTGCATGACGAATTTATTCAATTCCTGATTAGCATGACCGCAACACGCAAGGCCGCCGAGTAGATTGATGGATCAACATGTCTTGGTGACAGGCGGTGCCGGTTATATTGGCGCGCATGCCTGCAAGGCATTAAAGGCCGCCGGGTATGTTCCGGTCACGTTCGACAATTTGGTCAACGGCTGGCGGGATGCGGTCAAGTACGGCCCATTCGAGCAGGGTGATCTGGCAGACCGCGCGCGGCTGGATGCGGTTTTTGAGCAGTGGCAGCCGGTTGCCGTGATGCATTTCGCCGCGCTCAGCCTTGTCGGTGACGCAATGCGCGATCCGGGCACCTATTGGCGGGCAAATGTGCTGGGGTCGCTTAACCTGATCGAGGCGGCAGTTGCGGTCGGGTGCCGCAATTTCGTCTTTTCATCCACCTGTGCCACCTATGGTGATCAAGACGGTGTTATTCTGGATGAAGATACGCCACAGGTGCCGATCAACGCCTACGGCAAATCGAAACAGGCCATCGAGCAGATGCTGGACGATTTCAGGGCCAGCCATGGCCTGCAATCGGTCATTTTCCGCTATTTCAACGTTGCCGGTGCCGACCCCGATGGGGAAGTGGGCGAGTTCCACCAACCCGAAACGCATCTTATCCCGCTGATGCTGGATGCCATCGACGGCAAACGCCCGGCGCTTACCGTGTTCGGGACTGACTACCCGACCAAAGATGGCACCTGTGTGCGCGACTATGTTCACGTGATGGATCTTGTCGACGCGCATGTCCGGGGGCTGCGATGGCTTGAGGACGGCAAATCCAGTCAGGTGTTCTGCCTTGGTACTGGCAAGGGTTTTTCGGTGCGCGAAGTAATTGACCAATCGCGCGCCGTGACAAACCGCGAAGTGCCGGTAATCTTTGGTGATCGGCGCGCAGGTGACGCGGTCAGCCTGATCTGTGGCAGCGCACGGGCCGTCAAGGAACTTGGGTGGCAGCCGGTTCGTTCAAACATGGCCACCATGATCGCTGATGCCTGGCGCTGGCATCAGAACGGCGGCTTTACCAAGTAATACTTCACCATTCTTTCCCTCTGAAAACCGACCCAACCGGCTCTGTAGACCTGTTGACAATCAGGTTTACGAAAGGCCGTGCAGTATGTACTATTGCGCAAGAAAAACAAGAAAGTAGCGGGGGCGGGTTGGTGCGAATTGCAGTTGGACCGGTTCGGTTAATCTTGCCTTGAGCAGGATATGACAAAACCGGCCTGACCCGCTGGCATACCCGTCGAAAGGGACCGATTGGGCGTCTGGGACAGATATCGGCTGAGATTGAGGCGCAAGAGGCTTCGTTTTCGTGCCTTTCGCAGGCGGCGGGAATTGTCGGTTGTGGTCAATCGAACAAGCGAAATCAATCGTGACAGCATTCTGGTTGTCGTAGTGCTTCGCAACGAGTGTGTGCGCTTGCCGTATTTCCTTCGTTATTACCGCGACCTGGGCGTCAACCAGTTTTTGATCGTCGACAATGGATCGGATGACGGATCACGCGAATACCTGGCAGAACAGAAAGACGTATCACTCTGGACAACTTCGGCCAGTTACAAAGAGTCCCGCTATGGCTTGGACTGGGCCAACTGGCTGCTTTTGCGTTATGGGCACGGGCATTGGACGCTGACGGTCGATGTTGATGAATTCTTTGTCTATCCCTTCTGCGATACGCGCTCGATACGGGCACTGACCGATTGGCTGGATACCTATGCGCTGCGGTCCTTTCCGGCGATGGTTCTGGATATGTATCCCAAAGGGTCGATCGAGGCCGAACGGTATCGCGAAGGCCGAAACCCGTTCGAGATCGCCAATTACTTCGACAGCGGGAATTATATGATTTCCAAGAATCCGGTATTCGGAAATCTGTGGATACAAGGTGGCCCTCGCGCCCGGACGATGTTTGCCGATGTGCCGCAAGAAGCGCCGTCACTGAACAAGATTCCGCTGGTGAAGTGGCATCGGTCCTATTGTTTTGTCAGTTCCACCCACATGTTGTTGCCGCGCGGGCTTAACGCCGTTTATGACGAATGGGGCGGAGAGCGACCATCGGGTTGCTTGCTTCATGCAAAATTCCTGTCCACGTTGAAGGCCAAGGTGAATGAGGAATTGGTTCGGAAACAGCATTTCGCTGAAAGCCGCGAATATCTGGCCTATGCCGAGACGCTCAAGGATGATCCCGATCTTTGGTGCAAATGGTCGGAAAAATACATCAACTGGCGCCAGCTAGAGATTTTGGGCCTGATGTCGAAAGGCAATTGGGCATGACGGTCGGATTCATTATGATGTGCCACACGGCTCTGGATCGGGCCGCGCAAGTGGCACGGTTCTGGTCCGACGCAGGTTGTCCGATTGTCATTCATGTTGACCGAAGAGTGCCTCGCCAGGAATATGGTGACTTCGTACAGGCCCTCGCCGATCTGAAGAATGTGAGTTTTTCGCGCAGGTATGCCTGTGAATGGGGCACATGGTCGCTTGTTGCTGCCACACAGGCGGCGGCGACGCAGATGTTGGCCCACCACAAGGAAGTAAGGCACGTCTATCTGGCGTCGGGTTCGTGCCTGCCGCTTAGGCCGACGAACGAGCTGATCGACTACCTGGATCAGCGGCCAAATACAGATTTTGTTGAGAGCGTCACAACCGCCGATGTCGCCTGGACCGTAGGCGGTTTTGACTATGAAAGATTCACCTTCCGGTTTCCGTTTTCCTGGCGTCGGCAACGCAAGTTGTTTGATACTTATGTCCGATTGCAGCGCCGTTTTGGCGTAAACCGCAAAATACCAAACGGGATTGTCCCGCATCTTGGGTCGCAATGGTGGTGTCTGACCCGCCAGACGTTGTCAGCAATTCTGGAGGACAAGGATCGCGGCAGATATGACCGCTATTTCCGGCGCGTCTGGATCCCGGATGAAAGCTATTTTCAAACGCTGACGCGGCTCTATTCCACCAATATCGAAAGTCGGTCGCTGACCCTTTCCAAGTTCGATTTTCAGGGCAAGCCACATACTTTCTATGACGATCATTTGCAGCTTTTGCGCCGGTCGGATTGCTTTGTCGCCCGCAAGATCTGGCCCCATGCTGATCGATTGTATGAAATTTTTCTATCGCCTCCCGAAACGCAAGCGGCGCGGGCTGAACCCAACCCCGGCAAGATAGACCGATTGTTTGCCAAAGCGGTTGAACGACGAAAACGTGGTCGACCAGGGCTATACATGCAAAGCCGTTTTCCGGTGAAGGATCGTGAAAACGGCAAGACCTGTGCCCCCTATTCGGTGTTTCATGGGTTTTCAGATTTGTTTGACAATTTTGATGCCTGGCTGGCGCGCTCGGTCGGCGGGCGTGTGCATGGGCACATTTTCAGCCCAACAGGGATCGAATTCGCCGGAGGCGAGAGTGTCTTCAATGGCGCTTTGATCAACAATGCGACGCTGCGCGACCATAACTCCCGGTCTTTCCTGACCAATCTTATCTGGAACACCAGGGGCGAGCGCCAGTGTTTTCAGTTCAGTCCGCGCGACAATCAGGAATGCAACTGGTTCATGGCCACTGATCCCAATGCCCAGATTTCGGTCGTCTCTGGTACATGGGCCGTGCCGCTTTTGCGCTCCAACCTCAATTTCTCGGATATCCGCAAAGAGGCCGCCCGGTTGCAGAAACTGGAGACTGAACATCTGGAGATTCTACGCTCCATGTATGTCAAGGCGCGGGTACGCATCTGGACGATGGCGGAATTCATCGAGAACCCGATGGAGCCTTTGCAGACCATCATCGACGAAATCCGCCCGCGCAGTTCCCGACAACCGGCCGAGGTGCCAAAGCTGGTTGACCTGACCGGTTTTGGTCAGTTCTTGCAGAACATGAAAAACCAGGGAATGCAGCCGATGCTGATGGGCGATTTTGCTGTGGGCATTGACCCGCGCCCACCAACGCCCGAGCAAAACCGCCCCTATCTGGTTCGGTGAACGAATGGGTCGGCCTTTCGATTATTTTGTGATTTTCGCGGAAATGCGCACAGGGTCGAACTTGCTCGAAGCCACGCTGGGCCAGCTTGACGGTTTGACCTGTCATGGCGAGGCATTCAATCCCGACCATATCGGCGAACCCAAGAACCGTGACCTGCTGAGTATGACCCTTGCGGATCGTCTTAACGATCCGATGGAGCTGCTACAGCGAATCCGTCGTGCCGATGGTTTCAACGGGTTCAGGTTTTTCTTTGATCACGAACCACGGGTGTTGGACGCTATACTCAATGATCCGCGCTGCGCCAAGATCGTGCTGACGCGCAATCCGGTGGACTGCTATATCAGCCTTAAAATCGCCTATAATACCAAACGTTGGAAACTGACGGACGTCAAAGACAAGATCGCATGGAAACCGCCATTCAAGCCCGCGGAATTCGAGCAATTCCTGGCGAGCCGCCAGGAATTTCAGCTAAGGCTTCTCAAATCGCTTCAGGTCACGGGTCAGACGGCGTTCTATCTTGACTACGAAGATACGCTTGACGTCGATGTCCTGAACGGGCTTGCCCGGTATTTGGGCTTTGCCCAGGAAATCACCGGCATTTCTGACCAGATGGTGCGGCAAAATCCCGAAGAGATGGCCGATAAGGTGCGCAATTTTGCGGAAATGGAAACGGCGCTGGCGCGGGTCGATTGGGCAAATCTGGCACGCACGCCCAATTTTGAACCCCGTCGCGGGCCGGGTATCCCACGATTTGTGGCGGCCAAGGATGCGCCGCTTTTATACATGCCGATCCTTCCCCACAGGGACACCCATGTGCGGGCGTGGCTGGGTGCTTTTGGCGATGGCGGGGTGATACAGGAGTTCAATCAGAAAAGCCTTCGCGCGTGGAAACGCAAGGCCCAGGGTCATCGCAGCTTTACGGTCGTACGACATCCGTTGCGGCGCGCGCATGACAGTTTCGGCACCGTTTTGCGGGATGAACAATTCGCCGACATTCGCGCGGCGCTGCGGCGCGACTTCAATGTGGAAATTCCCGCCGATGATGCGATTGCAGGTATCGGGGTGCAAGCTTATGGCGCGGCTTTGTTGGCGTTTCTGCGCTTTGTGACGGTTAATCTGAACGGCCAGACGGGGTTGCGGCAGGATGTGCACTGGGCCAGCCAATGGTCGGTTCTCAAGGGATTTGCAGATTTTGCGACGCCTGACCTGATCTGCCGCGAAGACACGTTGGCACATGATCTGGCACATCTGACACGCGCGATTGGCGTCAGAAAAATGCCAGTGCTGCCAGGGCCCGTTCCCCACCCTTTCTTCGAGCTTGAGCAGATATTCACGCTGGAACTCGATCGCGCTGCGCGCGATGCCTATCAGCGGGACTACATGACATTCGGGTTCGCCAACTGGAAGCCAGAAAAACCGCAGTGACGTGTTTCGTGGTCAGGCTGCCTTGCTTGACCGCGCTTCTGTCAGAACAGCGAAAAGGGTGGCCGGATCGTTGTTGGCGCGCAGCTTGGCGCATGTTGCGGTGTCTCGCATCGTGCGTGAAACAAGCGCCAAGGCCTTCAAATGCTCCACACCTGAATCCTTGGGGGCAAACAGCGCAAAAATAAGGTCAACCGGCTGACGGTCCACCGAATCGAAATCAAGCGGCCGTTCGAGGCGCATGAAAACGCCTACGACCGAATCCAATCCTTCCAGACGTGCATGTGGCAGCGCCACGCCATGGCCTACACCAGTCGGCCCAAGATTTTCGCGTTCCTGCAAGGCATCGACCGTGTCTTGCACGCCCAGTCCGTAAACTTGCAGTCCAATGTCGCCGAGATCCTGAAACAGCCTTTTTTTGCTGGTGACATGTCCCAACACCTTTACGGCCGCCGGTCTCAATAGGCTTGTGAGTTCCATTCGTCCAATCTGCTCTGCGCTTTGGTTCCATGCGCCCTAATTGCCGGTCGAGGGGTCAACCCAGCCAATGTTTCCGTCATCCCGGCGGTGGACGATGTTTATCCTGCCGTGCTTCTCGTTGCGGAAAACCAAAAGTGGCGAACCAGACAATTCCATCTGCATGACCGCTTCGCCGACGGAAAGTGACGAAATCTTCGTCTCCATTTCGGCGATGATCATGGGTTGCAGGCTGTCTGGCTCCGACTCGTCATTTTCCCCGTTTCCGGCGAGCACATACATAGGCGCGTCGGCGAATTCAACCGGTTCCGGTCGTTCGCGGTGGTGGTCTTTCAAGCGGCGCTTGTAGCGGCGCAGTTGTTTGTCCATTTTTTCACGACAATTTTCAAAAGCACTGTAGACGTCGGTCGCATGCCCTTTTGCCGAGGCAGTCAAGCCAGTCGACAGGTGGACGATAGTCTCGCACATGAATTCATGGGCGTTGCGCGAAAAGACCACATTGGCATCGGTCGGGCGCTGAGAGTATTTTTCGACTGTCCCGCCCAGTTCAGATTTCACATGGGCCTGCAAAGCATCGCCCACATCCATCTGTTTGCCGCTGATCTGGTACCGCATGACATCTCCTATTCTTGATACAGTTATCTGCCGGGTTCTTGGACAAGAATCCTGCGCAGGGTGGAAAGTTGGTGGTTCTACTGAATGCTGCTTTGACCATTTGCGGGGTCTCGTGTCTGGACCTTCCGACGGCGTCTTGCGAACGATGAGGGTATGCGCATGCATTTGCGATATTTGGCGACAGTTCTACGGGCGATGTCAACGCCTTCATGCATGAGTTCGGCGCAAATACTTTCGTCACTGCGCGGCGCATCGGCAGATTCTTTGGAAATCATCCTCCTGATTCGGAGTTGAATGTCGAAGGGCGATACCCCTCCATCCGGTCCGGCTAACGCCTCGGCGAAGAAAGTTGCCAGGGGATAGAGACGACCGTCGGCCAGCAGGGCCTTGCCAGCAATTGCACGTCCCAGTGTGGATGGATGCATTGCCAGCGCCGTGGCTGCATCAGCGCGTGTAATGGGGGTGATCGTCATATGCCCGCCCAGAAAGAACGCGGATTGGGCTGCAGCGATGTACCGACCAACGCGCAAAAGCGTCTCTAATCTGGCTGAAAAGCCAGAGTTTATCCGCTGAGCACGATCGAGGTAAGTCCGTAGCCCTGGTTCGGAAAGGTCGGCTCTTCTGACCGTAAGAACCGAGATTTGTGGAAGCGATGATTCGATCAGTTTCACGCTGAGCCGATTATTTTCGGTACGCTGGATGGAAAGCTCTGGAATGAGTGTGGCAACCCAGTCGGTGCCAGATTGGACAGGTGCGGCCGGGAACGAGCGCAAAAGACTTGCAATGCGTTCGAGCGTTGCCCTGTCTTGATCAAGAGCCTTGCCCAGACGTGCCCATCTGTTTTCAGCAAAGTCACCCAGGTGATCAACGCATTCATGGGCAAGTTCGGGGGTGATACCCGCATCAATGAGCTTCAACGCAAGAAATTCCACCAAGGAACGGGCACCGATTCCCACCGGGTCGCAACATTGGAGCGTGGCCAACCCCCGTTCCAACGCGTCGATCGGAAGGTTTCTGGCGTCGGCCAATTCCGACAATGGTGTGTCCAGATAGCCGTCCTCGCGCAATTCACCGATCAGAAAGAGAGCTGCGGCTCTGGTTGTAGAATCAAGTCGTTGAATAGTGATCTGACCGACCAACGAATCGCCAAGGCTTTCGTTACTGGCAGTTGTGGTGAGAGCAAGATCATACGATTTTCCAGACCCTATTGCCGGTTCTACTGCCAGAAAGGGGTTTTCTTCGGCTTCGCGGGCCAGTTCATCTTGTAGTGTTGCAGTTGGCATTCGGAGCAAAGCCAGGGACTGGCGCATCATGGGCGATAATCCCAGACGCTGCGTCTGGGTGATGCCAAGATGTGGCTTTAAGGGCATCCAAATTCTCTTTGGTCAGGATCTGCGAAAGTTTTGCCCAAGATAAACCCTGCGGACATTTTCGTCGCGCACAACTTCGTCGGCGGTTCCGCTCATCATGACTGCGCCATCGTGCAAGATATAGGCGCGATCAACGATCTCCAACGTTTCTCGGACGTTGTGATCGGTTATCAATACGCCGATGCCGCGAGACTTCAGGGCTTGCACCAATGTCCGAATATCTCCGACAGAAATCGGATCGACACCGGCAAACGGCTCATCCAACAACAAATACTTCGGATCAGCGCCGAGGCAACGGGCGATTTCAACCCGCCGACGCTCGCCGCCTGAAAGGGCAATGGCGGGGGCCAGACGCAGGTGGGTAATGGAAAATTCGGAAAGCAGCTCTTCAAGCCGTTCGCGCCGTTTGTGACCATCGCTGACAGTTATTTCCAGAATGGCCATGATATTGTCTTCGACAGACAGCCCGCGAAAAATCGAGACTTCCTGTGGAAGATAACCAATGCCCAGACGCGCGCGGCGATACATGGGATAGCCTGTCACGTCGCGACCATCAATTGTGACCTGACCGCTATCGGGGGCAATGAGACCCGCAATATTGTAAAAGCATGTGGTTTTGCCGGACCCGTTGGGGCCAAGCAAAGCCACGACCTCGCCACGGCCAAGCTCCAGCGATACGTCGCGAAGCACGGGACGACGCCTGTAGCTTTTGCTCAGGTGTAGCACCCGCAACCCTGCGCCACCTTCGGCAACCGTCAGTTTGGGTGGAGGCTTCATCAGTTCCCTGTTGGTTGCAAAACGGTTCGTACCCGGCCATCCATGCGACCGGTTCCGGTATTCAGATCAACAATGAGCTTTTCTCCCGCCAAAGTACCACCGCTTTGGGCAAGCAGGACATTTCCGGTCAATATCACTTCGCCCGAGGCAATAGTATAAACGGCCTCGGCGGATTCTGCCGCGTCCTTGCCATTGGCCAGAACAACCCCACCGCTGGCAAGAAGCCGTTCAATCTTGCCGGTGTTGCCTTCGGCATATTCGATACGCACCTCGGCTGCGGAAAGCCGCATCTCACCCTGAATAATCACGACATTTCCCGAAAAGATGGCGGTGCCATCCGATTGGTTGACACTAAGTTGATCTGCCGTCGCTTCGACAGGAAGGCTGGTGTCGGCGCGCAATCCGCCAAAGGCGATGTTCGCCGTCTGAGCAGATACGATCATGGGCAGCAAAGCGGCAAATGCCAGAGCCATGGTGAACGGGCACAGTTTGAAAGTCATATGAGCTCCTTAGTTCACTGGCCTGTAGTTCATTTTCACGCCTTTGTCGAAGACGAGCAGATAGGTGGGAATATCGGCATTGCTAAGGCGCAATTCCATTTTTCCACTGTCAATTTCACCAAAAGGTGCCGTGGCATGGATGGCACCGTCAGACAGGAGTTCGGTCCGGTCAAGTGCGATATCAAGCCCCGTCGCCAAAATCTGGTACCCCGTTGACGTCACAATTTCGACATTCCGGGTCAGCGTCAACCGGTTCTTTGAATAGTCTATCCGCCCCTCGGCGGCGGTAAGGTCAATGCGCAAACCTAATGGCGTTACGATTGCTGCGACCAGATCTTTGGCAATGGCGCCTTTGTCTCCGTCGCCGGGTAGTGCGGTCCCGGCGGTGATCTGCACTGCCGCGCCGTCAGACGTGACGCTGGCATATTCGGGCGATGTCAGGCGCTGAACGCGGGCGAGTTCGTCTACGTCTACATCCGCAAAGGGAAGTTCGCCGTCGATTTCCAGGTGACGCGAAAACAGAAATAGCGTTGCCAGAATCGCCAGGGCCAGAAGTGGCAGAAGGATTTTTAACCAGAACACCAGACGCGAATGGATGTTGTCATAGACCGCCATGGGTCTAAACCACGCCCGCGCGCAGACAATCGTGGATATTAAGAATTCCTTCGGCTCTGCCATTGCTATCGGGACCAGCGACGAAAAGGCAGGTGATCTTTTTGTCTTTCATGATGGCCACCGCCCTTTCGGCGATCCAGTCAGGATCGACGGTTCGGGGGTTTTTGGTCATCACTTCGGCTGCGGTAAATCCCAAAAGCCCGTCCATGTGCCGACGCAGATCGCCGTCGGTGATAATTCCGACTAATCTTTGATCGGCGTCGGTTACGCCAACGACGCCAAAGCCCTTCTGGCTCATCACCAACAGTGCTTCACTCATCCGCATGTGTTCGGGGACCAGTGGCAACGCGTCCTCGCCGTGCATAAGGTCGGCCACTTTCATCAGCTTGGCACCAAGTTTGCCGCCGGGGTGGAAAGTGCGGAAATGGTCGGGCGTAAAGCGGCGGTGTTCCATCAGCGCCAGCGCCAACGCGTCGCCCAGCGCCAGTGTCATCGTGGTGGAAGTGGTGGGGACAATGCCTGTGCCGCAGGCTTCTTCCGCTGCGGGCAAATGAATCGCCACGTCCGATTGGCGCAGCAAGGTCGAGCCCGCTTTGCTTGCGACGCCTATCAGGCGAATGCCGAAACGGCGGGTATGGGCGATGATGTCGCTCAGTTCAGGGGTTTCACCGGAATTGGACAGAACCAGTGCCACGTCGCCTTCCGTCACCATTCCCAGATCACCGTGGCTCGCTTCGGCCGGGTGGACATATTGCGCGGGTGTACCGGTGGAGGCGAGGGTGGCAGCAATCTTGCGCCCGATATGGCCGGACTTGCCCATGCCAGAGACGATGACACGACCTTTCGCCTTCAGGATCAGGTCAACCGCATCAGAAAATGTGCTGTCCAACGCCAATGATAGCGTCGTCAGGGCACGAGCCTCGATGTCGATGACTCGGCGGGCAGTGGCAAGAAAGGTTTCAGCGTCGGTCATGGGATTCAATGCTTGAAAATGTCAGTCTCGTCGCCCCAGCCCATTAGATCGAGCGTGGCGCGCACCGGCAGGAAATCAAAACAGCTTTGGGCAAGTGCACTGCGCCCTTCACGGGCCAGCCGATCGTCCAGTTCGACCTTCAGCCGGTGAAGATAAAGAACGTCGGACGCGGCGTAGTCGCGCTGGGCGTCGGACAATGTTTCCGAACCCCAGTCCGAGGTTTGTTGTTGCTTGGAGACATCGACATTGATCAGTTCCTGCAACAGATATTTCAGCCCGTGGCGGTCGGTGAAGGTCCGGATCAGTTTGGACGCTATCTTGGTGCAATAGACTGGTGCGGTTGTGACGCCAAAAGCAGCCTTGAGCGCTGCGATATCGAAGCGGCCAAAATGAAAGAGCTTTAAGGTCTTGGCGTCGGCCAGAAGCCGCTCCAGATTTGGCGCTTCGGTCTGGCCGCGGTCAATCTGAACCAGATGGGCATTGCCATCACCGGAAGATAACTGAACAAGGCAGAGCCGGTCGCGGATCGGGTTCAAGCCCATGGTTTCGGTGTCGATGGCAACCACCGGGCCGAGGTCAAGCCCATCCGGAAGGTCGTTCTGGTAAAGATGGATTGTCATCTTGATCCTCATTCGCGGCGCGGTCATCAGGCCTTGGCATTGGATAAGTGAAACACCGGCGCTGAACAAGCCTGCCGAAATATTGCGTGGCGGACCCGCCTGAATTCCGCCGAACTTGCCACCTGTCGGGCCGCCGACCTATGCTCTCGCCGTAAACATGGAGAGTATTGCTATGCAGAAACTACAGACCCAGGGCGTCCATCATATCACGCTGATGGGCGCGGACCGGCAAACCTCGATTGATTTCTGGGAAGGTGTGCTCGGAATGCCTTTCGTGTTCGATCAGCCCAATCTCGACAATCCCGGCGAGGGGCATCTTTACTTTGACCCCGGTGACGGGCGGCTGATCACAGTGTTCACCAATGAAGACCGGGTTGCCGACGCCAAACCCCTGCGCGCCAATAGTGGCGAGGTGCATCATCTGGCTTTTGCGGTGTCGCGGGCAAGTTTTTCGCAGGCGGTAATCCGGCTGGACGCGAGGGGCGTATCCCATTCCGGGGTCAAGGATCGCGGCTTCATGGATTCGATCTATTTCCGTGACCCGCTGGGGCTCTTGGTGGAGCTTGCCAGTTACCGGTTCGAGCCGCCCTTTGGCTACTCGCATGTCGATGTGCTTCATGAGGCGCATCTGATCCGGGTGGCGCGTGGAGACCACAACATCGCCGAGGTCCATCTGGCCGATGCGATTGAGGTTCTGGTCGCACGTCGGCAGGGGTCGCTGTCGGCGGATCGGGGTGCGAAGGATCCCTACGGGAGTTGAATATAGAAAGGGCGGGTCTAACCCGCCCTGTTCTTTTGAGATGTACCTTATCAGGCGCCTGACATCGCAGCCGTCAAAGCAACCGCTGCACGTTGATGCCGAAGGTGATCGCACCGATCATCTGGCCCGTCGCCGGGTCATATATCGGCAACGAGGCCTGACTTTGGTAGAACTGGGTGCTTTCGTCAAACTCGACTTCGCTGATATCCAGGTTACCGCTGCCGTCGCCAAAGGTGTTTTGCCACTTGCCTTCGTCACCCTGCCAGTAGTCAGAGGTTTCGACGCTCTGCGCCACGTTCAGGCCGCGATTGTCCATCACGAACACTTCGGTCACAAAACCGGCGGTCGCAGCGGACTGCTGGCGGAGCCATTCTGATGAAGGGCGCGACAGCAGATCGGTGATCAATTCGCCACCACCGGCCTTGCGCTGGGCGCGCCAATCGAGATCAAGCTGGTCGATATCGCCCTGTGTCAGGCTGGCGTGCCGGGCGTTCTGATCGTTGATCGCCTGGATCAGTTCCGGGTTCGTCAGCCATTTCTTCAGCTCATTTTCCGCATAGGCCGCAAGTGGAACGCGGTAGACATCTTCCTGACCTGGCGTTGACAGCATGTAGAGCGTCACGACGTTTTGCATGTCGTCCATCAACGTATGGGCAAGCTCTGCGGTCGCGGTGATGCCTTCGGGGCTGATACTATCGGCCGAGGCGAGCGCCAGCAGGTCGGATTGCTTGCCTTCCCAGATCGTATTGATCGCCGCCAGTTCGTTTTTGATCGCATCGTTGGGCGGCGGGTTGATACCCGCATCCGGAAGACCTTCGCGAAGGGCGGCCAGCGTACGTTGGAACACTTCGACGGTTTCGGTCAAATCTGCGGGCGTTCCCAAGGTAGCGTTCTTGGTTGCTATGCCGCAGACCGCAGTCGCGACCTGATTGATCAACATGCTCTGGCGTCCGGCGATACCGATCGACATGGCGTCGCTTTGCAGCAACTCCTGTGGGTTGGAATATTGGCCGGTAATTTCAGTTGAAAGGACAATGGTTGCCTCTTTCAACGCTTCGTTTGTGTCGGCAATCACCGCCAGATCGGTGGCCGAGCCGGAGTTGGCCAATATGTTGGTCGACGCCGTACGCACCGGATCCCAGGTGTCTTTGACACCTTTGAGAGCCTTGAGGGCGCGGCGGTTTCCTTCAGCGGATGGGATACCCAACGTCAGGTTTCCGTTTTCAAGTCCGCTGAGGATGGTTGCAAAGTCTTCCAGCGATACGCGCAGTTCTTCGCGGGCGTTTTCCGTGTCGATCTGAGCGGTCATTCGGCAACTTGCGGACGTTACCTGTTGTGTGATTGTCCGCAGTTTGCCTGCCAAATTCACGCGCGCCTTGCTGCCGTCGAAAAGTGTTTCGGAAAGTACGGGCGCTGGGGTGAGTGCGGTAAATCCGGCCAGCAGGGCCGCGAGAGCCGCAGTATTCGGCGAAAGTTTCAGTCTTTTATTCCCTGACATCACCAATTCCTCTGTTCGTCGTCTCGCAAATGCCAATCCGGGTGAATTGCGGGATCTGTCATCATTTCTGGAGGTCGCTCTTAGAGAGGAGTAGCCTCCACGACACCGTGTTAGGGCTCTGATCGCCGACGTTGCCGTCGGCGGTCAGACTTAATTGCTGGCCTGAACCCAGACCTCGACGCGGCGGTTCAAGCCCTTGCCGTTCGTGGTGGTGTTGCAAGCCGCAGGTGACAATTCGCCGAAACCACTGGTAGAGATTTCGAGATTCGAAAGGCCTGAAGGCGCTGAAGCTTTGATATCTGCTGCCACCTGTTCGGCTCGTGCAATAGAAAGCCTGCGGTTGGCATCAAAGGCACCTTCGTCATCGGTAAATCCGACAAAGCTGACCCGCGTACCTTGCGGCAACGTTTCGAGATAGCTGACAAGACGGGCCATATCCAGGATACCTTTTTCATCCAGCTTGGACGAACCTGTCCGGTAGCGGAATGTGGTCGAAAGGCGGTCCTGATCGATCATTGCGCCAAGCATTTCGCGCATCTGACTGGACTGATAGGCGTCGTCTGTCGGAGCCATGAGCGCGCGCGCCCGGTTTCCTTTCAAATCCTGCGGCGTCCTGATGATCCCAAGGCTGATGAAACCTGACTTGGCGATAACCGCATCGGAATCTGCCGAGGTCACATAATCCAGGAATTCCTGGGTGGGTGCATCGGTGTTGTCAGCGCGATTGTAGAAATAAAGACGGCGCTGAATGGCGTATTCTTCGGTCTTGGCCGAAAACTCATCCGGCGACGTCACAATTCCGCATTCATTTTCAATCTGGACCGCTTTGGCACCACGGGTGAAGGCAAAGCCTACAAAACCGATTGCGCCGGGGTCTTCGTTCACTAGAATAGACATCTGGTTACTGTCAGCGGCTTCTTTCTGTGACGTCGGATTGGCATTAGCGGCACCGCCAAAAATCCGATCATAGAAAACGGTTTCCGTATCGACACCGTCTGTATAGCCAACAACGCTGATCGGAAGATCGGGACCGCCGACGGCCGACCAGTTAGTGATCTCACCAGCGTAGATGCGGCGCAGATCGTCGATGGAAAGCGTCGTCACCGGGTTGGAGGGGTGCGTGATGACGACGATACTATCGACGGCGACCACGCGTTCCTGTGTCGGGCTGACCATGTTTCCGGCACCCGAGTCACGCAGCCCGCGTGCTTCATTCGGGGTGATGCGGCGTGACGTCATGCCGATCTGGGCGGATTTGTCCATAAGCGCCTGAAACGCCTCGTCGGAACCGGTGGAGGTCACGAGATAGCTGCCCAGCTCGTCCCCAAACCCGCGGTCACCGATCAGTTTGGTTATGGACTGACCGCTTTGCGCCGTGTTGGTGACTTCGACTTCGGCATCCTTGAAATCGGAAAAGCCGGTCATCAGTAGGGGCATAAGGCCGACAGCGACGGTATCAGAGCCGGAGAAGCTGACATCGGACTTTGCGGTTTCAAACACCGGACAAGCCGCGCCTTCACAGCGCACCCGGCTTGCGCTGATACGCAAGTTGCCGAGGCTTGTCTTGATGATGTAGGTTTCATCAGCAAAGTCCACGAATTCGCCAACCAGGTTGACCGTTCCGTCCGCTGATTTCAATGTGACGACATCTGCGAAGGATCCCGTCGGGATCAGTCCTGCGCCGATGACGGCGATTGAGCTTAGCAGGTTCCTGCTACGGTTGTTTTTCAAGTTTACCACTGTAACTCTCCCAAGTAATTCGGTGGGTCGTTTTGGTAGGGGACAGCCTTTCTCGTGGTGTGATCAAAATCATTCACGAGCGGTTCTGCACTTTCGTTCAAGGGTATCAATAGTCTGGTCTTCTGCCTATGATTGTTTCAGATTGTGGCATTATCTTGAATATACCGAGGTATTATTGCGAAAATGAGAACAATAGAAACAACAGAAAACCGTTAAAAGCAAAATGGTTACGCGGTTTACGTGGCTTATTGGCCGTTTGATGCCCTGGCAAACCGGGAGCCGGATGATTTTCTGGCATAACCCGTTGTTGCGGCAATCTGGCCGACATTGCCCGTGTTCGCAGCTTGTGGTTGCGATACAGGAGAATGCTGGAAATTCGAAATTTTGGACGCTGGTGCTTTTTGCTTGGTGGCTGCGCCCAATTTGTTGATCTTCACGACTGATATCGTGACGTTATCCTGATCGGGATCCTTCAGCGCTTCGACCGAGGCCAGCAGCGTCCGCGCGATTTCAGAACAGCGTTGCTTGCGGTTCTTGTGAAGGATTTTTTCGATCTGGGCGTCATCCAGATATTGCAGACCATCGCTTGCGATAATGAAAATATCGCCTTCCTTGATTTCAAATGGCTCAGCCGGGCAATCTTTTTTGGCGATATCCTCGCCCATGATCACCGAGGTCAGGCAATTGCGGTTCGGATGGTTCTTGCCGGTTTCCGCATCCATCATGCCTGACTTGACCAGAAAGTCGATCTGCGGCGACAGCGAATGATCTTCGTTAAGCTGCGCAAGCTTGCCGTTCCTGAAATGAAACAGCGGTGAATCGCCGATCGACATCCAGTAAAGCCGGTTGCCGATAAATACGGTTGAGACAAGGGTCGCACCCATGCCTGCCGCATCCGGATGCTTGGCGATATGGCGCATGGTCGCCACGTTTGCGGCTGTTGCCGCTTCGCCGAGCAGGGCAGGAATGTTGGTGTCCTGGCACGGAATGCAATCGGCCTTGAATTTGAGCTGACGGAACACCTCGGTAACGATGGTCTTGCTGGCCACGTCACCGGCGGCATGGCCGCCCATACCGTCGGCCAGAACAACCATGCCGTAATCCGCACCGATGGGAAAATCGGTAATGATCGCATCTTCCTGATAGTCGCGGCTGCCTTGGCTAATCGCCGATGCCACATCAATATTGGGTTCTGGTAGCTGCCAAAACATCTTTCTCCTCCAGCTTCTATACATGCACCTAGCGGACATAGCCATGCCAGGTGCTGGTTGAAGTCTTTTTTGAAATGCAGGCACTCGTGCAAAATCAACAGAGGTAGGCGGCGTGAGGCCGCCTAAGCGATGGTCAGTCGGGCACCCCGTTCTTGTAGGCATAGGTTGCGAACCAGATGCCGCCATCGCGCAAGACTGTGAAATTCAGGATAACGTCCTTTTCCGAGGACTTTTCGGCCAATATCTTGGCCAGAGTGTTGTGCCCTGAAATTTCTTCACCATTCGCGGCGTAGGCCACCAGAATGTCCCCGACCCGCAGGTCTGTATCAACATGGGCAGGGATATCGACGGCCTTGGTCTGCCATTTCTGCTCGAAGAACCGGGCCTCAAATCGGGTGCCGTTCAGGAACACAATTTCCTGGACAACCGGAAGCGCAGCCAACTGTTCGGAGACGGTTCCCGTCAATGCATCAACGACACTGAAGGCGACCTGAACCATGGGCGCATCGCCGGGATCAACTGTGTCGCGCAACATTGGTCCGATTTCATCCAAAGAAGAAATCTGCTGACCGTTGACAGCAACGATCTGAACGCCCTTTTGCATCCATGGCAAGGCTGGACCAGTGATCGCGCCAATCGTGTCCGGCGCTTTGGGCGAACCGGTGAAAGGCAGCGTTGCAGACCAGCCAGACATGACCGAAGACACATCCGATGCCAATACGTTCGTCGCATTGCCGGTTGTCGTGGCAACTTCTGGTGCAGCCGCCTCGGGCGGCGTGTCACCCGCAACGGCAACCTGAACAGTGGCAGGCGCGGGCGGCGCAACGGCAACAATCTCTTCGACGACTTCCGGTTTGGCCGGAGGGTCTGCGGGCGTGTCGGCGTCGAAGTGGAATTCAAGCGCTGCATTGGGTGCCGCAAGATCGGGTGACATGGAGGCGGCAAAGACCGATGGGCTAGACGGCAGCACCGACGGAAAAACCAGGTCCGATTTTGAACCAGCTTTGGTTCCTGCGGGTTCCAGTGCGGCATTGTTGAAAGCCGTCACGACGGGCAGGACAAGCAGTTCACCGCGATCAGACGGTATTTCGGCGTCGATCTTTTGGGTCGCAACCGGGACGATGATGTTTTCCGCTGCGCGCGGGGCGCTCAGGCCGACCTCTGGCAGAAAGTCAACCTCGGCAGTGCGGGTTCGTTCGGTCGGAACCGCTTGCATTATGGGGTTTTCAATCGATTCCGCCGCGAAGGGCGGTGCCTCTTTGGTTGGCGAGGCTACAATTTTTAGTTCAACCGCCGTTTCTGGAGCTGCCACGGCTGTGGGTGCAGATACCGGCGCCGATAATGCAGGCGCTGGCTCTGCGGACGCAGTTTTCGGCGCGGTTGCTACCGCTGGTGCTGGTGCGGGCTCGGCTGCGGCTGTAGCTGTTTGAATATCGGTTGTTGGCGCGGATGCTGGTGTTTTCACTTGGGCAGGTGCCGGTGTCGGTGCGATGGCCACTTTTACTATGGGTGCGGTTTCAGTGGGTAATGCAACCGTCACAGACGCATCCTTCGACGATCCACCGAACGAATAGACGCCTACAACGCCGACAACTGTGACTATGGCAGCCGATGCCAGCAACAAGCCCATGCGCGACTTTTTGGTGCCGCCGGTTGTGGCCACCCCCTGTATGGGAGCCGCCGGTTTCGGCGAAGTTGATGATGCGGCTTCGCGGCCAGTGTCCACGAGCTTGACAACGGGTTCTTCTGCGGGTGTGACCGTGTTCGAAGCGGGATTTGTGTCGTTTTCATGGATCAGGGCCAACCATTCAGACGCTTCCTGAATGCGATCTTTTGGCAGCACGCGAAGGGCGGCGTCGATGGCGTCAAGGAATGATTTGTCATATCCGGTCGCCTTTTGGCTGAGCGGAAGGCATGGATCAGCTTCGCCGCCCGCAATGGCCGCAAGGCGGGCCTGGCTGTTGGGCGGGGCTTCGCCGGCGATCAGGTGATAGAAGGTCGCCGCCAAGGCATAAAGGTCGCTGCACGGATATTGCGGGCTGCCGGCCAGATAGAATTCCTGCGGCGAATATCCATCCTTCACCACCCGGAAAGCAGACATCGCCCGTTCGGATTTGGGCATCTGCTGACGCGCGGCGCCAAAGTCGATCAGGATCGGTTTGTTGTTTGCGTCCAGCAGGATGTTGTCGGGCGAAATGTCGCGGTGCAGCATCTTCTGGCTGTGCATGAAGCTGACGGCTTCAAGAAGCTGAACGAGGATCGACTTGATTTCGGACGGTTTCAGGCCGTGGTTCGGATCGCTGAGCGTATCATGAAGATCGCGACCGTCGACAAAATCAAGCGCCATGTAGGCTGTGTGATTGTCTTCGAAAACCTGGTGCACGCCGACGATATTGGGGTGCTTCAATCGCGACAGGCTTTTGGCCTCTTGCACGAAGAGCTTAACGATAGATTGAAAATCTGCCTGATGTTCCCGCGAACGGGCGCGCACTATGGCCCGTGTGCGTTGGCAAAACGTGTTGGGGAAACATTCCTTGATAACAACCTTGCGATCAAGGCTGTCGCGGGCCGTGTAGGTTATGCCAAAGCCTCCGCTGTTGAGAAAGCTCTCGATCGTGAACTGCCCTTGCAACAGGGAGTCGCCCGGCTGAAGATGATCCGAAACTTCTTCAATATCGATGTCATCTTTGAGTTTGCGTACAGAACCCATGTTTCACCACATTCTTGCAGCCACGTCGGCATTTACGAGGTCGCCAATACCTGTTGCTGTCAGTTTCGCTTGTTGGGTTTATGCGCAGTAATTGTGGCCTAAAAGAGGAGTTATTTCCGTCGTTTGTGACTTTATTGTGGGATTTTTCACCAATAAATTCAGTGCGATTATTGGGGAATCCGGGCGGGTGCAGAGACGTTGACAACCGGGTGCGGAAGTCAATTTTCATAAAAACAAGGGCAATACTCGCCTGTTGCGGGAATAGAACTGGTCAAGCGATCTTGGGTTGATTGTCGCTTATTGCACGGTAATTGGATATTCGCTTGGATATGGCTCAGCATGGCGGTGAATCAGGGCACAAACATGCCGTTTGTTGAAATGAGCCGCGGAATATGATGCCTTTTCGGTCATGTCTTGTGCCGGTTGACGGAAATGTTTTTCATCCTAGCCATCCATGGTAACAAAGCTTGAATTCGGGCGGAGGGTTGAAATGGAACTGAACGCCGATTTCACCGCGCGCGTGGTGATGCATTCCGATGCACTTGAATGGCAATCTTCGCCGATGGCTGGCGTAGATCGGCGGATGCTGGACCGCATCGGTGACGAGGTGGCGCGCGCGACGACGATTGTGCGCTATGCGCCCAAAAGCCATTTTTCACCCCATACACATACTGGTGGCGAAGAATTTGTAGTGCTTGAAGGCGTGTTTCAGGATGAGCATGGTGATTTTCCCGCTGGGTCTTATGTGCGCAATCCTCCGATGTCATCCCATACGCCAGGATCGGAAAAGGGCTGCGTCATATTCGTGAAGCTATGGCAATTCGCGCCCGAGGATCGCACGCAGGTCATGATCGACACCAACAAGATGGAACCTGTCATGGCGGCGGGCCGTGCCGGGGTGTCGATTGTACCACTCTATCACGACCTGCGAGAGACGGTGCGCCTGGAACTTTGGGCGGCGGATACAGACATACAAATGGACCTGCCGGGTGGGGGCGAGTTCCTCGTTTTGTCAGGCGAGTTTCGCGATGGTCAGGACAGGCTTGGCAAAGGCGGTTGGCTGCGGTTGCCAGTGGGCGGCAGGCTGAACGCGACGGCAGGAAGTGACGGTGCCAAGGTCTGGATCAAGCTGGGCCATATCCCCTACGCCAAGCCGCCGGCTGTCTGAAGCGGGCATATCCAAAGGTGTCTTAAGCTGAAATCCCCTGAACCCGATTTCCGCGGCGGGCATGAAATTGCTTGCCAGCGGCGGTCAAACCGATACTTTCAAAGGATAACAAAAATGGGAGGATGACGATGAAGCTTTTTGGAACCCTGATTTCGACCGTGGCCTTTGCGGTCAGTTTGGCCTTTTCCGGTGGTGTAGCTGCGGCACAGGACTGCCCGCATGGCGATCTGGACAAGCGGTTTTGCGACGCTGATGGCGATCTGATCGCGGATATTCCGACAGATCCGGCAGAATGGCTCGACCCCGACACGCTGATCTTTGCCTATACGCCAGTCGAGGATCCCGCTGTCTACAAGACCGTCTGGGCAGAGTTTCTGGCTCATATGGAGGAAAAGACCGGCAAGAAAGTGGTTTTCTTCCCAGTGCAGTCGAACGCCGCTCAGATCGAGGCGATGCGTTCCGGACGCCTTCATATTTCGGGCTTCAACACTGGCTCAAATCCGCTTGCGGTCAACTGTGCCGGTTTCCGACCATTCACCATCATGGCAAGCCTTGATGGGCATTTCGGCTATGAGATGGAGATTCTGACCTATCCCGGATCTGGCATCGAGAAGGTCGAGGATATCAAGGGCAAGCAGATGGCGTTCACCGCCGAGACCTCGAATTCCGGTTTCAAAGCGCCTTCGGCAATTCTGAAGGCCGATTTTGGTATGATCGCAGGCACCGATTTCGAGCCGGTCTTTTCTGGCAAGCACGACAACTCGATCCTTGGTGTTGCCAACAAGGATTATCCCGCAGCGGCCATTGCCAATTCGGTCATGAACCGGATGATCGAGCGTGATGTGATCAAGGCGGACCAGGTGGTTTCGATCTACAAATCCCAGACGTTCCCGACCACGGGCTTTGGTGTTGTCTATAACCTGAAGCCGGAATTGCAGGAGAAGATCAAAGAAGCTTTCTTTGACTTCAACTGGGACGGCACAGCCTTGCAGTCCGAGTTTGAAAAGTCGGGCGAGGGCCAGTTCCTGCCGATGAACTACAAGGATTTCTGGGAAGTGATCCGCAAGATCGACACTGCGAACGGCGTTTCCTACGCTTGCGAATAATCTGACATCAAAAGGCGGCGCAGTTTATCTGCGCCGTCTTTCAAGAGCAAATCTTGGGGGCAGGCATGTTGCGGCTGGAAAAGCTGACGAAAACCTATCGCACCGGCGATATGGCATTGAAAGCCGTCGATCTGGAAATCCCGCAAGGCCAGGTGCTGGCGCTGATCGGGCCGTCAGGTGCCGGTAAATCCACTCTTATCCGCTGTATCAACCGGTTGGTTGAACCGACCAGCGGCAAGGTCTGGCTGGGCGATGTGGAACTGACCCATCTTGGTGCCGCCACCCTGCGCCGTCAACGGCGGCGCATGGGCATGATCTTTCAGGAATATGCGCTGGTGGAACGGCTGACGGTGATGGAAAACGTCCTGTCGGGGCGGTTGGGCTATGTCGGATTCTGGCGCAGCTTTACTCGCCGGTTTCCACAAGCCGATGTCGACGAGGCATTTCGTCTGCTCGATCGGGTGGGCCTGCTGGAAATGGCAGACAAGCGCGCTGACGAACTGTCAGGGGGGCAGCGACAGCGGGTGGGTATCTGTCGCGCCTTGATCCAGAATCCGGCGCTGTTGCTGGTGGATGAACCGACAGCCTCGCTGGACCCCAAGACCAGCCGCCAGATCATGCGCCTGATCTGCGAGCTATGCGCTGAACGCGGGCTGGCGGCGATCATCAACATTCACGATGTGGCACTGGCGCAGATGTTCGTGCAGCGGGTTATCGGATTGCGGTTTGGTGCGGTCGAATTCGATGGCCCACCCGAGGCTCTCAGCCCGGATGTCCTGACGACAATCTATGGCGAAGAAGACTGGCACGCAACCATCAGGAAAGTCGAAGATGAGGACGAAGAGGTATCGGCATGAGTGCCGCACTCGATAGCTGCATCGGTCGACCTTGGCACAAACCACCGCTGATCAAACGGGCATGGTTGCGTTGGGTCTTGGTTGTTGGGGTCGCGCTCTACCTGATCGCGGCCATCGGCTCGATCGAGGTCAACTGGATGCGGGTTTACGAAGGGCTCGACCGGGGTGCGGCGTTCATCGCCTCTTTCGCGCGTCCGGACTTCATCAGCCGATGGGGTGATATCTGGGACGGGATGGTGGAAAGCGTGGTGATGACTATCGCCTCGACGGTTGTGGGTATCGCGATATCCATCCCCATCGGTCTGGGCGCGGCCCGAAATATCGCGCCGCTGCCAGTCTACAT
>JBATDH010000149.1:0-9230 GCA_049663365.1 Albidovulum sp. | reverse complement strand
CCGGAAAACAGCACCATGTGATCGACATGCGGTGCCAGTTCCATGGCATTGACGGCAAGCTCGATATCCATGTTGCCCTTGACCTTGCGGCGACCCATGCTGTCGGTATATTCCTTGGCCGGTTTGGTCACCATGGAATAACCGTTATAGTTCAGCCAAGCGACCAGCGGGCGAATGGGCGAATATTCGTCGTTTTCCAGCAACGCCGTGTAATAAAACGCCCGCAACAACTTGCCGCGCCGCTCAAATTCCTGCCGCAGCAGTTTGTAGTCGATATCAAAGCCAAGCGCCTTGGCGGCCGCGTATAGATTCGATCCGTCGATGAACAGCGCCAGCCGTTCGTCCTTGTAAAACATAAATCTTATCCTTCAAAAGAAACCGCAACGCCCCCCCTGTGGCGTTTGGGTGGACAAACGGGGATAGTCGCGGGAAACAGTCAAAGCGGTATAGAAACCTTGCCAATTGCACAAGAAATGAATCGGAAACAAACGTTCCGGACTGTCGCCATCGGCCTCGGGGGGAACCTTCCCTCTCCGAATGGCGATGCGAATTTGACACTCGAAGCGGCCCTGCGCGATCTTGCCACCAGTTTTCATCTTTCCGGTGTCTCGCGTTTCTTCCGGTCGCCCGCCCATCCCGCAGGCTCCGGCCCTGATTTTATCAATGCAGCAGCATTATTTAACACCGATATGCCGCCCGAAGACATCCTGCGCGAACTGCATCGGATCGAGGCGGTCTATGCCCGTGAAAGAAAGATCCGCTGGGGCGCGCGAACACTCGATCTCGACCTGCTTTTTGTCGATGATCTGGTCTTTCCCGATCACGACACTCAGGCAAAATGGGCGCATTTGTTGCCGTTACGTCAACAGGTTGACGCGCCCGAATCACTGATCCTGCCACACCCGCGCCTCCAGGATCGCGCCTTCGTGCTGGTGCCTTTGGCCGAAATAGCGCCGCAATGGCGTCATCCTGTCACTGGCCAAAGCGTTTCAGAGATGACAGCCAGGCTGCCGGATGCCGATAAAGCGGCAATTTGCCCTGTTTAAGGGGGAATCGGCGCTTGTCATGGCGCAGTCAAGCGCCTAAATAGCGGTTTCCATATCTCCCAAGTCGATTGGAGTTGCCCATGGCCCGTGTGACGGTCGAAGATTGCGTTGACAAAGTTCCCAACCGGTTCGAACTGGTGATGCTCGCATCGCACCGGGCGCGTGAAATCACCGCCGGTTCTGCGGTCACGGTTGACCGTGACAATGACAAGAACCCGGTCGTCAGCCTGCGCGAAATCGCCGACGAGGCGCAAAGCGCCGCCAGCCTGCGCGAACGCATGATCGAAAGCCATCAGACCCAGATCGAGGTCGATGAGCCTGAAGACGATTCAATGGCCCTTCTGATGGGTGCCGAACACGACCGCCCGCAAGAGGACGACATGTCCGAAGAAAAGCTTTTGCGGGCATTGATGGAAGCTCAGGGGCAGGGCTGACCCCAAAGACGCTGAGGCGAGCGGACCGCAATGATCGACGTAGATGATCTGATCGCGCTGGTCCGCAACTATAACCCGCGCACCAATTCCGACCTGATCAGGGCGGCCTATGAATATGGCCGCAAGATGCATGAGGGCCAGAAACGCTACTCGGGCGAAGCTTATTTTTCCCACCCCGCCGCCGTCGCCGCCATTCTGACCGAACAGCGGCTGGACGACGCCACGATCATCACCGCCCTTCTGCACGACACCATCGAAGATACCAAATCCACCTACGCGGAAATCTCCAGGCAATTCGGCGGGGAAATCGCCGAACTTGTCGATGGCGTGACCAAGCTGACCAACCTTCAGCTTTCTTCATCAGAAACCAAACAGTCGGAAAACTTCCGCAAGCTGTTCATGGCCATGTCCAAGGATCTGCGGGTCATTCTGGTCAAACTCGCCGACCGGCTGCACAACATGCGCACGATCAAGTCGCTGCCCGACGAAAAGCAGGCGCGCAAGGCCCGCGAAACCATGGATATCTTTGCGCCGCTGGCCGGGCGCATGGGTATGCAGTGGATGCGCGAAGAACTCGAAGACCTGTCTTTCCGGGTCCTGAACGCCGAAGCGCGATCCTCCATCATCCGCCGCTTTATCACCTTGCAGCGCGAAACCGGCGACGTGATCCACAAGATCACCGCCGATATCCGTACCGAACTGGAAAAGGCCAATGTCGAGGCCGAAGTCTTTGGTCGCGCCAAGAAACCCTATTCAATCTGGCGCAAGATGCAGGAAAAGCAACTGGCGTTTTCGCGGCTCTCGGACATCTATGGTTTTCGCATCATCTGTCAGACCGAGGCCGATTGTTACCGTGTGCTCGGGGCGATCCATCAACGCTGGCGCGCGGTGCCGGGACGCTTCAAGGACTATATCAGCCAGCCGAAATCCAACGGCTACCGATCCATTCACACCACCGTCTCGGGCCGCGACGGCAAACGGGTCGAGGTGCAGATACGCACCCGCCAGATGCACGAAGTCGCCGAATCCGGGGTCGCAGCGCATTGGTCCTACCGCGATGGTGAACGGGCGCGAAACCCGTTTGCCGTCGATCCCGCCAAATGGATTGCAACCCTGACAGAGCGTTTCGACACCGGTGAAGATCACGACGAGTTTCTCGAAAACGTGAAACTGGAAATGTACAATGATCAGGTATTTTGCTTCACGCCCAAGGGTGATGTTGTGCAATTGCCCAAAGGTGCAACCCCCATTGATCTGGCCTATGCGATCCACACCCGAATTGGCAATTCCTGTGTCGGGGCCAAGGTTGACGGCATCCGGGTGCCGCTCTGGACAAGGCTCAAGAATGGCCAGTCCGTTGAAGTAATCACCGCCGCCGGTCAGCGCCCCCAGGCCACCTGGATCGACATTGTCGCCACAGGCCGCGCCAAATCCGCCATTCGCCGGTCCCTGCGCGAAGAAGACCGCGAAAGATTCGTGAAGCTTGGTCACGAACTTGCCCGCGTCGCCTTTGAACATATTGGCCGCAAGGCAACCGACAAGGCGATGCGCATCGCCGCCAAGACCCTGGGGCTGCCGGATGAAAGCGAAGTCTTCGCGCGCCTTGGCAGTGCCGAACTGACCGCCAATGAGGTCATTCAGGCGATCTATCCCGAACTGGCCACCCAGCCTGCCGAGGTCGTCGATGCCAGCCGTCCCGTCATCGGCCTGACGGCGGATCAATCCTACCGGCGGGCCAATTGCTGCCAGGCGGTTCCCGGTGAACGCATCGTCGGCATCACCTATCGCGGGCAAGGTGTGGTCGTACATGCCATAGATTGCCCGGCTCTGGCCGAATTCGAAGAACAACCCAATCGCTGGGTCGACTTGCGCTGGCATTCCGGTGCCCATGCGCCGGTGCATACCGTCAGTCTCAATCTGACCATCGCCAATGACGCGGGCGTTCTGGGGCGCATCTGCTCTTTGATCGGCCAACAGAAGGCAAATATCTCTGATCTGACATTTGTCGATCGAAAACCTGATTTTTACCGTCTTATTGTCGAAGTTGACCTGCGTGATGCGGAACACCTGCACATGGTGCTGACCGCGCTTGAGGCGGAAAGCGATGTGGCGCAGGTGGAACGGTACCGCGATCTAAGCCGAAAGCCCTGACCGGGCAAAGAAAGGAACGAAACCCGTGGTGTTCAAGCGGCGCACCCCGCGCACCTACCTGCGGATGCTTGCCGAGGCGTTCTGGCCCCGCGGCGGCTGGACCCGTGCCTTTCATTATGTCCGCCACCGGGTCAGACGGCTGCCCGACAGCTCGCAAAAGATTGCCCGCGGCGTCTTTGCCGGCGTATTCACCAGCTTCACGCCGCTTTTCGGTCTGCATTTCGTCACGGCCGTGACCATCGCCAAACTGGTCAGGGGCAATATGCTGGCCGCCATTCTGGCGACCTTTTTCGGCAACCCGATCACTTTCCCGATCATTGCGCTCAGCTCGATGAAGCTGGGCCATCTGATTCTGGGCACCAAATTCGACGAATCGACCCACGCCACGATCTTTGGCAAATTCGTCGGCGCGGGCACCGATTTGAAGCATAATTTTTTGGCGATTTTCACCGATTCCACCGCGCAATGGGGAAATCTCTACAATTTCTACAACGAGATTTTTCTGCCCTATCTGGTGGGCGGCATCGTGCCGGGTCTGATCGCCGGTGTGATTTGTTACTACCTGTCTGAACCGGTGATCGCGGTGTACCAGAAACGCCGCCGTACCAAGCTCAAGGCGCGGTTTGAGAAACTCAAGGCGCGGCTTCATGCCCGCGCGGAAGAGCGGCGGGAAAAGCGCTGAAAGACAATCTGCCAACCAAAATGCTGCCGAAAGTGAAAATGGCGTTCACAGTGACCCGAGCGCCGGTCTAGGCTTTATCAAACTGGAGGAGAAATCGCATGGACACTCGCAAACCGCTGGGCAAGCTAAGGCTGGGCGTGAATATCGACCATGTGGCGACAGTGCGCAACGCCCGCGGTTCGGCCTATCCCGACCCGGTGCGCGCCGCCAAGTTGGCGGAAACCGCCGGGGCCGACGGTATCACCGCCCATCTGCGCGAAGACCGCCGCCATATCGCTGATGACGATATCGACCGTCTGATGGCCGCGCTGTCGGTGCCACTCAACTTTGAGATGGCCGCGACCGACGAAATGCAGGAAATCGCCCTGCGCCACAAACCCCACGCCGTCTGCATCGTGCCCGAAAAGCGCGAAGAACGCACCACCGAAGGCGGCTTGGACGTGGCGCGCGAAGAAAACCGTCTGGCCCGTTTCATTGCCCCCTTGCGCACTGCCGGCTGCCGCGTGTCGATCTTCATCGGTGCCGATGCCGCCCAGGTCGAGGCGGCGGCGCGTATCGGCGCCACCATCGTCGAACTGCATACCGGTGCCTATTGCGACTACCATGCCGAGGGAAAATTCGCCGAGCGCGATAGCGAACTGTCGCGCCTGGCGGAAATGTCGGCCTTCGCCCATTCGCTGGGGCTTGAGGTTCACGCAGGCCACGGCCTGACCTATGACACCGTTTCGCCCATCGCCGCCTTCCCCGAGGTGATGGAACTGAACATCGGCCATTTCCTCATTGGCGAGGCGATATTCATGGGCCTGAAACCCGCCATCCGCGAAATGCGCCGCTTCATGGATGAGGCGCGGGCGTAATGGTCTCCTGCCGTTTCCCGGTGAGCAGGGGTATGAATTGGTCCGGTATCCAGCTTCTGCCCCGGCACCCCGTCCCGACACGTGTCGGGACGGATGTGGGACGGATGCCCGACGGATGCGGGACGGATGCGGGACGCCACTTGTGGCGGTCGCCATGATCCTTGGCATCGGCACCGATCTGGCCAATATTGAACGTATCGCCGCGACACTGGACCGGTTCGGCGACCGTTTCCGCAACCGCGTCTTCACCCCGGTCGAACAGCGCAAGGCCGAAAGGCGCAAGGATGTTGCCGGAACCTACGCCAAACGCTGGGCTGCAAAAGAGGCCTGTTCCAAGGCGCTGGGCACCGGTTTGCGCATGGGAATATCGTGGAAAGACATGGCGGTATCGAACCTCCGGTCGGGCCAGCCTGTAATGCACCTGACCGGCTGGGCTGCCGAGCGGCTGGCCGCGATGACGCCCGAAGGCCACGACGCCATCGTCCATGTCACGCTGACCGACGATCACCCATGGGCACAGGCCTTCGTCGTGATCGAGGCCCGCCCCAATGGCAAAACTTGACTTCACCCGCCCGGACGATCATGTAGCGCGGTACCAAAACCAGGGCAGGAACAGACATGGCCAGCAAGGCACAGGACGGCATCGTCGAGACGATCAAAACGGTGGTCTGGGCGCTGCTCATCGCGGGCGTCTTCCGGACCCTGTTTTACCAGCCCTTTTGGATCCCTTCCGGCTCCATGAAGGACACGCTGCTGATCGGTGATTTTCTCTTCGTCAACAAGATGGCCTACGGTTATTCGCGCTATTCCTGCCCCTTCGCCGCCTGCCCGATCACCGGGCGGTTGTTTTCCGCAGAGCCTGAGCGCGGCGATGTCGTGGTGTTCCGCCACCCGACAAATGGGGCGGATTTCATCAAACGTCTGATCGGCCTGCCCGGCGATACCGTGCAGGTCAAGGACGGTATCCTCTATCTCAATGGCACGGCCGCACCCCAGACCGATGCCGGAACCTTTGAAGAGATTATGGAACCACAAGGCTCGCAAGGCGGCACGCCGCGCTGCTCCAACGATCCCGTCGGGCGCGGCGGCGTCTGCATCAAGCAGCGCTTCACCGAAACCCTGCCCAACGGGGTCAGCCACGACATCTTGAACATCACCAATACGGCGGCAGATAACACGCCGATCTTCACCGTCCCGGCGGGCCATTACTTTTTCATGGGCGACAACCGCGACAACAGCCAGGACAGCCGCTTTGCCGTCACCACAGGCGGCGTCGGCATGTTGCCTGCCGAATATCTGATCGGCCGCGCCGACCGCATCATGTTCTCCTCCGCCGGTCGCTCGCTCTTTTTCTTCTGGACCTGGCGGTCGGATCGCTTCTTCAAGGCGGTCGAGTGAGGCTCGCCGCCGACCTTCTCGCCTTTTCGGCCCGCATCGGCCATGACTTCGTGCGCCCCGACCTATTGGTGCGCGCTGTCACCCATGCCTCGATCGCCACGCCTACCCGCCCGGATAACCAGCGGCTGGAATTTCTCGGCGACCGGGTGCTGGGCCTTGTCATGGCCGAAGCCTTGCTGGCCGCCGACAAGGGGGCCAGCGAAGGCCAGCTTGCCCCCCGCTTCAACGCGCTCGTGCGCAAGGAAACCTGCGCCGACGTGGCGCGCGAGGTCGATCTCGGCTCGGTCCTCAAACTTGGCCGGTCCGAGATGATGTCAGGCGGGCGGCGCAAGGAGGCATTGCTGGGTGACGCGCTCGAGGCGGTGATCGCGGCGGTCTATCTCGACGGCGGTTTCGGGGCGGCGCGGCAGGTGATCCTGCACCTTTGGGGGCCGCGCATTGGCGCGGTCGAGTCCGATGCACGCGATGCGAAAACCAGCCTTCAGGAAATCGCTCAGGCCAAGGGCCAGCAGCCGCCGACCTATGCGGAAGAGGCCCGCGAAGGCCCGGATCATCAGCCGGTTTTCACCGTCTCGGTGACGCTCGCAAGCGGCGAAACCGAAACCGCCCGCGCCGGATCGAAACGCCAGGCCGAACAGGCTGCCGCAAAGGCGCTGCTGGCGCGGATGGAGAAAAACGATGGCTAGGGCGTTTTGCCTTTGATCTGGTTCGCCAGATCGAAGACAAAACGCTTCAGTCCGGAAGGCGCGGCGGCATACGCCCCTTTTGCCGGGCGTCACAGCGCCAGAGCCTTTGGCGTATGCCCGCAGGCTCAAGTCCTGAATACTTTCTGCGCGAAAACTTTGGCCAGTCAATGGCCATCCCGGCCTTGACCATTTCTGCGGACAGGTCGCGCCCATCCGGCAGATAACAGGTCGCGACAGTGCGGTTGTAAGATTGGTCACCATCGAAAACGGCCCTCACCTCGCGGCCCTTGCAGAGGTTGACCAGCGCCCATTTCGCATTCTTGCCATAGGGATGATCCAATTCCGGGGCGTCTATGCCCGCCAGGCGGATGCGCTGTCCGCCGATATCGATCGTGTCACCGTCAATGACCCAGGCCCGACCCCTGACTTCGTCGACGCTGACGACTTCGATCTCCAGGGTCTGGCGGGTGATCGTTTGTTGACGCGACGCGCGCCGACCCGCTTGCGTCGTCTCGTCGTACAGGATGACCGCCTTCCGCTTTGGCGGTGCCGGGGCAAAACCGTCAAACACTGCCCGCAAAAAGGTTGCAAAAACATTCATAGGTTTGGAAAAACCCTTCCACACGCAAACATTGATTCCAATCCCGTCTACTCGCCATTTTGGGCCATAATGCGGCCCGGTGGTGCCGCGAGTCTCTTCTGGCACCTCGGGAAGGAATCCTCTATGTCGTCGGGATTGCTACGATAGGAAGCCCCATGTCGACCCGTGCCGGATTTGTCGCCCTGATCGGAGAACCCAATGCCGGTAAATCCACGCTTCTGAACCGCATGGTCGGGGCCAAGGTGTCGATCGTCACCCACAAGGTGCAGACCACCCGTGCGCGCATTCGCGGTATCGCGATGGCAGCACAGACCCAGATCGTCTTTGTCGACACGCCCGGCCTTTTCCGCCCGCGCCGCAGGCTGGACCGGGCGATGGTGGCGGCGGCATGGGGCGGGGCGGCGGATGCCGATATCGTCGTGCTGCTGATCGAGGCGCATCGCGGATTGACCGAGGGGGTGCAGGCGATCCTTGAGGCGATGAAGGATCGCGTCGGTCAAAACCAGCGCGTCGCCCTTGCCATCAACAAGATCGACCGGGTCAAGGCGGCGGTGTTGCTGGAACTGTCGGCAAAGCTGAACGCGGCCTATCCGTTTGAACGGACCTTCATGATATCCGCCGAACGCGGCCACGGGGTTGATGACCTCAAATCATGGCTGGCCGCTGAACTGCCCGAAGGCGCCTGGTTCTATCCTGAAGACCAGATTGCCGATCTGCCGATGCGCATGATCGCCGCCGAGATCACCCGCGAAAAGCTGACGCTGCGCCTGCACGAAGAACTGCCCTACCAACTGACCGTCGAAACCGAAGCCTGGGAAGACCGCCCCGACGGCTCGGCCCGTATCGACCAGATCGTCTATGTCGCCCGCGACGGCCACAAGGGCATCGTTCTGGGCAACAAGGGCGAAACCATCAAGGCCGTCGGGCAGGCGTCGCGGGTCGAGCTGGCCGAATTTCTCGACCGCCCGGTGCATCTGTTCTTGCAGGTCAAAGTGCGGCCCAACTGGCTCGACGAACCTGAACGCTTCACCGAAATGGGGCTTGATTTCAAGGATGGCAACTGAGCCGCGCCTGACCGCCGATTTCTGGGTGCGCGCCTATCTGGCGCGGCTGGAACAGGCGACTATCCCGGCCTTTGTCACCGCGAAAGGCGACGCCACCGCCGGGGCGATCCTGGTCAAACTGGCAACCCTCGACGGGCAGGCCCGCGCCTATCACCGCAGCTATGACCTGCAAAGCGGCGCGCGGGTCTGGCTGACACTTGCCGAAGGGGCCGAACCCGAGGTCGATCAGGCCATCGCCCGCCAGCAAAGCCGCGACCCCGATCTTTGGGTGATTGAAATCGAGGACCGCGACGGTCGCACCCTGCTCGACC
>JBATDH010000148.1:0-3078 GCA_049663365.1 Albidovulum sp. | reverse complement strand
GTTGTAGACGGTCGCCAGCGATACCGGTTCACCTGCGGCACTGGCGGCCCCGTGCAGGCTTTCGGCCGTTACATGCCGGTTCTTGCCGTCGCCGATCAGAAGCCCTGCCAGAACCACGCGTTGCCGCGTCGGGCGCAGGCCCGCCCCCGTCAGCCACCGCGTTCCAAGTTCCGCCTTGCCTTCGCGCATCACATCCATCTGCCGTCCAAACTACCCTCAATATAGCCGGGCGACGGGGCATTTTTCAATCGGTTTCGCACCTTGGTTTCCCCTCGCAGCTCGGTGCTGCCGCCCTTGCCCTAAGGGCAGACCCGATGATAGAGGATGCTGAAGCGGTTTGGCGTTTATCAGAACTTGACGGACGGCAAATCAATACGGGTGAGCGTTGGAAAAGCAGCGCTTTGCCCTCGCACTGGCGAGCCAGTGAGGGCAAGGCGCTTGGAAATGATAACGCAGCGATAGGGACGAGTAGTATGGCGCAATATCCGACCAGTTTTGACAAGGCGGACCTGCTGAAATGCGCAAGGGGCGAATTGTTCGGTCCGGGCAATGCCCAGCTCCCGGCACCGCCCATGCTGATGATGGACCGGATCACGGATATTTCCGAGGATGGCGGCGAGCACGGCAAGGGTCATGTCGTGGCCGAATTCGACATCACCCCTAACCTTTGGTTTTTCGACTGCCATTTTCCCGGCAATCCGATCATGCCCGGCTGTCTCGGCCTTGACGGCCTGTGGCAGTTGACCGGGTTCAATCTGGGCTGGCGCGGCTGGCAGGGGCGGGGCTATGCCTTGGGCGTGGGTGAGGTAAAGCTGACCGGCATGGTCCGCCCCGATCGTAAGATGCTGACTTATTTCGTGGATTTCACCAAGGCCCTGCAAACCCGCCGCCTGACGATGGGTGTGGCCGACGGGCGCGTTGAAGCCGACGGCGAGGTGATCTATCTGGTAAAGGATATGAAGGTCGCGCTGTCGACAAGCTGACCCTGTCAAAGAAGGAGTGCGCCCATGCGCCGCGTCGTCATCACCGGAATGGGGATCATCTCGCCCATCGGCAATAACGTGACTGAGGTCGAGGCCAGCCTGCGTGCCGGCAAGTCCGGCATCGTCTTTGCGCCGGATTATGCCGAACACGGGTTTCGCAGCCAGATCCACGGAATGCCGCAGATCGTGCTCGAGGATCACATCGACAAGCGCAATCTGCGCTTCATGGGGCCGGGGGCAGCCTATAACTTCCTTGCCATGCAGCAGGCGATTGCCGATAGCGGGCTTGAGGAAAGCGATGTGTCGAACGAACGCTCCGGCCTTGTGATGGGGTCGGGTGGCCCGTCAACGTCGAACTTCTTTGAGGCCCACCGCATCGTGATGGAAAAAGGCGCGCCCAAACGCATGGGGCCCTTCATGGTCACGCGCTGCATGTCTTCGACCAATTCGGCTTGCCTCGCGACACCGTTCAAGATCAAGGGCGTCAACTATTCGATCACCTCGGCCTGCTCGACCTCGGCGCATTGCATCGGCAACGGCACTGAACTGATCCAGATGGGCAAGCAGGACATCGTCTTTGCCGGCGGCGGCGAAGAGCTTGACTGGACGCTGTCCTGCCTTTTCGACGCCATGGGCGCGATGAGCAGCAAATACAACGACGCACCGAAAACCGCGTCGCGGGCGTTTGATGCCACCCGCGACGGATTTGTGATTGCCGGCGGCGGCGGGGTTGTGGTGCTGGAAGAACTGGACCATGCCTTGGCGCGGGGCGCCAAGATCTACGGCGAAGTGACGGGTTATGGCGCGACGTCGGATGGCCATGACATGGTGGCCCCCTCGGGCGAAGGTGGCGAAAGATCAATGCGGCTGGCCGTGGCGACGTTGCCCAAAGGCCGCAAGATCGACTATATCAACGCCCATGGTACCTCGACCCCGGCGGGCGACGTGACCGAAGTCAAAGCCATCCGCCGGGTTTTTGGTGAAGGCTCGGTGCCGCCGATATCCTCGACCAAGTCGTTGACAGGCCATAGCCTTGGCGCGACCGGGGTGCATGAGGCGATCTATTCGCTCTTGATGATGAATGGCGATTTCATCACCGCCTCGGCCAATGTCACCGAACTAGACCCGGAACTGAAGCCCGAGGAAATCGCCACCACCTACCGCGACGGCGTCAAGCTTGATTCCGTTCTGTCCAACAGCTTCGGCTTTGGCGGCACCAATGCAACGCTCGTGATGAGCAAATATCTCGGGTGATCTGACATGGCCGGACTGATGCAAGGCAAACGCGGGCTGATCATGGGCGTCGCGAATGAACGCTCCATCGCTTGGGGTATCGCCAGGGCGATGGCCGATGAGGGCGCGGAGCTGGCGTTTTCCTATCAGGGCGACGCCTTTGGCAAACGGGTCGAACCGCTGGCGGCATCGGTCGGCTCGGACTTTCTGGTTGATGTCGACGTGATGAATGACGAAAGTCTCGACGCCTGTTTCGCGGCGTTGAAGGACCGCTGGGGCCGTCTCGACTTTCTGGTCCACGCCATCGCCTTTTCCGACAAGAACGAGCTGACCGGCCGCTTCATCCATACCAGCCGTGAAAATTTCAAGACCTCGCTCTCGGTTTCGTGCTTTTCCTTTATCGATGTGGCGCGCCGGGCGTCAGAGATGATGCCGGATGGCGGCACCCTGCTGACCCTGACCTATCAGGGCTCAAACCGCGTTACCCCGTTCTACAACGTCATGGGTGTAGCCAAGGCCGCACTCGAAAGTGCGGTGCGCTATCTGGCCAATGACCTCGGCCCGCAGGGCATCCGCGTCAACGCCGTATCGCCTGGCCCGATGAAGACACTGGCCGGTGCGGCCATCGGCGGTGCCCGGCGCACCTTCCGTCAGACCGAGGCCAATGCGCCCTTGCGTTCGAACGCGACGCTCGAGGCGGTCGGCGGTACCGCGGTCTATCTCGCCTCGGATTACGGGGCCTTCACCACCGGTGAAATCGTGCGCGTCGACGGCGGTTATCACGTGCTGGGAATGCCGCAGCCGGAAAACCTCTGATCCGGCGGTGCCGGGGGCGCTGCCCCCGCCGCGATCGGTGCTGGCG
>JBATDH010000147.1:0-6094 GCA_049663365.1 Albidovulum sp. | reverse complement strand
GGGATGTGCGAACTGACCTGCCGGTCTTGTCATTTGCGGACGTATATGGACCCCGCCTGGTTGCAACAGTCTAACTGGGTCTGGTTCGGCGATCACGATTGCAGACGTATATCCGGCTTCTTTGAGCGGCCCGATCTATCGTCGCCGCGAGCCCCGATGGATTTCCGAGCGCTTCTTCCTCATTGGCTCCAAGGCATCGGCTTTCGCCTTGCCGGTCACACATCAGGTTCAAGAAGCAATCAGGGTGACCCTTTCACCATCTCCTGCCAGTTGTTGCAACGTTTCGGGGAATGCGCTTGCGCGCGTTCAGATACCTCTGTCTTGCTTCCTCAGATTTCGGCAGCGGTCTGCCCCGGATTTGATCATAGAGCGCGAAATAGAATTCAGGACGTCAACTTGCAGCGAGGACATCGACGTAGCTGATCTGATAGGGATCCGGCTTGACGGAATTCAATGACGATCGCACGATCTGGAATGTTCCGGCGTCCTCCATCACTCCGATTCGTGGCCATTGGTAGGTGTGATTGTTTTCACAATCGACTTTTATCCGACCTTGAGGCGCATTCACCTCTACCCGATAAATTTCCTCGCGAAGACGGTCTGCGTCCATTCCGTCAAGTGACCTCATCGCATTCGCAAACAAATGAACTTGGGAATAAGCCGCTTCGGCGCAGGTATCAATCGGCACTGAGCGGCCGAAGCGCTCAACAAATCGTTTGCAGAACAGTCTGTTCTCCGGCGTCTCAATCGATGCGAAATACGGGGAAGAGGTTACATGACCCGAGAGTGGCAGATGTTTCATTTTCGAAAGATCCAATTCACTAGCTGTCAGGCTGGCGATTACGATATCATTCGGAGTTATACCACGCTCGTGAAATGCATCGTAAAGTCGAGTGGATCCTGATCCGACAACAGTCGACAGCACAACATTTGCTTTCGTCGACATTATGTCCGAGACGATATCGTCGATCTGCCTATCCGCACAATCAAGTGGAACATATCTCTCTCGAACGACCTTTCCGTTGCTTTGGGCAACGAGGTCCTTGATGACGCGGTTCGACTCCTGTGGGAACACGTAATCCGAGCCCAGCAGATAATATGAAGCACGGCCCCTTTCACACAGGTATCGGTGCAACTCCAGGTGCAGTTGATTGGGACAAGGTCCGGTAAATATTATGTTTGGTGAGTAATCAAACCCCTCATAGCATGTCGGATAAAAAAGTATTGCGTTTCGTTTTTCCACACATGGTGTGACTGCTTTTCTGCTGAATGAGGAGGTACATCCGAAGATAACTGAAACCCCATCGTCCAACAGCAGCTTGTTCGCCAACTTGCTATATTGCTTGGGATCCGATCCCGGGTCGCAAATGATTGGATCAATCATTCGGCCGTCTAAACCACCGTTCAGGTTTATCTCGTCGATTGCGAGTATCGTCCCCCTAAGTTGCGAGCTTCCATACCACCCACTGAAACCCCGCTGTGAAAACAGAACTCCAACCGTCAAACTTTCCATTTTACTGCTCCGAATTACTTGGCGTGTTTTGTGCCGATGTAGCACTCTGCGCTTGTCTACCCATTTCAAAACCGTTGGTCAGAACAAAAAGTTCTTCCCCTATTTTGCCGACCTTAGCTGGATCGTGTTGGCAGGCTTCTGAGTATCCAAAGTTAGCAGTTCGCTGGTATTGATTATCGACTCGGCAATAACGCCCATCGATAGCCTTTTGCTCGTGGCCTGCCTTCGGATCAGTTCGTACGCTTCTTCTTCGCCAATGTCGTTGGCCCTGCAAAGAGTCTGGACAGCCTGCGCTATGACGCGGTGAGATTTCAGACTTTCCTTCAACTTGGCTATCTTGGCAGATTGTATGCGTTCATACCTATGAATAGAACGCGCCATGATAAGCGCAGTCAGAACTCCGAATGTACGAATGGGCTTTCCGATAAATCCCGTGACGCCAATCTCGAGTAACGAGCGGATGACAGTAGGGTGTTCGAACTGGGCGATCGCGACAACTGGAACAGCTAGATGCGGTCGAACCCAGGGAAGGGTCTCAATGGACGCATCTTCGACGAGACAGAAAATCGTGTCGATTTCGGAGCTTATCGTAGTTGGTATCGGCCATTCGACGCTAACCGTACAGCCAATGCGTTTCAATTGATTAACGAGTTCGGAGCGTTCCTGGTCCGAGGGATGAAGGACAAGAACCCGCAAACTTCGCAGTTCTCTTAGCAAAGCCTCGCCAGCCTTTGACATCGAACACCTTCCTTTCATAGGTCGATTCGAAACTCAACTAATCGCCTCGTTTTGCGGAACGTCCCGACCCAGTCAAGAACTCGACCGGGCGTTTAGTCCAATACTCCTGTCCAACCACGCGTCAGATAAATTATGCCAGTTCTGAGCAGGAAATCGCAAGCCTTGAACGCGGGGGTGGTGTGCGACCAGCCCTCTGCGAATTGTCAGAAGCGGAATAACAGGGGCGTCAAGCATTATCAGCCGATGCGCTGTTTGATAAAGCATCGCCCGTTTTTCAGGCTCGAGCTCGCGCCTTGCGACGTTGAACATCTTGTCTACCTGCTCGTTATGGTAATAGCCGGTATTGAATCCACGTGGCGATGCATTTCGGGAATGCAATACCTGCTCTACCCAGACGTCGCACGACATACCCCAACTCATTTCGGATGCGTCGATTTCGCTATTCATGCCTTGGTGCCAGTCTTCACAGTACTCAACCCAGTCTTCGTTTATCCGCAAGTCGACACCGATACCGACGTTTTCCAGATCCCTGCGAATACGTTCGGCAATGCCAACCGGATTCAATTGTCCGGAACCTGCGCGTGCGATACTGAATGTAAAGGTGAAGCCGTCATTTACGCCCGCGGCGGCCAGAAGCTCACGGGCGCGCTGCGGCTGAAACGGGTACAAATCGGGAAATCCGGGTTCATATGAGGGCGATGCGGGCGGCAGAATTCCGTTCATAGGTGCGGTGGCCGAACCGAAAAGTTCCTCACTCAAGCTCTTGCGGTCGATGGCGTGTAGTAATGCGCGTCGAACGCGCACATCGTTGAGGGGCGCCTTGTTGATGTTCAAGGCGATGTACCAGACATAGGGAATAGGCCGTTCCGAAACAATGAAACCACGTCTGGAAAGTTCATCCAGTGATGAGGGGTCGGGGCCATAAACGATATCCGCAGAATCACGAATTAGCGCCTCTGATCTATTTTCGCCCGAAGGGATCGGAGTAAACTCAATGAATTCTGTCGCCGCCGGCCGCCCCCAATAACCCCGATACCGTCGCAACAGGGCGCCATCACCGTGCGGCGTCTTGAAGCGTTTCTCCAACGCGTAAGGGCCGGTCCCGGGAGCTGACGCTCTTTTGCCGATGTCGGTATGGATGTATTCTGGACTGACCATAACGAAAGCGCCGGGCGCGTCCTCCTGCGTCGCGTAGCGCAAGAACTCGGGAAAAGGATCGGTGAGTTCGAGCTCGATCGTTCGAGCATCTGATACTTGGACACTTTTCAACGTTTCGATTGCCATTCTATTGTAGTCGAATGCCCTTTCGTCGAAGTATGGAGACGACGTGTCCCACATTCTCTCAATGTTCATCCGGACCGCGTCGGCGTCGCATGTCGCACCATCATGAAAGGTTACCCCTTCGCGCAGTCTGAACGTGTACCGCAACCCGTCCGGCGAAACCGAATGGCTGACTGCCAGAGACGGCACAAGGGATGTCACTGCCCCGATTTCCGAATTAAGGTTGTCTTCTACAAGACTATCGAACATTTGCTGGACGACGCGACCGGTGTTCCAACCACCGAAAGAACAAGGGGGATCAATATGGTCCACCTCCCAGTCCAGAGCGACCCGAATTGAGTCCTGTTGCATCTTTAAACCTCCAGAATTCTAAACTTTGGGCGCTGACTATGGAATGTCACTCAGAACTGACTTCGGCAAAGGCGGCGGAAGTGATCATCGGCAGTGCGGTTGTAAGGCCCAATGCGGTCAATAGTTTTTTCATAGCTTGCGCTCCCTGAAAATAGACAGACAGGACCAGACTCGCGGCAGGAATTTTATTGAGGATAATCACAAGCATCCCGCTAGGGCGTCAACGTCCAGCTCTGTCGCTTGGTGATTTTATGTGCTTCCCAGCACGCGGCCATGATCCGCGCTTTTCGTCGGTTTTGTCAAGTAGCTTAGGTGGAGTTTGAGTTCCGCTGACTTTGAACTGATGCGGTGGATGTGGTCCGACCCCGAACCTTCTACTGCCCTTGGCGAGAGTTTTCCGGCTTTGATCAGGATGACAGGCTGGTGATGCGCACACGTGAGTCTCCTCTTCGAGCAGTTACCATGCCGCTCTGGAATCTCAGACCATGGCCGCGTAGCTTAACAGGCCGCTGAATTAGTCGACGCGCGTGAACGATATTCTACCGATGGAGTAAATGCGCCCTTCGGTCGTCGACGAGCGTCCGAGACTTTCAGCCCCCATACAGTCGTCTTCCGCCTCATGCTCCCAGCAATCTGGGCAGTCGGGCCAGGTTATTGGCGGCCATTGTCAGGATGAAGCGGGATCGCACCCGTTCGACGCCGCGATAGACGATTTGCGCCATGCCGCCGACGGTCTTGGCCCAGCCGAAGACTTCCTCGATCCGCTTTCGGTGCTTGATCGACAAGACGTAGCCCTGATGTGGGGTCGTTCGCCCGTCGATCGCTGAATATCGTGATTTCTGTGCGACATGCGGAGTGACGCAGGCCATCCGGAGGTCGGAGACGAACTCGGCAGCGTCATACCCCTTGTCCGCCCCAAGTGTCAGCCGCCGGGTTGATCCGGGGGAGTGGCGATGCACCATGTCCAGGGCGGCACGCCGCTCGGCATGACCGTCTGCCTGCGTTAAGTCGCCCTGAACAACCAGACCGTGGCGGTTCTCCATCAGCGCATGGCCCATGAAGTACAGTGTCGCGCCGGCGCCGGGCGATTTCTTGTAGAGCCGTGCCTCCGGGTCCGTGGTTGAAGCATGGGTGGCGTTCGAACGCTTCTCGCCTTTGAAGTCGACCTCGGCGTTACGGTTGCGGTGATTGGTGCAGGGCATCGGTTCGGTCTCGGGTTCGGATTGAGTGGGTCGATTGTCAGGGGCGATGGAGGCCGTTGGAGGATCATCCGGCCTCTCATTGTCGGGCGGCGGGCCCTCCGCCTTCTGCTGAAAGCTTTTCATCGACGCCCAGGCCTTGATCAATGTCCCATCGACTGAGAAATGCTCATCCGATAACAGCGGAGCCACCTCGCGGTGCGCCAGGATTGCTCAACTCAATGAAGCCGTCAAAAGCCACGGGCAAGGGCATCAGGGCCGCTTGCTCTTCGGCCCAGACATCGGCGATGCTGCCAGGCTGTTTGCCATGCGGGGTCTGCCGCCACAACTCGAGGCAACGCTGTTCCAACCAGGCATTCAGAGCAGCAAGGTCAGGGAAGTCAGGCATTCCTTGCAGCATCTGGTGGCGGGCATCTCGAACGTTCTTCTCAACTTGCCCCTTCTCCCAACCCGCAGGATTGCAGAACTCGGGCTCATAGACATAGTGGTTCGTCATCGCGAGAAAGCGCATGTTGATCTGCCGTTCCTTGCCGCGACCGATTCGATCCACTGCCGTCTTCATGTTGTCATAGATCCCTCGACCCGGCACGCCGCCGAAGACCCGGAACGCTTGCCAATGGGCATCGAACAGCATCTCGTGGGTCTGCAACGGATAGGCACGCAGCAAGAAGGCCCGGCTGTGTCCCAGCTTGATATGCGCCATCCGCAGCTTGGTGCGCTCACCGCCCAGAACGGCAAAGTCCTCGCTCCAGTCCAGTCAAACTGGAAGGCCTCACCGCGGTCAAAGTGCAGCGGCACAAAGGTCCCGCGCGCCGTCGTCTGCTGCTCGCGCTGCCGATCCGCCCGCCACCGTCGAGCAAAGGCTGCAACCCGGGCATAAGAGCCGGTGAACCCAAGCCGCAAAATCCCGGCCTTTTGAGAAGGTCTCCATCGGTGGCGCGAAAGTTGTGATTGCCGCAGCGGTGATCGGACCTATGCCCGGGATCGTCGCCAGCCGGCGCGCAGTGTCGTC
>JBATDH010000146.1:0-8220 GCA_049663365.1 Albidovulum sp. | reverse complement strand
TGGTCACACTGCTGATCGGTACCTCCTATCCTTCCGGTGCCGTCCTTGGCCGGATCACCGCAAGCGGCAAATACGCGCTGTCCGCCGCGACCGGCGCGGATGGCGCACAGGTCGCCGTCGCGGTTCTGCTTTACCCGGTGAACGCCACGCTGGCGGATGCGGTCGGCATCGTGCTGGTCCGCGGCCCCTCGATCGTGTCACGCGCTGGCCTCGCCTATGAGGGCACCGTCAACGACGCGGCCAAGATCACCGCCAAGATCGCCCAGCTTGCCGCCGTCGGCATCATCGCCCGCGACGGCGTCTGACGAGCGCTGTCGGCGTCCCATCCCACTTCATCCCCCGGAGCACCCCATGACCCTTGTCCGCAATCCCTTTGACGCTGGCGGCTATTCGCTGGCCGAGATGACGCAGGCCATCAACATCCTGCCCAACCTCTACACCCGTCTTGGCCAGATCGGCCTCTTCCGCTTCGAAGGCGTCAGCCAGCGGTCGGTGATCATCGAGCAATATGAGGGGGTGCTGAACCTGCTGCCCTCGGTGCCCCTCGGCGGCCCCGCAACGGTCGGCACCCGCGAAGGCCGCTCGATGCGCAGCTTCGCCTTGCCGTGGATCCCGCATGACGATGTGATCCTGCCCGGCGACATTCAGGGCCAACCGGCGCTGGGCGTCTTTGATGGTGCCGACCCGCTGGTCGAGGTGATGAACCGCAAACTGCAGCTGATGCGGCGCAAGCATGCCCAGACCCGCGAATACATGGAAATGAACGCGCTGCGGGGCATCGTCAAAGACGGCGCGGGCACCACCCTCTACAACTACTTCACCGAATTCGGCCTCGCGCAAATCTCGGTCGACTTCCTGCTGGGCACAGCGGGCACCCTCGTGCAGGCCAAGGTGCGCGAGGTTCTGCGTGCCATGGAAGACAACCTGTTGGGCGAAAGCATGTCAGACGTGCATGCCCTCGTCAGCCGCGAATTCTTCGACAAGCTGATCGCGCATCCGAAAACGGAAGAAGCCTACAAGTTCTACGCCGCGACCGGCGCGCAGCCCTTGCGCCAGGATGTGCGGCGGAACTTCCCCTTCGCAGGCATCGTGTTCGAAGAGTATTCGGGCACTGTGACGCTTTCCACCAAGGCCACCGAACGACTGGTGCCCGCCAGCGAGGGCATCGCCTTCCCATTGGGCACCATGGACACCTTCACCACCTATGGCGGCCCGGCCAATCTGCTGGAGGCGGCGAACACCATGGGTCTGCCGCTCTACGCGCGCCAGCATCTGGATGAGAAAGGCCGCTGGATCGATCTGATGACCGAGGCATCGATCTTGCCGGTCAACAAGCGCCCGCGCATCGCGATCCGTATTCATACCTCGAACTGACGGGTCCACCATGAACGTCTTTACCGCCGCCATGGACCGCATCTATGCCAATCCGTCCATGGCGGTGGCAGCCCTTTGGATCTCGGCCACCACGTCAGAGGAAATGCCAATCCGTGTCATACGTCGTGCGCCAGACCGCATCACCGAGTTCGGCGCCGGGCGGTTTGTTAGCGACACCATGATGGTGGATGTCCGCGTGTCAGACCTGCCCAATCCTCGCCCCGGCGATTTGATTGTGATCGGTGCGGACAGCCTCACGGTTCAGGGAGAACCGCTGCGGGACGGCGAACGTCTTATCTGGACGCTGGACCTGAGGCCCAGCGTTTGACTGAAAAATCCAGGCCCGTTTGACCAAGCGGATCAGGAACAGCAAGATCACCGCCCCGATGGTGGCGTGGATGATGGACCCTGCGATACCGCTACCAATACTGAGGCCGACCCTGGGAAGGATCAGACCCGCCACGAATGCGCCGACAATGCCGACCACGATGTTGCCAAGCAGGCCATAACCGTAACCTTTCACGATCAGCCCAGCGAGCCAACCGGCCACGGCGCCAATGAGGAGAATAACGAGCAAACTTTCGAGAGCCATTTTAGGTCCTTCCCGTTCATGCACGCTGCCCGAGACATTCGGGCGTCGCATGCTACAGGGTGCCGCGTTTTGCGATGACAACCCCGTGAATCACAGAATTGCCCTAAAACAGCTCACACCGCTAGGCCGCAATCACGGGCAGCTGCTGTCTTCCTTGCAGCTCTACAATCGGGAACCCCCATTCGGACGCGTCGATGAGACTCAAGATAGATATTCAACCAGACGTCGCGGCACTGATGCGGGCCGAAATCACCGCCGGTGAAAAGGCGGTGTCCGCCGCCATGCGTGAAGCTGGCACCTCCCTGAAATCCGCTTGGCGCAGCCAGATCACCGGTGCAGGCCTCGGCACCCGCCTTGGCAACTCCATCCGCCTCGCCAGCTTCCCCAAATCCGGCGACAGCTTGAACGCGGCGGCCCTCGTCTGGTCCAACGCCCCGGTGATCATCGGCGCCCATGACACGGGGCCCCTGATCCGGTCAAAGGACGGGTTCTGGTTGGCGATCCCCACCCCAGCCGCCGGGAAAAGCACGAAAGACGGTCGCATCACTCCCGGCGAATGGGAACGTCGCACCGGGTTGCGCCTGCGGTTCATCTATCGCCGCAGGGGGCCGAGCCTGCTGGTGGCCGAGGGGCGGCTGAATTCGAAGGGCCGCGCTGTGGCGTCCAAATCAAAGACAGGGCGCGGCGTGGCAACCGTGCCGATCTTCTTGCTGGTGCCGCAGGTACAGTTGCGCAAGCGGCTCGATCTGGCGAGGGATGCAGAGCGCGCGGTGGATGGGGTGCCGGGCCTGATTGTGGCAAAGTGGGTGGAGGGAATGCTATGAACGACAGCGGCTTGCACAACCCAAGTCAGATCAATAGCCTGATCGCAAAGCGGAGTTTAAACATGCGCATCTTGCAAATAGCCCTTCCCATCGCATTCGCATTTTGTTTTTCAACCTGGGCCATCGCACAAACCAACGAAGCACTTCCCGCAGAGCTTGCTGCCATAGAAGAACAGATCGTGGACGTTCAGGCGAAAATTGCGATGTACGACGGTGGGCTGATCAAAGGGTTGGCAGAAGCCCGGCTTGAAGCACTGCTATTGTCGAAAACACTCATCCAGAACCGCATCTCGGCCACTGAAAGCGGAGCGACGGTCGAGTTGATCATCTCTGCAGTACAACCCGACGAAACCCGTGCGCAGCAACTTCTTGGAGAAATGGCATCAGCCCAACAGAGGATCGACGAAGCTGAAAAAGAGGCCGCCCAGGGCGGTGGTCTCGTGCAGGCGCTTGCCCTGAGCCGTGCCGAAACGGAAAAGCTCACGCTGGCACAGCTCCAGATGGGTTATCTTCAAGCGAAATATGGCATTGCCTTCCCCACTGTGGCGACACCAGCGGTTCCGGCAGAACCGTCTCCCGCCACAGAGCCAGCTACTGTTGCGGAAGGCGGTGCCCCGGCCGTCGGTGCCGTCGCCTGGGCAGATCCTAAGTATCCGGAAATCGATTACAGCAGTGCCGGTTTTGAACAGGCCCACAAAGATGGTGATCGGATCGCCGGATGGTGGGCAATCAAGAGAGAAAGAGCTGCAGTTGATGACAGTCCGCAAATCACTGCTGTCAACTACTCTGCCTATGAACCGTCGAATTTCATGGGACTGACGGCGCTGTTTGCGCGCTGTGTTGAGGGGGAAACAGCACTTATCTTCGTACAGGATGATTTCCTAATGTCCGATTTTCGGCGCAAAACGTTCGAAATCACGCTGAGAATCGACGAGACGCCTGCGCAACAGACGCGCTGGAATGGACTGACCAGCAGCAAAGGGGCTGGGCTGTTTGGCAGTGATGCTGAGACCTTCATCCGGACCATCTATGATGCGAAGCGCCTGTTCATTCGCTTGACGGAAAACAACGGCCAGAATCATGATGCAACCTTTGATCTTACAGGAAGTCAGGAAGCCTTCGAAGAGGTGGCTGGGGCTTGTGGCTGGACAACGCTGTCCCTGACCAAAGACGATTATCGTGCCATCCAGACGCTGCTGAACGCCGGTGGTTTCAACACTGGGACACCAGATGGACAATGGGGTGCTGGATCAAAGGAGGCAATGAGAGCCTTCCAGACATCTGTTGGCATTCCGGCGACAGGCGCACCTGACCGGGCGACATTGCAGCAACTTGGCTTCGGCGGTTGAAATACAAGCAAGGTCAATAGCCTGCTTCGCGCTGATGGCGAACAGCCAATACCACCGCCGTTTCGCCATCAAACCGGTAGAGGGAGACATAGCCACTGTCGCCAAAGGTGATGAACCATTCGCGAAATTCCGGCTCCATATCGTCGACCGGCCGCCCTGCGCCCGGTTGATCGCGCAGGATCTGTATGCCTTCGCGGATCGATTTTGCCGCGCGGCGGGCGGCATCGGGGTTCTTGTCGGCAAGGAACTTGTACAGCCGCTCGACATCCCGCAGGGCTGTCGGCGACCAGATCAGTTGTGGCATTCAGGTGCTGCCGCCTCTTCGCCCGCTTCCAGCTTGGCCAGCCAGGCGTCGGCTTCGTCATGGGTCACGTGCTTGCCGGTGGCCTGATAGTCTTCCCAAGCCTGTAACCCGGCCTGTCGGAACGACTCGCGCTTCTCTTCACGCTCGACGAATTGCGCCACGGCCTCGCGCAGCATCCAGTGGGTGGAGCGGTCTTTGACTTCCGCCAACCGCTTGAGGCGGTCACGGGTGTCCTGATCGAGCTTCACAGCAATAGGGCGGACGGCGTTCATGCGGGCGACTCCGGATGAGTATTAATGGGTATTACCCTTAGCATACTTGCGGCCATAGCAGAAGTCACAATTCAGGAATTTCGCTGTCATGCCCACCACCCGCGAAACCATCCTCGCCGCACTGCACGCGCGGCTGCTTCCGCTTGCCGCCCTTGTCCTGCGTGACGAGATCTTGCCCGAGCGGATCCCCGCGGCAGGCCTGATCATCCTGCGCGACGGCCAGCCCGGCGAGCCTGAGGTGACGCTGTCGCCGCTGCGCTATCATTACCAGCATCGGGCTGAACTCGAGGTCGTCGTCCAGGCCCCGAATGGTCGGGCCAGCGCCTTCGACACCTTGATCGCCGCCATCGGTAGCGTGCTGGAAGCTGACCGCACGCTGGGCGGCCACTGCGATTGGGTTGAACCCGAAGCCCCGGCCTCGGTTGATCTGCCCATTGAGGGCGCGGCAGCCCTCAAGGCCGCAGTGATCACCGTCGTCCTGCACTACACCACCACCGGCGCTCTGGCCTGAAACCCCAACATTTAGGAGAACGACATGGCACGTGCGCAAGGCGCGCGGGCGCAGATGGCGCTCGGCTTTGAGACAGTTTACGGCACCCCGCCGGTCGGCGGCTTCACCAAGATGCCCTTTGCCAGCACCTCGCTGGGATCGGAGCAGCCGCTGCTGAACAGCGAGTTGCTTGGCTATGGCCGCGACCCGCTCGCCCCGATCAAGGACGCGGTGACGGCGGATGGCGATGTCATGGTGCCGATCGACGCCGAGGCCTTCGGGTTCTGGCTGAAGGCGGCCTTCGGCGATCCGATCACCTCCGGTGCTGGGCCCTACACCCATGAATTCGTCTCCGGCAACTGGACGCTGCCCAGTCTGTCAATTGAGACCGGCATGCCCGAGGTGCCGCGGTATGCGATGTATTCCGGCTGCGTTCTGGATCAGTTGTCCTGGCAGGTGCAGCGATCGGGGCTGCTGACCGCCACCGCCCGGCTGGTGGCGCAGGGCGAGACCATCGCAGCGACGACCAGCGCAGGCACACCTTCTGAACTGGGCCTGAAGCGGTTCGGGCATTTCAACGGCGCAATCAGCCGCAACGGCACGGCGCTGGGCAATGTGGTCTCGGCAGAAATCACCTATGCCAACAACCTCGACCGCGTTGAGACCATCCGCAGCGACGGCAAGATCGACGGGGCCGACCCGTCCATCGCAGCGCTGACCGGCCGGATCGAGGTCCGTTTCGCCGACAGCACGTTGGTGACGCAGGCGATCAACGGCGATCCCTGCGAGATCAGCTTCGCCTATATCCTGCCCTCAGGCGAAAGCTTCACCTTCACTGCCCATGCTGTCTATCTGCCGCGTCCCCGAATCGAGATCTCCGGGCCGCAGGGCGTGCAGGCCAGTTTCGACTGGCAAGCCGCCAGGGCTGCCAGCCCCGCCCGCATGTGCACCGCAACTTTGATCAACGATATCGAGGTCTACTGATGATCCGACTGAACCTGACCGCCACGCCGCAATGGCTGGACCTGGCCCCCGGCCTGCGCCTGCTGGTGGGGCCCCTGACCACCGCCCTGATGGTCTCGGCCCGCGCCGACATGACCGTCGAAGCCCTTCCCGAAGGCTCCACCCAAGAGGAACTGGCCCTCGCAATGGCGAAAGCTGTGGCCCGCCGCGCCGTGCTCGATTGGGAGGGTGTCGGCGATGACGCCGGCAACATTCTGCCTGTGACGCCCGAAGGCATCGACGCCCTTATGGAACTCTGGCCGATCTTCGAGGCCTTCCAGACCCAATACGTCGCCCGCGGCCTGATCCTGGACGCGGAAAAAAACGTCTCCGCGCCCTTGCCGAGTGGTCCTTCGGCGGCGGCGAGAGCTACTGCGCGGCCTGCGAAGCCCGCTGCAACGACTGCCCCGCAAGACTGAACCGGCCGCAGACGCAGGACGGCTGGCAGGTCTGGGATCTGGTCGGCCGCCTTGGGGGTCAGCTGCGGGTGGTCCCCGGCGCAGTGCTGGGCTGGGACATGGGTGCGGCACTTTCCCTCGCAGCTGCGCTGGGTATCGATGCGCTGATTGCCTCTGAATTGCTGCCCGAGATCGAGGCCGTGATGGTGCGCTGCCTGAACGAACAGATCGCCGCGTCTGAGTGAGCTGCGATCAGGCGACGGTTTTCGCGATCAGGGTCACGCCTGGAAGTCCTTCAAAATGCACGTCGCAGGTCAGAAGGGTCGCGCCACGCAACCGCGCGGTCGCGAAGATGATGGCATCGGCGGTCGCCAGCTTCTGGGCCCGACAGGCCTCGGCGGCAGCAAGTGCAATGTCGGTATCGAGCGGGATGACCTGACAGACCTGCGTAAAGGCCACCACCTGATCCGCCTTGTCCTCGCCGACCTCGCGCGTCAGCCATTTTGCAAGTTCCAGCTGCACCATGGTCGGCACCAGCCAGTCGGCCTGCTCCGGCAGATGTTCGGCAAGCTTCTCGCCGGTAAGCGATCCGATCAGCCACTCGATCCAGGCCGAGGTGTCGACAAGGACCATCAGAACCGGTCCGCGCGATCACGATACTCGGTCGCTGTCGCCCCGTGCGCGAGACCTTTCAGCGCGTCACGCGTCGGGACTGGCACCAGCAGAACACCCGTGCCCTTGGGGATGAAGGCAAAGATCAACCCGGCCTCCCAAGCTTGGGCCGCCCGGATCGCCTTGGGAATGGAGATCTGGAATTTTGTGGACAGGGTTGCGGTTTCCGACATGATCATACCCTCACTTTATCGATGACGACAACGTAAGACGTTTTACTTTGACTTTCAAGGATCCTGAACCATGGCCGAAAAACGCGTCTCCGTCAGGCTTGCAGCCGTTGGCGGCCGCCAGGTGCGCGCCGAACTGGCAGGCATCGGCGAGGCTGGTAGTCGTGGCTTCGGCCGACTCTCCTCCGAGATGGAGCTGGCCAATGCCCGGCTTGGCAGCTTTGCCCGCAAGGCCGGGATTGCACTGGCGGCTGTAACCGTCGCCGCCGCTGCGGCTGGCGTTGCGATGATCCGCTCGGGCCTTGCGAACGTCGATGCCCAGGCCAAGCTCGCGCAATCGATGCGAACCACGGTCGAGAGCGTGCAGACCCCGACCTGGGCCGGAGAACTGGCGGGCGTGTCGATGGGCGAGATCGAACAGGCGACGAAGAAGCTGACGACCCGTTTGTCCGAGGCGGCAACGGGATCTGGATCGGCCGTCGCCGCCCTCAAGCGGCTGAACCTGACGGCAGCCGAATTGCAGGCGCTGCCGCTCGACCGGCGTATCATCGCCATTCAAGACGCGCTGAACCGCCTTATCCCCGAGGCCGAGCGCGCCGCCGTCGCCTCTGACCTCTTCGGCGACCGGGCGGCATTGGCCTTTCTGCGCATCGATCCCGCGACCCTGCGAGAGGCGGCGCGCGACGTGCGCGATTTCGGCGTGGCGGTCAGCGCAAGCGACGCTGCCCAGATCGAACGCACCGGCGACGCCATTGCGCGCCTCAGCCTGATCT
>JBATDH010000145.1:0-4192 GCA_049663365.1 Albidovulum sp. | reverse complement strand
GCATCCGGCTGCGATCCTCGTTTTCGCGCATCGCGATCATCACCCGGCCCCGCGGCGAACGCACCAGTGCCAGGTTGATCAGCAGCGCGGCGGCGAACAACGCCAGCGCCACCAGATAGCGGCTGGCATCGTCGGACAGATCAATCGGGCCGATGGCGCGGGCGGCACGGTCGATCACGATACCTTCGTCGCCCCGTGTCCACTGGCCGAAATAAAGGATCGCCAGATACCCGGCCTGCGCAAACATCAGCGTAACGATCATGAAGGCGACGCCAGCCGTACGCAGCGCCAGCACCCCCACGGCCAGCGCCATCAGCCCGCCGGCAATAGTGCCCGCAATCAGCCCTGGCCCGGCCGACAGCCCCAGATGCGTCACCCCCATCCCCGCGCCATAAAGCCCGGCGGCGAACAACAGGGCATGGCCGAGGCTGAGAAGCCCGGTATAGCCAAAGGCGATATTGTAGCCCATCGCATAGATCGACAGCACCATGATCCGGGCGATATTGGTGTGGTGATAGGCGGGGGCCAGAAAATGCGCCAACATCAGCGCCGCCAGCACCGCCAGATGCAGGTAAAGCGCCCTGTCGGCCTTCATAGGGCGCGCTTTCCGAACAGCCCCTGCGGGCGGAACACCAGCACCAGCGCCACGACCAGCGTGGCGATGATCTTGGCCAGCGTCGGGGCGAAGAAGGTCGAGATGACACCATCCGACAGCCCGATCAGCAGCGCCGCGACGAGGGTGCCGCGAAGGGAACCCAATCCGCCGATGATCACCACGATGAAGGACAACAAGAGCGGATCACCCCCCATCAGGTAATGCGCCTGCTGGATCGGCACGATCAGCACGGCGGCAATCGCCGCCAGCCCGGCGCCCATGGCGAAGACCCCGGCATAGACCCGGTCCACATTGATGCCAAAGGCGCGCGCGGTATCGCGGTCGATTTGCGTGGCGCGCATGATCAGCCCGGCTTTGGTCCGGGTCAGGATCAGCCAGACCGCCAGCAGCAGCACCCCTGCGGCCACGACCACGGCCAGTTTATAGCCGGAATAGCCGAACCACGGCAGTTGAATGCGGAAATTGAACGGCGCGGGCACCGGGCGCGCATCGGGGCCAAAGAAACTGAGTGCCGCCTGTTGCAGGATGTACAAAAGCCCGATGGTGGCGACGATGGTCGCCTCGGGCTCATAGTTCAGCCGTTTGAGCACCAGCATATCGGCCAGCGCCGCGATGGCCCCCACGATCAGCGGACACACCACCAGCGCCACGGCAAACGCCACCGGCGCGGGGCCAGGCACCCATTGCGACACAAACCATGCCAGCACCGCGCCCAGCATGAAAAATTCGCCATGCGCGACGTTCACGACCCGCATGATGCCAAAGACCAGCGACAGGCCCGACGCCGTCAGCGCCAGCACCGCGGCGGTGACAAGGCCCTCCATCAGGGCCAAGAGCAGGAAGGGTCCGAAATCCACCGGGCAAAATCCGGGCGGGAATTACCCCGCCCGCCTCATAAACTCAGAAGCTTTGCGAGGTGTAATCGACCTCATCAGGATAGAACCCGTCCTCCATCGTCGTTTGATGGACCCGCATCAGCTTGCCGCCCTCGACCTTGGTGATGGATTGCAGGCCAAACACCTGATGGGTCTTGCCGTTGAACACTTTCGGCCCCTGCGGATGGCCCTGCCCTTCGTCAAAGCTGCTCATCGCCTCGATCGCCTCGACCACCTTCTGGCGGTCGCCGGTTCCCTGATAGCCTGCGGCCTCCATTGCGGCCTTGATGACGAAAAGCGTCTCCCAGGTCGAAAACATATGCGCATAGGTCGAAATATCGGCCGCGTCGGAAACCGAGGCACCGTTATCGTCCACACCGACCGCGTTGCGGTAGAACGTCTCGTGCTCGGAGGCATCGGCCTGTTTATAGCGCGGATGGCCTTCCCAGAAATGTGTGCCCTCAAGGAATTCGAGGCCGGGGCTGGCGATGTCCACCGCCTCCAGACTGTCAATGAAGCCGAAGATTTCGGGCCGCGCGCCGGAGCCGTAAAATTCGCCCAACTCCTTGACGAAGGTCAGAACGGCAGGGCCAACCATGACGTGATAGAGCACGTCGGTCTCGGAAGGTATCTGCGGCAGATAGCGGGTGAAGGAAGTTTCGGTTGGCGGAATGGCGACATGCTTAATCACCTCGCCGCCCTGCGCTGCCACGGCGGCGGTAAAAAAATCGCGGTGGTCATGGCCAAAGGCGTAGTCGGGAAACACCATCGTGACCTTCTTGCCCAGGTTCGATGTGACCCAGGGTGCCATCGACTGCACCTGACTTTTCACATCGGTGATGCCGGGTTGAAGCGTCCAGCGGTTCAACGCCCCCGAGGCGACATGATGGCCTTCCGAACAGACGAGATAGGGCACCTGCAATTCGCCTGCACGGGGGGCGGAGCCCATGACGACATGGGAAAAGAGCGTGCCAAGGATCAGATCGCAGTTCGCCTGGGTGGTCAATTTCTCCACCACCTCGGCGCCGCGCTTGGGGTCGGTGCCGTCATCCTCGAATATCAGTTCAACCGGGCGGCCATTGATACCGCCGCCATCGTTGATCACCTGCAAAGCCGCCGTGGCGGTCCGTTCATACCAGCGGCCATAAGATGCCCCGATGCCGGTGCGGTGCAACTGGAAGCCAAGCTTGATCGGCTCGGAGGATTGCGCCTGCACGAAACGCGGGAAGGCACCCGTGGCGGCAATCGCGCCGCTGCCAAGCGCCAACCCCTTGAGTACGGCGCGCCGGGTCGGGGTGGTGGTGATCAGTTTCTGGGTCATCTGTCATCTCCGCTGCTGGGGTGTGGCACGGGTCATTGGATCGCCCATGTCTTTGGATCAGAATGTGCGTATACAAACGAAAAGTCCAAAGGTTTTTCCAACGAGGTTATGACTATTTCTAACCCGCCACAGGGGCCGAAAGCAGCCATAGCCCCAGCACCGTGTAAAGCACCATCAGCAGCGTCAGCGGCAGATGCGCGCGAAATCCAATCCCGCCGCCGATCCGGTCGCCGAGCTTGTGGGCAAGGATAAGAGCCAGCACATGCGCGCCAAGGATGATGGCGAACTGGCAGTTCCAGATCACCCGGACGGTGCCCGTCTGCGCCATGTAGCCAAAGGATACCCAATGCGGGCCCAGGCCGAATATATCCCAGCCCTGCCCGAAAGGATCGCTGAGGGCGGCCGCCAGATACTGCCCGCCGGTCAGCATGGCGACGAAATAATGGGCGATGTGATAACCCGCCGCGATGGGCAGAAAGCTGAGCGTCAGCGGCCCAAGGGCTTGCAATACTGCCTTTCCACGAACGCCGCCCAGTCTCAGCCCGAGGGTGATGGCACCCAGAATGGTCGCGGCACTCAGCCCCCATAACGCCAGCAACCCGACCGTATTCACCCCCCTCACCGCCGAACGGCCGGGAAATTCCAGCGGGTTGATGCCGATATGCGCCAGCCACCAGAAGGTTTCCGCCAGCCCGTCGAAACTGACCGAGGCCAGCACCAGCACGACAAAGGCGATGGCGCTGGCGGGTAAGGGTGGCATGGCCAGAACCTGTGCGCCGGGAAGCCCGGCCATGACCGCCAGCCGCCCGGCCTTTGCTTCGGCCCAGAAGGGCGCGATGCGGGCGACAAAGCCGAAATAGACCGTCAGGAATTCGCCCCGTTCCAGCCAGTCTTCGCCCTCGGCCACCGCAAGCGCGAGGATCACCAGCCAGTAAATCAGCACGACCGCCGCCAGTTGCTGCGGGTTGTCGGGGGCGAGCGAGACGATTTCGAACCAGGCAAAGCCGAGATAGCCGATGACGGCGGGCCAATGGCCCCAACGCGCCAGACCGATGGTGCCGCGCCAGCCGATCCCCTGGCGCAAGAACCGCACCGGCCCGCGCCAGGGGTCGAGATTTTGCCACAGATTGCCGAAAAGCGCCGTCAGCACGGTCAGGCCCACCCAGATAGCGGTCCAGAGCATCAGTGGCAGAAGATTTCCGTAAGGATCGTGGCTGCCGACGAACCCCGCCGTGACCAACACCATCAGAATCGCGAAGCCCACCCAACTGGACGCGGTGCGCGAGACCAGCACCGGCCGGTTGAGCAGGACGCGGGGCGCAAGGCCGGGCAGACGCGGCAACAGTACGGCCAGCAGTGCCGTCACCGCGACGGTGGCGG
>JBATDH010000144.1:0-2522 GCA_049663365.1 Albidovulum sp. | reverse complement strand
CAGCAGGGTCACGGCCCCGGCCATCAGCAGCACGGCGCCGGCGGGTCGGGTCAGGTAGCGGCCGATATCGGGAAGCTTTTCGAGCGCCATGAAGATCGTGGCGGCCCCCATCCAGACAAGATTCATGGTGCCGCCGACAAAGCCGAGCGCCATCAGTGCCCAGCAACAGCCAAGGCAGACCAGACCCAGCCGCGCGCCCATGCCAAAGGCGGGGCCGGTTCCGGGGTGCCAGTGCTGCATGAAGAAGGTCAGTGGCATCCGGCATCTGGCAAGGCAGGCGTCCTTGAGGGGGGAAAATTGATAGGCCCCCGCCCCGAACAACAGCAGCGCCGTCAGCCAGCGCGACAGGCTTTGCCCATTGGGAGCCACAAGGCCCGCATGGGCCAGCCCCGCTTGTGCGGTGGCCCCGAAACCCGAGGCGATGAGCCAGATACCGAGATAGCCCAGCACCAGCATCACCGCACTGGTCACGCTAGCGGCCCCAGCCCCGGCCATGTCGCTATAGGTCGCCAGCGCCGGAACGAAGGTCGGCAGCATCATTGCTGCGGCCATCAGCGCCCACATGGCCCAAAGGGCCAAAGGGTTGGCCTGCGCGGCAGAAAGGCAAAGCGCATCCCAGAACGCGGCCGGGATGTCGGATATATCCGCGCCGGGCGTCGGACGGGCCATCAGGGCCACGCCGATCCAGGCCAGAAGGATGAACAGGTAGAACCCCACCCAAAGCCCATAGCCCGCGACATTCCAGCGCGCGATTTGGCGGATTTTCAGGGCCGGTTGAGTCACGGTCTTTCCTTGTATCATGGCGATGGGGCGGCTTGGCAATCGGGCCGCCCGGCTGAAACCCTAACCCTGTGCCCGGCCAAAGGAAACCGTCTGGCCAGGCACAAGGTCAGAGAAAGGGTAATTCGCACAGGGTGCCCGCGACCGGGCGGTCGTGCATTGTCACGGTCACCGGCTCGCCCGGCAGGGCCGAGGCGGAGACGAGGGCGAAGCCGATGTTTTTCTTGAGCCGGTAGGACCATGCGCAATTGGTCAGATCGCCGATCTTGCGCCCGCCCTTGTGGATGTCATGCCAGGTGAAGCCCGGCTTTTCGGGTTCGCCCCCGTTAAGGATGACGCCAAGCTGCTGGCGCAGTGGCCCTTTGGCGGCGATCTTGCGCAGGGCGGCGATGCCGATCACGTCATCGGCGACATCGAGATCGACATAGCGGCCCATGCGCACTTCGAACGGGTTGGTGTTGTCGTCGGTATCGCCGCCGTAGGACACAAGGCCGCTTTCAATGCGCTCAACCCAGTTGGGGTTGCCGGGGCCAATGCCGTAAGGCTGACCCGCCTCGCGCACGATGTTCCACAGATCGGTGCCGCGACGGCCATCCATCAGGTAAATCTCGAACCCGCCCTGCTTGGACCAGCCCGACCGGGCAACGGCGACGGGGATACCCTGAATTTCGGCCGGTTTGAACCAGAAATATTTCAGATCACGCACCCAGTCGCCGAAAATACTGGCCACCGTGTCTTCGGCCATCGGCCCCTGAACCGCCATGGGCGAGACATCGGGTTCGCTGACCACGACGTTGAGCCCGCGTTCGGCGGCGATGGCGCGCGCCCAGAACCAGATGTTGCTGTCGGCGATGGAGAGCCAATAGCAATCGTCATCAAGCTTCAGGAGGATCGGATCATTGATCAGCACCCCGTCATGATTGCAAAGCGGCACATATTTGCCCTGCCCCACCTGGCATTTCGACAAATCGCGCGGTGACAGAATCTGCGCCAGACGGCCCGCATCGGGGCCTTTTAATTGCACCTGCCGCTCAACAGCCACATCCCACTGGCTGACGCCGTTGAGGATGCGCCAGTATTCGGCTTCGGCGTCGCCGTAGCCGGTGGGCATGAGCATGTGGTTATAGGTGGTGAAGGATTTCACCCCTTCGGCCAGCGTGGCCTGATAGAAGGGCGAAGGACGCAGGCGGGCGGAGGGGGCGATGGTGAACATTGGCTGGGACAATCCGTGCAGGGTTACGGGAGCAGTCTGACGCCTGATATGCACCGGGCGGGTGACGGCGCACAAACAACCAAATTCGTGCCATTGCCATTGTTGGCGGAATGACCGCGTCAGGATTTCTCAAACATCCGGCGCATGGCTTTCTTGTCGAGCTTGCCGACCGAGGTCTTGGGCAGGCTGTCGAGCCATTCGATCCGCTCGGGGTGGGCCCATTTCGACAAGGTTCCGCCCGCGATTGCTGCGTCGATGGTCGCCAGCATGGCCGTTTTGACCGGTGCCTGTTCAGCGCCGGGCCGCAGCACGGCCACAAGGCAGGGCCGTTCGCCCCATCTGGCGTCGGGCAGGCCGATGGCGGCAACCTCGGCCAGACCGTCGGCACGTGAAACGAGGGTTTCGAGTTGCAGTGAGGAAATCCATTCACCGCCCGATTTGATCACGTCCTTCAGGCGGTCGGAAATGACCAGTGTGCCGGTCGGGCTAATGGCCCCCACATCGCCGGTATGAAGCCAGCCGCCCGCCC
>JBATDH010000143.1:0-2461 GCA_049663365.1 Albidovulum sp. | reverse complement strand
GCCCTGCCCCGCGCCTATTTCGGCTCTGACACCGCCGTGGGCGAGGCCATCGCCTTTTCGGTCGAACAATTTGCCGCCGTCGCCGACTGCCGACGCAAGGTGATCGACATTTCCGGCGACGGGCCGCAAAACGCCGGATTCGCCCTGGCGCCGGAACGGGCGGGGGCCGAAAGTGCGGGCATCGCCATCAACGCCATCGCCATCGAGGATCAGGGGCAGTCGATTCCGATTTCGGAATTCTACCGGCGCTGGGTGATCACCAGGAACGGCTTTGTCATCACCGCCCGCGGTCTGGCCGACTATCCACGCGCCATCCGGACAAAGCTGCTGCGAGAGATTGCAAAGCCGCTGGGATGAACGGCTCGCCCGCAAAGTCACCGGGTCCAAACCCGCCCCGTCTGTGGCCAGCATCCGCACTGGCGGTGCACAGGGACGATCCCCGTTGGCCGGCCGGACTCAGGCCATGAGCCAACCGCCAGCCTTCTGGAAAGTCTTTGGCCGCATCGGTCTTCTGTCATTTGGCGGCCCGGCAGCGCAGATCGCGCTCATGCACCGCGAACTCGTGGACGAACGCAAATGGCTGAGCGAGACGGATTTCCTGCGGGCCTTGTCGTTTTGCATGTTGCTGCCCGGCCCCGAAGCGATGCAACTGGCAACCTATGCGGGGTGGAAGATCAGGGGTGTGCCTGGCGGTCTGCTGGCGGGATTGCTTTTCGTGCTGCCGGGTGCCGCCGTCATTCTGGCTTTGGCAGCCGCTTACGTCGCTTTTGGTAATCTGCCCTTTGTTTCGGCTATATTCTTGGGTGTGAAGGCATCCGTTGTCATCATCGTCATCGAAGCGCTGTTGCGGGTTGCGCGCCGTACGATGAAGGGCGGTGTCCATTGGAGCATCGCCGCCCTGTCTTTCGTCGGCATCTTCCTGTTCGACCTGCCCTTCCCGCTGATCATACTGGCCGCAGGTATCGTCGGCACCGCGCTGCTGCCACGGGCCATGCCAACGCCCCTGAAGCGTCCGCGTCACCCGCATCTGTTGGCAACCCTGGCCATCGGCCTGACCGCCTGGTTCCTGCCGCTGGGCATTCTTGCGCTTGCCGGTCAGGATTTTCTGCTGGCACTCGGGCTGTTTTTCTCAAAACTTGCGGTGGTGACCTTTGGCGGTGCCTATGCGGTTCTGGCCTATATGACCCAAACCGTCGTTCAGGATCTCGGCTGGCTGTCCACCGCCGAAATGATCGACGCCTTGGGGTTGGCGGAAACCACCCCCGGCCCGTTGATTCTGGTCACGGAATTTGTGGGCTATCTGGCGGGCCATGCCCATGGCGGCATCACCATGGCGTTGGCGGCGGTTGCCCTGACGCTGTGGGTGACGTTCACGCCTTGTTTTTTATGGGTCTTTGCCTTTGCGCCCTATCTAGAATGGATCACCGGGCGCCCAAGGTTGACCGCAGCGCTGGCCGGTGTCATGGCCGCCGTGGTCGGCGTGATTGCCAACCTCGCGCTTTGGTTTGCGCTTCAGGTTTTCTTTTCGCACTCAAGCGAAATTTCATTCGGTCCGGTCGCGATACGGCTGCCAGACGTGACCACCTTTGATATCAAAGCAGGCGCCATCGCAGTTCTTGCCGCTTTGATGCTGCTCCGATGGCACTGGAACCTCTTTGCGGTGTTGTCAATCGCGGCACTGGCAGGGTTCGCGCTGGGTTCGCCACCCTGAAGCCGACGAAATTGTACCCGAAGGTACACCTCAGTTGACCTCTTTCAATCCCACCCAAATCGCCTATGGTAATCGTAAACGCCCTGCGACCTTCGAAAGCCCGACGACATGACCAAATCGATCGACTACGGCAATCTCATGCACAGCGCGATGCGAGGATTGATCATGGAAGTCCTCAGCATGGTCGAGCAAGACGGGCTTCCCGGCGACCATCATTTTTTCATTACCTTCGACACCAGACATCCGGACGCCGAACTGGCCGATTGGTTGCGTGAACGTTACCCCGAAGAAATGACCGTTGTCATGCAGCATTGGTATGACGGTTTGGCGGTCGACGATGATGGCTTTGCCATCACCCTCAACTTCGGTGATGCCCCGGAACCGCTCTACATCCCCTTCGACGCCATTCACACTTTTGTCGATCCATCTGTCGAGTTCGGCCTGCGTTTTGAAACACAGGACTCGGACGATAGCGACAACGATGACGTGGAAGGCGATGACGATGCGGAGGAACCAAAGAATGCCGAGGTGGTCAGCCTCGACAAATGGCGGAAATAACAGGTTTCGCCTCAGACCTGCCGCTGCCAGAATACGCCGGTGCCGTCGATTTCCCGAATGACGACTTTCTCGTCCGGAACCGCCTTTTCCAGATAGTCGTGAACCGCCTGCTTGCAACCGGCAACCGCATGATAATCATCGACAATGATGTACCCGCCGGGCGACACCTTGGTGTAAAGGTTTTCCAGCCCG
>JBATDH010000142.1:0-3108 GCA_049663365.1 Albidovulum sp. | reverse complement strand
GGCCAGGGCGGTGCGCGAAACCGCCGGTCTGATTGATGCGACGGCCTTCACCAAGCACCTCGTGCGCGGGCCGGGGGCGACGGCGTTTCTCGACTGGTTCACCTGCAATGCGCTGCCGAAAGTGGGCCGGATCAACCTGACCTATGCGCTGACGCCGACGGGGACGACCCGCACCGAATACACCATCGTGCGCAACGGCGAGAACGACTATTACCTCGTCTCTGCCGGTGCCTGGACCGCTTATGACGCCGATTATCTGAAGAAGTCCGCCGAGGACTTCATGGGCAATGGTGGCGGATGGGTCGACATTCATGACGTCACCACCCAATGGGGCGTCTTCGCCATTGCCGGGCCAAAATCGCGCGACATCCTGAAGGAAATCATCAAGGATGCCGACCCGGAAACCACGCTATCGAACAAACGCTTCCCCTGGCTTTCGGCCCGCAAGATCGAGCTTGGCATGTGCCCGGTCAACGCGATCCGTGTGGCCTATACCGGCGAACTCGGCTGGGAACTGCATCACCCGATCGAGATGCAGAACTATCTGTTCGACCTTCTGGAGGCGGCAGGCATGAAGCACGGGATGAAGCTCGTCGGCGGTCGTGCACAGAACTGGCTCAGGCAGGAAAAATCCTACCGCGCCTTTGGCACCGAACTGGGCCGGGATGCCACCCCGCTGGAGGCAGGGCTTGACCGCTTTGTCGACCTGAGCAAAGAGTTTCAGGGCAAGCAGGCGATGATCGAGACCGGCATCCGCGCCAAATGCGTCACGGTGCTGATCGACGGGCCGAAAGATGCCGATCCCTGGGGCAAGGAGGCGCTGCTGCATGACGGCGAAAAGATCGGCCGCCTGACCTCGGGCGGTTGGTCGGTTGCATTTGGCAAGCAGATCGGCATGGGCTATGTCCGCCCCGACCTGGCGGAGGTTGGCCAGAAGCTGAAAGTGCGGATGCTGCGCCAGCTTTGGGACGTCGAAGTGGTCGAGGACAGCCCCTTTGATCCATCAAACGAACGTATCCGCGTCAATGGCTGACATCCGGTCATAGTCGCAACAGCGGGCGCGCACGTCGCGCCCGCCCAACTCATTCCCCGGCAAGCTCGTCCCAGCAGGCCAGCGCGTGACCCGAATACATCAGGGCCGGACCGCCACCCATCTGGATCGCCATGGCCAGGACATCGCCCAATTCCTCGCGCGAGGCTCCGGCCTTCATCAGCGCCTCGACGTGAAACTCGATACACGGCTGGCAGCGCGTCGCTACGGCGATGCCGAGGGCGACAAATTCCTTTTCCCTGATCCCCAGAACACCGCCATCCTTGACCGCCTTTGACAGATGGGCAAATCCCTTTGTCGTCTCGGGAATGGCCTTGTTCAGGGCACGCAATTCGTTGCGCATGGTGTCGATGCTGGATTTGTAGCTCATGGGGAGGCTCCTGTATGAAATGATCGCAGCAAGGCATCACATGGGCGCAGGAACCGCCTTGACATGCATCAATCTGTGCTTGCGTCAGGCAAACCGCGCCGGTGACAGGATGGCCACGGTTGCGGCATCCAGATCGCTGGCGCGTCCCGCGATCAGATCCGCCGCCAACTGGCTTGCGGCGGGCGCGGTCTGAAACCCGTAACCACCCTGCCCCGCCAGCCAGAAGAACGACGGCTCTCCCGGATCACGCCCGATCACCAGCACGCGGTCTGGTGCAAAGGTGCGCAAACCCGCCCAGGAAGCCAACAGCCGCGTCACCGGTGTTGTCACATGTTCCTCGTAGCGCGCCAGACCTTCGGCCAGCACCATATCGTCGGCGAATGCGTCATGCGGCTCCATCAGGTGTTCTTCGGCCGGTGACACGATCAGCGCCCCGGCATCGGGTTTGCAATACCAGCTTTCACCGGTCCCAAAGATCATCGGCCAGCGCGTCAGATCATGACCCCCCGGTGCCGGAATACGCGCCATCGAGCGGCGATAGGGGGTGAAACCAATGGGTTTGATGCCCGCCATTCGGGCGACCGTATCCGCCCAGGCTCCGGCGGCGTTGACCAGAATCCGGGCGCCGACCGGGCCGTCACGGGTCTCAATGCGCCACAGACCCGCGTCGCGGGCAATCGAGATCACGGGTGATTTTGTCCGGATATCCGCGCCTTTTGACCGCGCCTCGCGAACGAAATTCTGGATCAACAGATCGGTGTCGATATCCCAAGCATGATCGGCCATGGCGGTACGGGCAACCGTTTCGGAATTGAGAACCGGTACGATGCTGCGGGCCTCGGCCACCGAAATCTCGTCCAGACCAAAGCCCACGCATTCCTTGGCAAAGCCCTCATCCTGTCCCTTGCCCGCCGCAACCATCATTCCGCGCGGGCTGAGCACGCCGCCATTGGCCGAACGGTGATAGCTGTCGCTGGCAAAGGACAGCGCGACAACCGGCGGCAGGCCGTAGCTTGGCTCGAACAGTGCCGCCGACCGACCCGAGCTGTGGTAAGCAAGATGGTCTTCGGCCTCGAGCAGGGTTACCGCCCCCAATGCCGACAGCCTGGCCGCCGCCGAAACGCCAGCAATACCGCCACCAATGATCAGGAAGTCCGTCGTCATCCAGAGACGATGCCACGGCAAAACCGGGAAGAAAACCCCCCAGGGTCAAGCGCAACAAAAAAGAGCCGCCCAAGCGTGGGCGGCCCTGAATTTCTTGCAAAAACCGGAAGGATTTCAGGCCATGCGCGCTTTGCGGCGGCGGCGAAGGCCGACCAATCCGGCCAGTCCGCCCAGCAGCATCATACCAGCCGCCGGAACGGGAACCGGTGCCATATCGGTCAAAAGATCCTGCGTGCCCGATGCGGTCAAAATCCGCACGCCGCCTGTCGATGTCCATTGGCCGCTGGAAATCGAATCCAACCACCCCTGCGCCAATGTTCTGGTCGTTGCGTTGACCGACGTAAGTTGGAATGCACCCGAGCCGAGGTTATAGTTGCCGACACTTTCGGAAACGATTTCCCAGGCGGCAATCTGGAAGGCGGCGGCCGATGTGCTGTTGTTGACCATGCCAAAGGCGTTGCTCAGCAATGAGCCAAGCTGGCCGACGACCGATGCCGACAGGCTGGTCCCGTCGGTGTAGGTC
>JBATDH010000141.1:0-3211 GCA_049663365.1 Albidovulum sp. | reverse complement strand
GCGCCGGGGCGCGGCCCGATGCCTCCGGCGGGAGTATTTTTGCAAAGGTGAAATTGATTGACTGGTGCGGTCCATAGAGAGACATTCCCAAAATGACGCCCCCAGGGCGGTTCGGGCGGATCGCGATGACCATCGAACCAAGAGAGGCATGCGTTGGGAATAGTTGGGTTTTATTTTTGATTTGGTGAACCAGATCAAAGGCAAAACGTTGTAACATGCCTGCACACCTGCAATGAATGGAAGGAAGACGGCAATGCCACATGACCATTCCCACGGAAATTCCGGGCATCATCATCTTGACCCGGAAGCGGGCGACCGCAAGGTGGCGCTGGCCGTGGCGGTCAATCTGGCGCTGACGGTGGCGCAGGTGGCGGGCGGGATCGTGTCGGGATCGGTGGCGCTGATCGCGGATGCGATGCACAACCTGTCGGATGCGGTGTCTTTGATCATCGCCTTCCTTGCCCGGCGTATCGCGCGGCGTCCGGCGACGCCCGAGATGTCGTTCGGTTATGGCCGGGCCGAAGTGGTGGCCGCTTTGGTCAACTACACCACGCTGATCGTGATTTCGGTCTGGCTCGGATATGAGGCCCTGGCGCGGTTGATCGACCCGCCGGAGGTGACGGGCTGGATCGTGGTGGCATTGGCGGGGTTTGCGCTGGTCATTGATCTGATCACGGCCGCGCTGACCTGGCGGCTGGCCAAGGACAGCATGAATATCCGCGCGGCATTCCTGCATAATCTGGCCGATGCCGGCACTTCGGTGGCGGTGATCGTCAGCGGGACATTGATCATGCTCTATGACTGGCGGTTGGCCGATCCCCTGATCACGCTGGGCATTTCGGTCTGGATTCTGTGGCATGCGCTGAGCGAGATCGGGCCGGTGATCCGCATTTTGATGCTGGCGGCGCCGCCGGAAATCGCGGCGGCGGACATTCAGCGGGTGATCGAGGACCATGCCGGTGTGGAAGGCGTGCATCATCTGCATTTGTGGCAGATGGATGAAAAGCGCACCTCGCTTGAAGCGCATCTGGTGCTGGCCGAGGGGGCCGAGGCGACAGCGACGGTGGCAGAGGCCAAGGCGCTGATTGTCCAGGCTTTCGGCATCACCCATGCCACTTTCGAGATTGAAACCCGCGCCTCGGGGTGCGCCGGGTCAGCCTGTGTTGGCTGACGTCATCCAGCCGAGGCCCGCAGTGGTCGTGTTGCGCGGCGCGTATTCCGCCGAAACAAAGCCGTCATAGCCATCGCCGTCAAGGCGGGCAAAGAAGGCCGGATAGTCGATATCGCCGACAGTGGGTTCGTGCCGGTCCGGATGGCCGGCCATCTGGATATGGACGGCGCGGGGCCCATATTTGGTCCAGGCCTGCATCAGATCGCCGGTGATCCGCCGGGCGTGATAGGCGTCGAATTGCAGGCCGAGATTGGGGGCGGCGACGGTATCGAGGATATCGGTGGCCAGATCGAAGTCATTGAGGAAGTAGCCGGGCATGTCATCGGGATTGATCGGTTCGATGGTGAGCCGCATTTTGGGGGCCCGCGCGGTGGCCCAGATCAGGTTTTCGACAAAGGTCGCGCGCGCCTGTGCGCCGTCGCCGGGGCCGGACATGATGTGCATGAATTTGGGTTTCAGGACGGCGGCAAAGCGCATCGCCCGGTCGAAATCGCGGCGGAAACGGTCCCGTAACTCTGGCACGGCGGCGAAACCCTGCGGGCCGCCGGTGGCATTGGGGGGCGGGCAGTTCATCAAAACCAAGGCAAGGTCATTCCAGACAAGCTGATCGCGCATGTCCTGGGTCGGGCAATCATAGGGGAAAAGCACTTCGACGGCATCGAAACCCGCCTCTTTGGCGGCGCGGAACCGATCCATGAACGGGAGTTCGGTGAAAAGCCAGGTCAGGTTGGCGGCGAAGCGCGGCATCAGGGAAGTTCCGCCGAGGGGATGATCGGGAAAAATTGCCCGCCGGACCAGAGACCGAACCAACTGTTGCCCTCGTGCTGCCAGTGGCAGCCAAGGTCGATCAGGCGGTAAAAGGTCTTGCGGTCGATCAGCGCCTCGAGATTGGCGCGGATGTGGATATAGGGCGAGGGTTCGCCGGTTTCGGGATCGCGCACCACGCGAATCGGGTGATCAGGGCCTGCCGCGACCTCATCGCCGACATTGGTGGTGAAGGTCAGCAATTGCGCATCGCCCAGACCGGTCGAATCGGCGTCAATGGCGACGAAGGGCGCATCAACAACCCGGATGCCGACCTTTTCGACCGGCGTGACGAGGAAATAATCGTCCCCATCCTTGCGGATGATGGATGAAAAAAGCCTGACCAATGCGTGGCGACCGATCGGCGTGCCCAGATAGAACCAGGTGCCGTCGCGGCGGATTTCCATGTCGAGATCGCCGCAAAAGGGCGGATTCCACAGATGAACCGGCGGCGGGCCCTTTTTACCGGCGGATTTCGCCGCTGCGATGAGGTTTTCCGCCGATGGCTTCACGATCAATTGTTCTTTGGGGTCATTTGTCATTGGTGCCGATGTGAATTTCTGCCTTTATGGTCCCCAGTATAACGCATGAGGAGAGCTTGTCATGGCCGAGGCCGACGAATTGCTGGCAGAGATCGAGGATCTGGGTCAAAAACTCAACCGCGCGCGGGTGGCGGTCGGCCAGAGGTTCATCGGGCAGGAGCGGGTGGTCGACCTGTCGTTGACGGCACTGATCTGTGGCGGGCACGGGTTGCTGGTGGGTCTGCCAGGGCTGGGCAAGACCATGCTGGTCGATACGCTGGCCACGGTGATGGGGATGAGCGCGGGGCGGGTGCAGTTCACCCCCGATCTGATGCCTGCCGATATTCTGGGCTCGGAAGTGCTGGAGACCGGCAAGGACGGGAGCCGCAGTTTTCGCTTCATCGAAGGGCCGGTGTTTTGCCAGTTGCTGATGGCTGATGAGATCAACCGCGCCAGCCCGCGCACCCAGTCGGCGCTGTTGCAGGCGATGCAGGAACGCCAGGTGACGGTGGCGGGCCAGCACCGGGCCTTGCCCGCGCCGTTTCATGTGCTGGCGACGCAGAACCCGATCGAGCAGGAAGGCACCTATCCGCTGCCCGAAGCCCAGTTGGACCGGTTTTTGGTACAGATCGACGTCGATTACCCCGAACGTGGCACGGAACGGGATATTCTGCTGGCGACCACGGGTGTTCAGGTGGCCCAGTCTGATCAGGTC
>JBATDH010000140.1:0-7985 GCA_049663365.1 Albidovulum sp. | reverse complement strand
CGCCAGCAGCGCTTCGCGCGCCGAACCCAGCGCCCGTTCCGCGTCATCCATTTCGCGCACCCGGAGGGCCGTGTCGGGATTTGCCGCCCGCAACCGCGCCGCTGACCGGCCAAGGGCTGCACCTGCTGAAATGTCATTGACCCGCTGGGCCACCTGAAAAGCCTCGGTGGCGTAATTCAGCGACTGAACCCCTGATACGGTTTCCGCCAGTTTGAGCGCGGTATCGACATGCAGCGGCAGATGATCCCTCGCCCTCGGTTCACTGCGCCGGTCCGGCTGGGTCAGCGCCCAGGTTGCCGCGCGGAACTTTTCCAGCGCGGCACCGGGATTGTTGGCCAGCAAGAGCATCGCGCCATCGGTGGCGACAAGATAAGGCAGAACCGGGCTGTCCGGGGGCAGGGTATCCATGGCAATCGCCAACAGGTGCCGCGCATTGCCGATATCGCCCGCATGGGCGCGCTCGACCGCGGTACGCACCAGCAAGACACGGTCAATCTGATCGCCAGCGACAGTTGCCATGATCGCGCTGGCCGCGGTTTCATCGCCTGACTGAAAGCGCGCGGTAGCGGCCAGAACACGGGCCTGCGCCATTTGTTCCGGATCGAAATTGTCCCCGCCTTCGGCAAGGGTCAACGCCTGGTCGGTGGCGTCGATCGCGGCGGCCGTTTCGTCCAGCAAAAGATGGGTGCGCGCAAGAAGCATGTAGGCGCTGACCATAGCGCCGGTGGTTTCGGTCTTGGCCACCTCGACGGCCTGCGCGGCCAGTGCCAAGGCGCGCGGGCCTTGATCCAGATCGACAAGAACCGGCAGGAAATCAGGCAATATGTAAAGCCAGCCGATGCTTTCCTGACCGACAGGCCCAGATTGGAGCGCCTCCACCGCACGGTTGAAAACAGTGACAGATTCGGCTTTCCGACCAGAATCGAGAAGCAGCACGGCAAGATCACCAAGTGCCTGAACCGTGGCTCTGGCCCGTGCCGGTTCCGGCCCCGGCAAATCCCCAATGTCGATGGCCTTGGTCAGTACCTTTTCGGCTTCTGCCAGATTGCCCATGTCCCGTTGCGCCGCGCCAAGAAGTGTCAGTGTATTTTGTACGGCCACATCCTGGGGCGCACCGCGCAGGCTGGCCAGATCAATGGCCCCTTCGGCAAGGCGGACGGCATCGCGGGCCCGACCCTCTGCCAAAAGCTTTTCGGCGATCTTGCGGAACATGTCGGCCGGATCCTCGATAAATCCCGCCAGATAGGGCGCAGGCATGTCCGCAAGCCGTGCCGCCCAGGTCGCGGCAAGATCGGTGCGCCCGGCATTGTAGGTGCCTACCATCAGGGCGAGATAGCTGTTGACGACCAAGGGGTCATCGGCGGCGGTCCGGTCAAAGATCGGCCGGGCGGCCAGATCGGCGGCCACCGCATCGCCCCGGTTCAGGTCGGCCATCATCGGTTCAGCGGCGGTCAGAAACACCGCGTCGCGCGCGTCGCGTTCAACATTGAGGGTCGCTGACGCCTCGATCCAGCGGTCAAATGTGGCGGTGGCTTGGTCGCCTTCGCCGGCCAGATCGGCGAATTCACCGTCCAGCACGGAAGAAATATCCGCCGCATCCGGGGGCAGCTCACTTCCGTTTTGCCAAACGGGAAGTGCCAGACTCGCGGCTTCCACGGGCCGACCCATGCGCAAATGGGCAAGGGCGTGCAACAGTCTGCCCTCGATTGCTTCGGGTCTGACGCCAATGCCATCATTTTCCGAAAGAATGACCAGTTCAGCCGCCAATAATGCTGCTGCAAGATTTTCGCCCGTGTCCAGATAGTGCCGCGCCAGATCGGACAGGGAATAAAGCAAATCATCGGTGCCGTTTTCCGGATCGTCCAAAGCCGCCGCGCGGGTCAGGCGCAGGGTGCGCAGCATCGTCCGGGTGACTGCGGTATCGTCACCCAGATTGCCTTCGGTCGCCGCCAGCATCTGAAGGGGATAGACCAGCACCGGGTCGTCGGTGCCAAACAGCACCTCGCCCGTGGCAATAACATCGCGCAGCAGGCCCAACGCCTCGGCGTCCCGCCCGTCAAGATGGGCAATCGCGGCAAGGGTTTCGCGCGCGTACCAGCGGTTCTCTTCCGATACGGCAGCGGCAAGTGTTTCCTCAGCCAGCGCTGTTGCTTCGCTACTGCGTCCGTCGTCGGCGAGTGTCAGCGCCTCGTCGAGTCGCGGGTCGCGGATGTCTTGTGCGGCCAGGGCGGCGGGAACAAAGATGAAGACAGCAAGCCAGAGTCCTTGGCGCAAGGCAGCCTTGATCCGTTTCGCCCCCAAGCAGATCACATTATCCCCTGCCATCTGCATCACCAATCGACACCCCCGGCACCGTATCAAGGCGGTAACAGCTTGAGTAATACAGGTTCGACTCGTCGTGACATATCAGGGCTGGGGACAATCCGGCTTAATGCTGTATGGGCCTCGCTGCGCGTGCTGACACCCAGTTTCTGCAACTGACCGATAGCGGCAAGGATTGCGGTATCGGGGCATATGCCCGCAACATAGCGCCAGGTGGCAATACCGTTGTCATGTACCACTTTCTCAAGGCCGCACCGGTTTGCCGGGTCCGAGTTTCGCCAGAAAAGCGCCGCCAGATCGACCAGAGCCGACCGATCCGAGGCGAAATACCCGTGCGCCAGCATGTCATCGCCCAGTTCCGACATATCCAGGCTGTCGATCTGCGCCAGTGCGAGTGTATCGGGACCGCCCTGCCCGGCGCGAGGGGCGTCGCCGTGCAGATGGCGCGATGTTACCAGCGCCCAGTCGTTTTCCGAGGCATAAAGTGTCATCCGGCGCGCCAGCGGGCGGATCGTGGGCAGCATTTCGGCAAAAAGCCCGGCATCGACATCGGGTGCGGCAAAGACGACCTGATCAAACGGCGGGGCCATGTCCGCCGTCTGCTGCCGCCGCAGCGACATCAGTTCCAGCGCCTCGGTCAGGGCGCGGTTGCCCATCGAATGGGCGATGATATGGATGGTGGTTGCCCCCGACTGCGCCACGACATCATCGAGAAACCGCGACAACCTGCGGGCGGATAACTGCACAACGGCGGCGTCGGACATGTAACCGGCGGTCGAATCGCGGGACGGCCAGGAATAGAGGATCGGAACCCCGATGAAATTCATGTCATAGGCAAGCTGCCCGGCACGTTTTGCCGCCGACGCGAAAGAAACATTATAGCCGTGGATGAAGACAAATGCCTCCTTGCGGGTACGGCGTTCGACCCTTGATCGAAGATCGGAAAAGAACGCCTGCTTCGTTACAGGTGTCACGGATCGCAGGACCACATGCTTGGTTGGTGACGCGCTGAATTCCAGGTGCCAGACCGACGGCTTTTCGATTGCGCCCGGAACATGAGAGTCAGGGACGGTGACCACTGCCATCCCGTAGTCGAGTTTGCCGCGATCGTATCCGTAATAGTTCGCAGTGTCGGCGGCACCGGTACGGGCACGGTCGGTTGCATAAAAGACTTCGACGCGGGTAAATCCGGTCCCGTCACCACGCGTCCCGTTCGGGTCGCTGGCCCGCCGCGCAAGGGCGGCATCTTCACGCAACATGTCGGCCTTTTGTGCATCCCCCATGCTTTCGGCAAGACCTGCCATGCGGTCGAGAGTGCCGACGATTGTCTCTGACGGAAGACCTCCGTCGCGTTGTTCCGTCAGCAATCCTTCCAGCGCGTCAATGGCCCCGCGCCAGTTGCGCGCCTTTTCCTGCGCATCGGCGCTACGGGTCCACAGATCGGCGGGATCGGCATCCAGCACATCACGGTTCCGCACCGCATAGCGGGCCGCAACTGCCAGAACCTGACCGGCTTCCCGCCAGCGGCCCTGGCGGGTCAGGATGTCGCCTGCCAGACGTTGTAGGTCAAACAGCACCCTTGGGTCAGCGGATTTCTCCGCAGCTAACTGCGCAAGCAGTTTGTCGATCTCTTCCAGCGCCATTGCCGGATCGGATGTGGCGTGCGAGTCAATGCGCGCCAACGCCAACAGATCGACGGCTTGCGCATTCGCGGTGCCTTGGCCCCAAGCGAACCCGCTGGCGATGGCAAAAGCGAGGAAGAGAAGGGCCACCCTCAGCCGCGCACGCATGTCACCTTACCCCACAGAACTAAACCGGTCCGATCAAAACGACCGCTTCCCCGGAATTGCCAATTTTAGGCGCGTGGGTCCAGAAAAATAAATGTTGCGCCATAGATCGGGCCATGAGTAACCTAGCCCTATAGGGAAACTTTTCAAGGGTAGTTCGCGCATCCTCGGTGGGGGAAGATGTACGGTTTGAGGGTTGCTGTTGTCGCTGTCGCTTTTGTCTTGGGTCTGTGGGCACCAGGCAATGCAGCCGAGATTCGCGCCCTGTTGATCGGCGTTTCTGCCTATGATGAAAGCATCGGTCTGGCCAGTCTGCGCGGTCCGGCCAATGATGTCAGGCTCTGGCAAAAGACCTTGGCTGAACGGGGCATATCCGACATTCGGGTTCTGGCCGACGGTGTCGAGGGCGGCGTGATCCCGACCCATGCGGCAATCCTGGGCGCGCTGGCCGATCTGGCCCGGACCAGCAGCGCAGGGGATCTGGCCATCATCACGATGAGCGGACACGGCACCCGCCAGCCCGACAATAACGGTGATGAAACCGATGGGCTGGACGAACTTTTTCTGCCCGCCGATACCGCGCGGGCGCAAGCCGGGTCAAACGCCATCCCCAATGCCTTGCTCGACGATGAAATCGGGGATGCGGTGGATGCGATCCGGGCGACGGGTGCGGATGTCTGGCTGATCATGGATTCGTGCCATTCCGGATCGGGTCTGCGCGCGGCCTCGCCGGATGTCGCCTCCCGCTTTGTCGACCCGGCGCTCTTGGGTGTTTCAGACCGTGCCGCAGGGTCTGTCGCCGACGCTGGCGGCGGCGATACGCCCCGTGCCGACCTGCCGGGCCAGGTCATTGCCTTTTACGCCGCGCGCGCTTCCGAAGTGGCGCGCGAGGTCAATCTCGACCCGGAAAAGCCCGATGATTCTGCCTGGTACGGGTTGTTTTCCTCGCGACTTGCGGCGCGCGTCGCAGGCGGTGAAGGGCTGTCCTACCGGCAACTTTTCCAGGCGGTTCTAAGCGATATGAACGCCGCCGGTGTGCCGGGTGGCGCGCGGATGCAGACGCCATCCTGGGAGGGAACGCTGGGCGATGCGGTGGTTCTGGGCGGGCGGTCCACATCCGGCGTACGGCAATTCGCGGTGAACGGCGACGAAATCGAAGCAGGGCTGGTGCATGGCATGGGCGAGGGCACGCTGATGTCGCTCTTCGCAGATGCCGCTGATGACCCGGATGCCGTTCTTGGCTTTGCCCAGATGACCGAAGTGTCGGCGACGCAGGGTTTCTTGCGACCCGTCACCCAAGATTGCGAACCCCGGACCGACAGGCCCTGTGATGCGGCCGGGGCGTTGCCGCAGGGTGTTCGTTTTGCCCGTCTCGCCGCGCGCCCGCTTGACCTTGTGCTGCGGATAGCCCCGCCGCGCGATCTGGCGACCGGGGTGACCCTGCCCCCGGAGTCAGTTGAATTCGCCGCCCTCGATCAGGCAATCGGGGCTGTGAACGCCGCTGGCAATGCGCGGGTCGAAATGGACGCTGATGGATACACAATCGACGTCGCCCTGGCGGACGGTGCATTGTGGTTCGGTCGCCGTGTCGTCGCGGGCACGACCCCGGTCGGCCTGGAATGGCGGCCTGATGATGGCACCGATCTGGCTACATTGCTGACGCGTATCGCCGCCGCCGAGCGGTTGGCGACGATGTTGTCTTCCGTGGCGGGCGGGGGGTCGCTTCTCAACCCCAGCCCGGTGCGCATTGATCCGACGCTGGTCCCGTCGGACCCGGCGGACCTTGACCCCCTGGGCATGACCTCGAATCCGGTGCGCGAATGCCGCCGTGCGCTTCAGGCCTCGGCCCGGACCCCGCCGGTGCCCCTGCCGGAGGTGAGCGACCTGAAACAATGCGATAACGTCAGTTTTGCCGCCCAGGGCGAGATACCCGGCGAACGGGATGTGAACCGCATCCATATCGACGCGCGGTTTTGCGTCCATGCCGATTATGTCCATGTCGAGGATACGGCAAGGCCGGTTCCTGTCGGCAATCCGATGGTGGTCTGTTCGGACTGCCCGGATGGCAAGGCCACCGGCGATGAGCGTTTGTTCGTGATCGTCACTGAATCGCCGGACAATGCCGAACGGCTCAATCTTGAATCAATGCTGGAAACCTGCACTGCCGATGGAGCCGCCCCGACGCGCGGTTCCGAGGCGATCCGTGTGGCCGGGTTCCTTGAAGCACTGGGCCGTCGGCCTGACACACGGGGGGCCTTCGGGGGGCTCAATGTCAGCAATGTTTGGGTGGAGGCCTGGGAATGGCAGGTTCTGCCCAAGGAAATGATCGCGAGCGGCGTCAAATAGATATCGGCTTTGCGGCGCAAAGGCCGCGACGAGAACGAAAGCGAGATCACGAAACGCAACGGTTTTTAAGGAGGTCAACATGAATTTCGGTTTTTCGGTCGCGAGAACGGCGGCCCTGGTTGTCACACTGACAGGTGCAGCGGCCTTTCCAGCGGCGGCGCAGTCAAGCGGGCTTGGCGACATCGCCAAGCCTGGCGATCCGTCCGGCAACGTCATGCAATACATGATGGAACGCCGCGCCCGCGCCATTTCGATCGACGGCGACACCGCCAGCCGGGTTTACGGCGGGCGTGCCGCCGAACCGGGTGCCTGGCCCGCGCAAGTGGCGCTGCTGCTTGAACAACCGCCAGAGCCGGGACAGGAAGACAAGGGGAAGGGATACCGGCAGTTCTGCGGCGGCAGCCTGATCGCGCGGCAATGGGTTCTGACGGCGGCCCATTGCATCACCCAGCCCGATGGCAGTCTCAGTGATGCGTCGAAAATCGTGGTCCAGACCGGCTCCAATCGCCTGGGGGACGGCGATTTTCGCCCGATTGCCAAAATCGTTCGCCACGAAGGCTACAACCCGGCGATCATCGACAATGATGTGGCGCTGCTCAAACTGACCGAACCGGTGCAGCAATCCTCGGGCCCGGTCGGCGCGATCAAGGTGATCGGGCAGGGCCAGCCGATACCCGATGGCCCCGCCGTCGTCGTCGGTTGGGGTTTCATGGAAGATGACAAGCTTCCGGATGATCTGATGGAGACGGATATCAACATCGTCCCGAATGCCACCTGCAACGCGGGCATGGCCGAACAGACCAAGCGCGATGTCGGGTCATTCCTGTTGTCGATGGGTATTTCAAACCGGATACCCGAGAACAAGCTGGAAGAAGCCTATGACATCATCGTCTCGAACCTGGGCCCCTCGCTCAGCGACAATATGGTCTGTGCCGGTGTATCCACGGGCGAAAGAACATCGTGCAATGGTGATTCCGGCGGCCCGCTGATGATCAAGCAGGCGGATGGCGGATGGTTGCAGGTCGGTGTGGTCAGCTGGGGGCGCATTCCGCTTTCGGGCAACAGTTACAGCCGCTGTGGCCACCCTGAACTATACGGCGTCTACACCCGGCTTTCCAACTATTACGACTGGATCGGCCAGAAGCTGAAAGCGGACTGAACAGGATCGGGGACCAGCAATGGCACATACCAACACAACCCTTCGCAGCGCATTTGCGACAGCGCTGGCCTTGTCGGCTGCTCCGGCGCTTGCCCAGTCAGGCGGGGATTTCGGGGGCAGCTTTGAAACCGACGCACCCCCGGCAGAGATCATCCCGGTGCCGACGGAACAAACGCCGCCGACCGAGGATGATTTTGGCGGCTCTTTTGAGACGGGCGGTGGCGCAACGCCCCCGCCTGCGCCGCCTCCGGACGGCGGTGACAAGGACACGCTGCCGCCGGTCAATGATGACGGCGGGGATTTCGGCGGCAGCGATTTCGGGTCTGGCGGAAACACACCACCACCGGCACCGCCAGAGCCGGAACCCCAAC
>JBATDH010000139.1:0-2310 GCA_049663365.1 Albidovulum sp. | reverse complement strand
GGGCACCGATCACCGCGATCAGCCGCCCGTCGAGCGAAAGTTCGCCCAAGGCCACCGTTGCCTCGACATCTTCGCGCGGCAGGATGTCGATGGCCGCCAGCAAGGCGAGCGCGATGGGCAGATCGAAATGCGAGCCTTCTTTCGGCAGGTCGGCGGGCGACAGGTTGACGGTGATACGTTTCGAAGGCAGGGCGATGGACATCGCGGTCAGTGCCGCGCGAACGCGGTCGCGCGCCTCCGACACGGCTTTGTCGGCCAGGCCAACAACAGCAAAGGCCGGCAGCCCGGCGGCGACGGCGCATTGCACCTCGACAATCCGCGCCTCGACCCCTTCGAAGGCCACCGTATAGGTGCGCGCCACCATTGCCGCTCTCCGTCCCCGATTGGTTAACGGCTAGCAAGGAAGGCGTTTAAGAGTGGTTAACGGGTTCGCACAAGTGTGACGAAACAGATGGGCCCCCGTCCCCTCGCGCGCGGGCCGGTTTATCACGGGCAGAGGTCCCGGATCGGAGTCCGGGACTGCGGTGCGCGGATATCGGGCGGGCCTGCCTATGCCTCCGATATCATTGCCATGAAGGCGGGCCAGGCTGCGGGGTCGAACAGGGTCTTGTCGCGGCAGAAAGGGTTGCAAAAGCCCCAGACCTTGCCGTCCAGTGCCAGATAATCCGTCACCCCATCGCCGGAATAGGGGCAGGCCGCGTTTTCGGACGGACCTTCGCAGACCTCTGCCGCCAGCGGTGCTGGACCGGGCCAGGGCCGTTCGTCAAATGGCTTGCGATAGGAAGGCTGCTCAAAATGTTGTGCCCAGCCCATCGCCCGCCAGCGCCTGAAGGCGGGGTCGGCCAGATGGGCGGCGACATAGGTGGCGGCTCGGTCAGAGATCGGCAGGTTGTATCCGGCGATGCGCGCGGCCACGGGGGCGAAAAAGGCATCCGCTGCGGTATAGGCGCCGAACAGCCAGGGGCTGTCACCGCCAAACCTGTCGCGCGCCATGGCCCACAAGACCTCGATCCGCGCCAGATCGGCCAGAACCTCGGACCGGGGGGCAGCGTCGGCATAGCTCTTGGCCAGGTTCATCGGGCAGTCGCCGCGCAGATCGCCGAAGCCCGCGTGCATTTCCGCCGCCAGCCAGCGGGCCAAGGCCCGTGCCTCGGGATCACGCGGCCATATCCCGGCGTCAGGGTGGCGTTCGGCGAGGGTTTCGGCGATGGCCAGGGTTTCGCCGATCACGCAGCCCTCGGGGGTGCGCAGGGCGGGAACCAGCCGCGCCGGGGCGAATTCGGCCAGCAGGCGTTTGAAATCTTCCGAATAAAGCCGCCCGCTGTGGCATTTGATCGGCAGGTCGAATTTTTCCAGCAAGAGCCAGCCGCGCAACGACCAGCTTGAATAGGTGCGATCTCCGATGGCCAGATGGTAGGTCATGTCAGTCTCCCTAGAAAAATGATTTGACGGTAGCAAGGTGGACCAGCCGACGCACGTTGCGATTGGTGACGGCGGTCATCACCGGATGTGATTGTGACAGCCAACGCTTGTCATCGGGTCGGGCGATGCCTAATCCTTGGAACATAGAGCGGGAGAGGCCGTCATGCTGACCGGAAAGCGGGTATTGTTGATCATCAGCGGCGGGATCGCCGCCTACAAGGCGCTGGACCTGATCCGCCGGTTGCGTGAACGAGGTGCCAGCGTCACGCCGGTGCTGACGCGGGCGGGCGCGGAATTCGTCACCCCCCTGTCGGTGGCGGCGATTGCCGGTGAAAAGTGCTATCGCCCGCTTTTCGATCTGACCGACGAGGCCGAGATGGGCCATATCGAACTGAGCCGTGCCGCCGATCTTGTTGTCGTGGCCCCGGCAACGGCCGATCTGATGGCCAAGATGGCCGGGGGCCATGCCGATGATCTGGCCTCGACGCTGCTGCTGGCGACCGACAAGAAGGTGCTGGTGGCGCCGTCGATGAATGTTCGGATGTGGCTACACCCGGCGACCCAGCGCAGTATCGCCACGTTGCGGGCCGACGATGTGCGCTTTGTCGGCCCCAATGAGGGCGATATGGCCTGTGGCGAATACGGGCCGGGGCGGATGGCCGAACCCTTGGAGATTGTTGCCGGGATCGAGGCGATGATGGGCGCAGGGCCCCTGAAGGGGCGACATGTCATCGTCACGTCTGGTCCGACGCATGAACCGATTGACCCGGTGCGCTATATCGCCAACCGCTCCTCGGGCGCGCAGGGCACGGCGATTGCTGTGGCATTGCGCGATGTGGGGGCGAGGGTGACGTTTGTGACCGGCCCTGCATCGGTGCCCGCGCCCGA
>JBATDH010000138.1:0-10315 GCA_049663365.1 Albidovulum sp. | reverse complement strand
GCGTCGGGCAGCCGCCAATAGGGCATTGACGTCAGTTTGCCGCCGTCGCGTGCATAGGTCCAGCGGGTCCAGCCTGCGGTGGTCAGATGGTCGGCAAACGCGCCCGATCCTTTCAGCCAGATCGAGCCGTCCCGGTGCAGGATCGAAAAGATCACGCCATCGCGATAAAGGCATAGCCCGCCCATCATCTTGCGGGTGCTGATCGGACCGAGCCCGCCGAACAGTTCAAGCGCGAAAGCGCTATCGGTTTCGGAAACGCTCATTCCCCGGTTCCGGTGCTTTCCGGCGCGTCCTTGAACTTGATCGACTCGCCACAACCGCAGGCCTCGGCGACATTGGGATTGTTGAACTTGAACCCGGCTTCGAGAAGCGAGGTTTCATAGTCGATCTCGGTGCCGAACAGGAACATCTGCGCCATGGGCGCGATCATCACGCGCGCGCCGTCCTGTTCGACGATTTCATCCATCGGCCCGGCCTCGGCGGCAAATTCCATGGTATATTCCATGCCCGCACAGCCGCCCTTTTTGACGCCGAGCTTCAACCCGTAGACATTGTCGCGGGCCATCAGCCGGTTGATCTGTGCCACGGCCTTGGGCGTCAGTGATACGGGCGATTTGCCGGGAATGCCGAACATCACATGAACCCCAGTTCCAGCCGCGCCTCGTCCGACATCATTTCCATGCCCCATTGCGGTTCAAATGTCATGGCGACATTGACCTGTTTGACGCCGTCCAGCGGCTCGATCGCGTCGGCAAGCCAGCCAGGCATTTCGCCGGCCACGGGGCAGCCGGGCGCAGTCAGGGTCATGATCACATCGACTTCGTTTTCGGATGAAATGTCAATGGTATAGACAAGGCCAAGATCATAGATATTGACCGGAATTTCGGGGTCATAGACAGTGCGGCAAGCCTCAACCACGCGATCATAAAGCGGGTGGTCCGTTGTCGAGGGCTTGATGAGGGGGGTGCCCTCGATGGGATCTCTGGATTCAACCGTCATTTTGGACTCGCCTAGTTGTTGACTGATTATATAGGGAATTGCCGGGGCGACGTCCAGTGCAGCTATCACTTGTCGGTTCAGGGTGATCGGGATTCGCCGCGAAATCCCCGATTGTCGGCGATGTCGCGCCATATCCCCCCGGTCTGGTCAACATGCGGTGTTTCGGGTCGACACAAGTGTCATTGCCCTTGTCGGGGCCGCCCGCCCCGCGTTAATCAGTGAACCGGACGCATACGCGCAGGATCATCGGCCCGGCCTTGGGTCGGTGCAGGCAATGAGAGAATATTGGAGAGAAAGATGGACGAAATAGCAGTCAAGTGCCCGGTCATGCACGGAGCGAGCAAACAGACGACTTTTGGGGCCAGATCGAACCGGGACTGGTGGCCCAACCAGTTGAACCTGAATGTGCTGCATCAGCATTCTCCAGCATCCAATCCGATGGGAGCGGCGTTTGATTATGCCGCAGCCTTCAAGAGCCTGGACCTGAAGGCGCTGAAAAAGGACCTGGTCGCGCTGATGACCGACTCGCAAAGCTGGTGGCCGGCCGATTACGGGCATTATGGCCCGCTTTTCGTGCGCATGGCCTGGCATAGCGCCGGCACTTACAGAACCGCAGACGGTCGCGGTGGCGCCTCATCGGGCTCGCAGCGTTTCGCGCCGCTAAACAGTTGGCCCGACAACGTGCTGCTTGACAAGGCGCGGCGGTTGCTTTGGCCGATCAAGCAGAAATACGGCAGCAAGATTTCCTGGGCCGATCTTTTGGTTCTGGCGGGCAATTGCGCCCTGGAATCGATGGGATTCAAAACCTTTGGTTTCGGTGGCGGCCGTGTCGATGTCTGGGCACCGGAAGAGGATATTTACTGGGGTGCCGAATCCGACTGGCTGGGCGACGAGCGCTATAGCGGCGACAGAGAGTTGGAAAATCCGCTGGCCGCGGTGCAGATGGGGTTGATCTATGTGAACCCCGAAGGGCCGAACGGGGTGCCCGATCCGGTCGCGTCGGGGCGCGACGTGCGCGAAACCTTTGGCCGTATGGCGATGAATGACGAAGAAACCGTGGCCCTGGTGGCGGGCGGCCATACATTCGGCAAGGCCCACGGCGCGGGCGACGCCGGCCTTGTCGGCCCCGCCCCGGAAGGCGCAAGCATCGAAGAACAGGGCCTGGGCTGGACCAGCACCTTTGGCACCGGAATTGGATGCGATGCCATCGGCAGCGGTATCGAAGGCGCATGGAAGCCAAACCCGACCACATGGGACAATGGCTATTTCGACACCCTGTTCGGCTATGAATGGGAATTGGTGAAAAGCCCGGCAGGTGCCAATCAATGGCTGGCCAAGGATGTGGCCGAAAAGGACATGGTGGTCGATGCGCATGATCCGTCGAAGAAACATCGCCCGATGATGACGACGGCCGACCTGTCGCTGCGGTTCGATCCGATCTATGAGCCGATTTCGCGGCATTTCCACCAAAATCCGGATGCCTTTGCCGATGCCTTTGCCCGTGCCTGGTTCAAACTGACCCACCGCGATATGGGGCCGCGCGCCTGCTATCTTGGGGCCGAGGTGCCTGCCGAGGAATTGATCTGGCAGGATCCGGTTCCTGCGGCGGCGGGGGCTGCGCTGGACGCGCTTGAAATCGCGTCGCTCAAGGCCGAGATTCTGGCGTCAGGGCTGTCGATTTCGCAACTGGTCACGACCGCCTGGGCGTCGGCGTCGACATTCCGCGGGTCGGACAAACGTGGCGGGGCCAATGGCGCGCGCATCCGGCTGAGCCCGCAAAAGGACTGGGCAGTCAACCAGCCCGACCAGTTGGCCAAGGTGCTGGCCGTGCTTGAGGGGGTTCAGGCCGGTTTCAACAAAGCGCATTCCGGCAAGAAATCGGTGTCATTGGCGGATGTGATCGTGTTGGGCGGCACTGCCGCGGTCGAGCAGGCGGCCAGGAATGGCGGGCACGACATCGCGGTTCCATTCACGCCGGGGCGCACCGATGCAACCCAAGAGCAGACCGACGTCGAAAGCTTTGCGCCAATGGAACCGGCAGTCGACGGGTTCCGCAATTACCTAAAGACCGCATTCACCGTCTCGCCCGAGGCGATGCTGATCGACCGCGCCCAGCTTTTGACGCTGAGCGCGCCGGAAATGACCGCCCTTGTCGGGGGTCTGAGGGTGCTTGATGCGAATGCCGATCAGTCGGGACACGGCGTTTTCACCAAGCGCAAAGACACTCTTTCCAACGACTTCTTCGTCAACCTGCTGGACATGGGCACGGTCTGGAAGGCGACCTCGGATGCAGGCGACGTCTTTGAGGGACGTGATCGCGAAACCGGCAAGGTGACATGGACCGGCACCCGTGCGGATCTGATCTTCGGGTCGAATTCGCAATTGCGCGCGATTGCCGAGGTCTATGCCAGCGATGACGCGCAAGCGGGCTTTGTGGCTGATTTTGTGGCGGCCTGGGTTAAGGTGATGGACCTTGACCGTTTTGACGTCGCCTGACATCGCGGGGCTGAAACTCTATGGTATCCGGCTTTGCCAAGCCGGGTACGCGGCGCGTTCGATGGTCATTCGGTCATCCCCGCATCGCCGTGCCTTTGGGATCATAGGGGGATGGCGCGATGACCGTTGCTGGACGTTCGACCCCGACCACATGGACGCCAAGCGCGGTGCCGACTTTCGCGCAGTTTTGGGTCACCAGCGCCATGGCCAGCGATTTGCCAATGGTGTGGCCATAGCCCCCCGAGGTGACGAAACCGACCTTGGCCCCGTCTTTCCAGATCGGTTCATAGCCTGAGGCATCTGCGCCCTTGGCGTCGACGTCCAATGTTACCAGCACCTTATCCGGCCCATCGCTGTCACGTTCTGTTAGCGCGGCGCTCCGACCAGTGAAATCGGGCTTCTGCCAGTCGATCCAGCGATCCATGCCGGTCATGCCAGCGGTGTAGCCTTGGGTAAATTCGCGGCTCCAGATGCCAAAGCTCTTTTCCAACCGCAGCGACAGAAGTGCGTTGAACCCGACTTCCTTCAGGCCGAGGTCACGCCCGGCGTCCAGCAATGCCCGGCGCAACCCGATATGGTCGCTGGCGCGGCAGTTGATTTCATAGCCAAGTTCGCCCGTGACCGACATGCGCCCGACCCTGGCGCGGACAAGACCCACGTCAAAGTTGCCACATCCCATGAAGGGCAGTGTCGCCAAGTCCTGGTGGCAGAGTTTTTGCAGCACCTCGCGCGATTTCGGGCCATTGAGGGAAAAACCCACCATGTCATCTGATATGTCGCGCACCGTGACGCCCGCCGCAGCATGATCGGCGAACCAGCGCATGTGCCATGTGCGCAGGTAGTATGACCCCATGATCCACCAGGTGCCGTCGCCCCAGTTGAAGACCGTCAGATCGCCCTTCAGCCTGCCATCTTCGGCCAGCATCGGCGCAAGCCGGGCGCGACCAGGCCCCGGCAGACGACAGGCGAGCAGTCGGTCGAGCCATTCCTTCGCATTCGGGCCGGTGATCTCGTAGCGCGAAAAGGCGGTGATATCGAGAAGGCCGGCCTTTTCGCGCACCGTGCGGCATTCGTCGGCGACGATGTCATGTGCGTTTGACCGTTTTAGCGAGGGGGTTTCGACAAAGCCCGGTGGCGCGAAATAAAGCGGCAGTTCCAGCCCGAAGCTGGCCCCCCAGCGACAGCCCGCCGCTGTCATTGCGTCATGGGCGGGTGCCATTTTCAAGGGCCTGCCTGCGGGAAGCTGTTCGTTCGGGTAGGTCATGACGAAACGGCGCGTATAGAATTGCCCGGTGGTTTGCCGGATATATTCCTTGTTGGTGGCAAAATCGCCGTAGCGCGCGATATCCATGCCGTAGACATCGGCCTCGGGTGTGCCGTGGATGATCCATTCCGCCAGCGACTTGCCGACACCGCCACCTTGCAGGAACCCGGCCATCACGCCGCAGGCCACCCAATAGCCGCGTTTGCCCGGCACTGGTCCGACCAGCGGGTTGCCGTCGGGCGAGAAAGTGAAGGCCCCGTTGACCCAGGTCTTGACCCCGACCTCTTGCAGCGCCGGATAGCGTTCAAAGCCAAGTGTCAGTTCCTTTTCAATACGGTCGGTGTCTTCCTGAAACAACTCCATCCCGTAATCCCACGGTGCGCCGTCCATCGCCCAGTGTTTGTGGTCGATCTCGTAAATGCCAAGCAAGACGCCCTTTTGATCCTGGCGCAGATAGGTGAAGCCTTCGAGATCGACCGTCATCGGCACTTCGAAGTCGATCTGTTCGAGGGCCGGGATCGTGTCGGACACCAGATAATGATGCTGAAGCGGGGCCACGGGCAGTTCCACCCCGGCCATCCTGCCGACCTGTTTGGCCCAAAGGCCAGCGGCATTGACGACATGTTCGCACTCTACAGTCCCTTTTTCGGTGGTCAGCCGCCAGCCGTCTTTGGTCTGATGCAGTTCCAGCACCCGGTTGTGTTCGATCACCGTTGCGCCGCGTTTTCTGGCGGCCCCGGCATAGGCATGGACGGTGCCTGTGGTGTCGATATAGCCTTCGCGGTCAGCCCACATGCCGCCCAGCAGCCCGTCAGGCGACATGATCGGGTTAAGCGCGCAGGCCTCTTCGACCGATACCAGCCGACAATCCTCGATGCCGATGGACTGAAAGACCCGGTAGGCCGATTGCAGCCATTCCCAGCGGTCAGGCGTGCCGGCCATGGTCAGGCCGCCGGTCATGTGCAGGCCGATATTCTGGCCAGATTCGCGCTCGATCTCGGACAGAAGATCGATCGTGTAGGCCTGAAGCTGGGCGATGTTGGGATCGGCATTCAAGGCGTGGATGCCCCCGGCCGCATGCCAGCTTGACCCCGCCGTCAGGACCGACCGTTCGATCAGCGCAACATCTGTCCAGCCGAGTTTGGCCAGATGGTAAAGCACCGATGCCCCGACCACCCCGCCGCCAATGACCACGACCCTGTAATGCGATTTCATGGTTGCGCCTCCGTTCAAGAATGGGTTGACCGTGGATTAAGACAGCCTCCGGACTGACCTGAATAGTCCTCAACACCCCTTCAGCTTGTCAATCCCGAGCGGGTGCCGTTTTAGGCCTGCCCCATCAACTGCGCGTCGAAGGGGTACTTTGTCAGGTTCTCATAGCCGGTTTCGGTGATCAGAACCTGATCTTCGAGCTTGATCGAGAAATCGCCGCCCTCGGGGCTGACCAATGCCTCGACGCACATGACCATGCCGGGTTCAAGCACATAATCGAAGGCACCATCGACCCAATGGTCGGGATAGACCACCAGCGGCCATTCATCGCAAAGCCCGACGCCGTGCATGGCGCAGCCGTATTTCTGTTTCTGGAAATTGTCATCAAGCCGGTGGCCGCCAAGCGAAAGCTCTTTCATCGACACGCCGGGTTTGAGCATGTCCATATTGGTCATGATGTGTTCATGCGCGTGGCGCATGGCGTAGACCATCGAATTGGTGGGCTTGCCATCGCCGATCCACCAGGTACGGGAAATGTCGACGCAGATGCCGTAGCTGCCGATGAGGTCGGTATCGAAGGCGACGATTTCATTGGGTTGAATGATGCGCGGGCCGCATTCCTGAAACCACGGATTGGTGCGCGGGCCGGAGGATAGCAGCCGGGTTTCGATCCATTCGCCGCCACGGCGGATGTTTTCGGCGTGAAGTACGGCCCAGACGTCATCCTCGCTCATATTGCCTTGCGGGATACCGTCGCGGGCGGCCTTTTCCATCTCGGCGATGGCGTTTTCACAGGCGACGCTGGCGCAGCGCATGGCGAGGATTTCATCGGGGCCTTTGATGGCACGGGTCTTTTCGGTGCATTCCTCGCCTTCCTCGACGGTAATGCCCGCAGCCTCGAGCGCCCGAAGCCCGTGCACCATGATCTTGTCGACGCCCAGCCTGCGGTTGGTGCCCGCATGAGCGCGCAACAATTCATCAACTTCGGCCACGAATTCCCGTGCCAGGATTTCGCCGCGGTCACCGGTGGAAAAATAGAACATCGAGGCACCGGACCGGACTTCGCGCACCAACGGGTTGAAATCGCTGAGAAAGGGTGAGCCTTTGTAATCCCAGTTGACCATATAGCCATCGGCGCAAAGCAGGATGGCGCGGAAGGGGTTGTGGGTGTTCCAGAGCTGCATCGAGGTGCTGTCGGTCGCATAGCGGCAGTTCAGGGGATCGAACATCAAAAGACCGCCCCAGCCCCGGTCGACAATGGCCTGGGTCAGGCGTTTCCAACGAAATTCGCGCATGTTTTTCAGGTTGGGCAGGGTCAGGCCAGCGGTTTCCCATTCGCGAAAGGCCAGCTGGGTCGGGCCGATTTCCATCCGGTCATTGTCATTGGGGGTGCCGTCGGGCAGGTGGGCGCCTTTGGTCGGGTCGATCTTGCGGGTCTCGGAATAGTGCTGGGTCATCTGGGGATCCTCCGTTGCGCGCAGAATGCCGCCCGGTGGTGGGGGCCGTCCGTTCTGAATGCGACGTGCGATGGGTTCGTTTCCGGCTTTCCTTACCGGCACAGGGATTGCTAGAGAGTGCCATGGAACATCCGCTTCAATCATCGCTGCCCTATGCCCCCTGGGCCGATCCGGTCGCCCGCAAGTTGCCGGGTATCCGTCCCCTGGACCTGGCCGACTGGATCGTCACCGACGATGCCTTTGACGCGCAGATGCGGTTGCGCGACGGGTTAATTGCCGACCGGCCCGAAATTGTGCTGCGGATGGACGAAGCGGCGCGACCGGCGGTGGCCGAGTTGTTGGGGCTGGTGGTGGATGATCTTGCCGCCAGAGAGGGGTGGTCCCTGTCGGGCAGAGTATTGCAGCGCCCGGACGGGGTTGCGGTGTCGCTGGACCCTGCCCACCCGATGGCGACGCTGGGGCGGCTTTGTCAGGACGATTTCTGCCTTCTGGAAAAGCGCGGCGATGAACATGTGCTGACGGCGGCGGTCTTGTGCTTTCCGGCAAGCTGGTCGCTGGATCAGAAATTCCTGCGGCCGCTTATCGGTATTCATCAGCCGGTGGAGAGCTATGACGGCGATATTGCGCGCCGTGTGCAGCGGCTGTTCGATGCGATCAGGCCGGATCAGGTGCTGTGGCGGGCCAATTCGCTTTTATATGCCGACCCCGACCTGCATCAGCCGCGCCGCGAAGGCGAAAACCGGCCGCGTCCCGGACCGGCGGCACCGTTTGTGCGGTCAGAACGGCAATGCCTGCGCCGGTTGCCCGAAAGCGGGGCGGTGGTGTTTTCGATCCATACCTGGGTGGTACGGCGCGAGGACCTGACCCCCGAACAAGAGGCCGAACTCCTTCTGCACATGCCGGGCGCGGTGCCGGCATGAGCGATGTTGCCGCGCAATATGAAGCCTATCCCTATCCCGAACGTGACCCCGCCGATGAACGCAAGCGGCTGATTACCGGGTCGCCGTCGCATCCGCTGGAAATCGACCATTTCGTTTTTGGCGGGATGCGCGACTGGGCGAAACCGTTTCGCGCGCTGGTGGTCGGGGGCGGGACGGGTGATGCGCTGATCCAGATGGCCGCAGTGCTGACGGCGGCGGGGCGGGTTTATGAGATCACCTATGTCGACCTTTCACGCGCATCGCGCGCGGTGGCCGAGGCGCGCGCCAGAGTACGGGGGCTGAAGGGGATCCGTTTTGTCACTGGCAGCCTGCTCGATGCGCCAGACATGGGACGGTTCGACTATATCGATTGCTGCGGGGTGTTGCACCATCTGCCCGACCCGCAGGCGGGGTTCGATGCGCTTTCCCGCGCACTGGCCCCGGACGGCGGCATGGGGCTGATGGTCTATGCGCCCTACGGGCGTAGTGGCGTCTACCCGTTGCAAGAGGCATTTGGCACCTTGACCGACGGCATGGACCCCAAGGCGCGGCTGAAGATGGCGCGGGCGGTTTTTGCGCGCCTGCCCAAGGGGCATCCGTTTCGCGGCAATCCGCATTTGTCGGATCATGAACAAAGCGATGCGGGGTTTTATGACCTGTTGCTGCATTCGCAGGACCGCCCGTTTCTGATCGGCGAGGTTCTGGCGGCGCTGGAGGCGGCAGGCCTGGACTATGCCGGTTCGCCACAGGCCGGGCTTTACGATCTGGCATCTGTGATACCCGAAGGGGCCATCCTGCCCGACATGTTGAATCGGGCCGCGCGGATGACCCTGGCCGAAAAGCTTAACGGGACGATCCGCACCCATATCGTCTATGCCGTGCCCAAGGGCAGGGCGGTGCCGGTCCCCGGAAAAGACCCGGCGTCGGTGCCGCATCTGAAGGGCGTCAGCGGTGCGGACATTGCCCGCGAGGTGGAGAAGCATGGAGGTCTGACGATCACTCAAAATCAGGAAAAACAGAGCTTTGCGATTGACCGTGCCGCCGTGCCGATCCTGCGGATGATTGACGGGCGCAATACGGTGCAGCAGATAGCAATTGCCGCAAAGCTCGACATGCTAGGCTTCAACGCCGTCTGGAGACCGGTGGAGCGGGTTCTGACCGGGGCTGGTGTGTTGCTTTATTCGCGCCTTTAGCGGCGTTGAACGGCACGCCTTTCCAGGATCACCAAAAGCAAAACGCAACTATTCCCAACACTCGCCTGTCATGGTTTGCCTTCAATCTGAATCAAATTGAAGATACCGCATAAAACAGAGATGAACCGGGCCATGCGTTGAACGACGGCGGTCTGGATGGCGGGCCGGAAACTGCCGATCGCCGTGGCCGTGAACACCCGATGTTTGCCGCTGTGCCGGTGAGAGCAAGGGTTTCATCGCGCAATGAAATGCCAAAGGCCCCCGATCCGGGGGCCTTTGAGTCGGTTGATCTGTTTGTGTCAGCAGCTGTAATACATCTGGTATTCGACCGGATGCGGGGTGTGTTCATAGGCATAGACCTCTTCCCATTTCAGCGCCATGTAGCCTTCTAGCTGATCCTTGGTGAAGACATCGCCGGCCAAGAGGAAGTTGTGATCGGCCTCCAGCGCTTCCAGCGCTTCGCGCAAGCTGCCGCAGACCGTGGGGATTTCGGCGAGTTCTTCGGGCGGCAGATCGTAGAGATCCTTGTCCGAGGCCGGGCCGGGGTCGATCTTGTTCTTGATACCGTCAAGACCGGCCATCAGGAGCGCCGAAAAGCACAAATAGGGGTTGGCCGACGGATCGGGGAAGCGGGCCTCGACCCGTTTGGCTTTCGGGCTTTCGGTCCACGGGATGCGGACACAGCCCGACCGGTTGCGCGCGGAATAGGCGCGCAGGACCGGCGCCTCAAACCCCGGAATCAGGCGTTTATAGGCGTTGGTTGACGGGTTGGTC
>JBATDH010000137.1:0-11452 GCA_049663365.1 Albidovulum sp. | reverse complement strand
AGAGATTTGGGCGCGATAGGTGATACGTGATGTCTCAAGGTAAAGTCGAAACTCTATAGGCACACCATCCGAACCTGACGAATGGTCCAACCTGGCGCGCGCAGATTGATTGCGCCGCCGCGACCCCACTTGAATCCCCGCATGACGACCGGACTTCAAGGATTACCTGGCGGTGTCGGCAATTTTGCCAGCCGGCACCCCTTGAAAAATTCCCTGCACATTCCCTGCACGCAGGGAAATTTATCCGCAAAACCGAAGCGCCGGATGCAGGCCACAGAGACGCCACGCCAATCTTGCGGCAATTGCGTCTCAAGACGCAGTCTCCAGGTGGTGAGGAATCGCAAAAACAGCCGTATTTCCGCCCCGGAAAGGCAAAAATAATATAAGTAATTCAATAGGTTGGGTGGGTGGCGGAGGGGACGCGACTGGCATCGAACCTTCTCCACATATGGTAACGCTCAAGTTAGTCAGCGTCTAATACCAGGTGGCACCAAATCAGCCAATGAGCGGCCAGATTTTCGCATTTCGTATTTGATTGAATTCAGGAGTTTCTCGTCGGAATCTCGCAAAGTAATTTGGGACAATCGACCAGTCGCAATCCAACGAGCGTAGTTCTTATGTAAGAACTCAACTGGATCTCCATCAACTTTTGCACCTCTGTACTTTGGAAAATCAGGAGAATTTCTTTCAGCTTGCCAACTAAATAGCAGCTCAATGATCCGACCAAGTCCAGTCATAGCTTGACGATAGTCACTGGAGCCTTCCCGAAACGTTGTCCGCACCAATTGAGACATTTGAGAAGCGAACTCCATCATCTTGATTCGTCTTTCATCATGAGTGCAATCTTCAAAATCCTCATGTAGGCAATTGAGCCGCGAGGTCACATAGAGTCGCTTCCACGAATTTGCTTCGAGAAAATAGTCTAAAAAGGAAACAATCTCAGACTTTAGAACGCTATACAGACCAGATCGCTCCGCCTCATCGAGCGCCACTTGCTGAACAATCTGAATGTCCGCGTCCAAGCGTTCCTGCAGCACTTTCTCGAATGCTCTCTGCCTAAGCGCGGCTGACGGGTCCTTAAACTGATCTGCGTGGCGTGCGTTTTCCATATTATTCCTCTAGACCATGCGATCTGGGTGATTATTGATAAGAAGCTCTTTACGAAGCGCTGCAAGTTCTCTCAGTCCGTGCTCAAGGCCTAATCGGATCGCAGGCTCAAGACTGCGTGACGTCCTTCCCGTCCACTCCTGACGAGACACAAAGAAAGGATTTGACTCAATTTCCCATTCAACATCGAGCACCAGTTCCGAATTTAGCTCTTCACTGGAACCAACCGTGTCTCTAGGAAAAAGTCTAATTGAATTTCTATCGGCCTGCGCAGAATTCTTCCAATTAACACTAAATTTTGGAAGTACAAAAGGCACAAGTCTGTTTTCTCCAGACAGCTTGTCGTTTACTCTTGTCAATGAAGCTTCAAGCCGCTCAAATCCGCCCTCTTGTGGTGTCGCGGCGCGTCCGATCTCACGCGCCAATACGTCCGTAAGTCGCCTTTCGAGATTGTCCCATAGAGCGCGATCGATCACAAAGTTCATGATTTCTATTTGATTTGTCATCAAGAAAAAATTTGCCATCCATGACTGCTGGTGCCGCGGCCCTAGTGGGTCAATTAGCGTAACATGAAGGCTAACTGCCCAGACCGATCCTCGAATTTTGATCGGCATAAGCACAGCTGCCATGCTTCTTCCAGAGTAATTATCAGATATAGCCGAGCTTCGGTTTGATCCGCCCTTCACCATCGCAGACGCAAAATAGAAGAATGTAACTATTCTCCGCATATCTTTACACACGCCACCGCACCTAACCATTTTTTCAATGAGTTCGTCCGGGATCTCATCTGACGACGAGTCAGGCATTACTTGGCTGAAATGTTCTAGCGCCGCTCGGGTAAGCTCTGCCGGAACCTGTTCCAACTGAACTCTATCAAGACCACCGAACTCAAACATCGGGTTGTAGTGGATCAGTCCAGTATTGAAGACCGGGTCTGCAACACTTCGGCTCGCATTTCCGACGGGAGAAGATAATTGCTCGACAAGCCATTTGGGACCGTCGCTCTGCCTCAGCGTGGACCAGAACCAAGCGTCGAGAATGGACATCAAGGTAAAACGGAGTTTGGCTTCCTGCGATGACCCAACCGAATCCGGGCGATCAATGATCGAGCTGTAAAGCCACTTTTTCCCACCTACCGCAGATTCTCGTCCGCTAGCAGACTCCTCTGATTGCAGCCACTGGAAGAATTCCATTGGCTTGTCGCTCCGTGGATCATCCCAGCTAGGTAGAAGCATGCGAACATTATAGGGATATGCACCGTCATTTGTTAAATGGCGCCCACCGTCATCTGCCTCCGGATCTCGATCAAAAGCCCGATACATTAGCAAGAAGTTGTCGATTGGCACATCTTGCGCGAAATCGGCTTCTTTCAGCAGCTCGCCTTCGAGATCATGTTCGTTCCGGCTTTTTGCGGTGCCAGATTGATCTGTAGCATTCCTCTTACTATTCCAAAGCAGGCTTGAGACGGCATTTGTCCCAAACTCGAGTGCCTTAATTGTTGGGCCAAGCGTCTTGGACAGATGAGCGTGCCAATCGTCCTTGTCGCTATTTGGGTGTTTGTGAGTTTTTTGCGCTCTTATCTGTGAGGCAAAGTCCGGCGGCCAATTCGCGCCATGCGAACGGTCCTCAGCCGTTGTGGCGAACCAAGTGTGGTTCCGTTCAAGTTTCTGAAGAGAGTTTCTGAGTGCTTGACCAATGAACGCCGCAAAGTCCGTGTCAAACCCGTCCCACGGGTCCGAGAAGAACCGTTTAGCGCAGTCGGCTACATATTCGAAAGTCCAAGGGTCATGACCGGCGGCGAGGGATTTCCAGTCGATATCGCCAGGAAACGGCACAAGCGTAGTTAGATCTCCTCTTAAAGGTGTCTTCGTATGCATTATCCATACTGAAATGCAGTAGTCGCAATCTAATACCTTGGGAAAAAGGGGAAAACAGTTCTCGCCCTCTTCGAATACCTTTGAACTCAGCAACCCTTCAAACCAGCGTTGGTGTTTCTTGTCGGTACACATGTGGAAAGCGGGCCGCAGTATGCCGCCTTCCCGCCTGAGAACAGCAAAGCTCAAAGGCACCTGAGCTACAGCAATGAGCAAGTTCATCACGGATTCAAAGTAGAAATTTTGCTCGGACGCAGTCCGGCCAATCTGTCGATAGAATCCAAGACGAGCCAAGTCGATACGCTTGGCCATTTCAACGTCATACAAATCCTCTGCGCCCTGCTTGGGCGCCCCCTCTTTCGCCACGGGTCTGTGAGCCTCTTTTTTTTGCGACGCGCCCTTTGGTCGCCGAATGATTGTTCGCGGCCACTATGATCCTTGACATCATGACGGTCAAGCTAAGGTTGGGTAACCCGCGTAGATCAGTTACCATTGGCGCGCGAACCCTTGGTGCAGTTAGGCCTCACTCAGCCTCACACACCAATAATCTTGGTATCACCTAAGGTTTGGTAAATTTTTGATTGACGTAGCCTTGTCGCTCGGGCACCTTAATGAAGTGGAGCAAGGAGTCGCCAACAGAAAGGGCGCTCCGAAGAGCGCCCCGCCGCGAAGTTGGCGCTTCGCGAACTACCCCGCGAGTCTCGAAACTGCTGGGGATGTAGGACATTAGCTCGGAGCGCCCAAGTGGGTCAAGCTCCAGCTGCATCCCTCGCTCTGTACAGAAGGATGCAAGAATGCCCCCCCTCATCGACATCATATATAACATGACGGCGGTTTGCCCGCACGACTGCCCTGGCTGCTGCGTAGATGCAGCATACGTTTATCGCCGGGGACAAGAAGTGATCATGCGCGTGGACGGTCTCGCCAACGAGATCCGAACACCTCGCGGTGATCGCTCGACAAGTATCTTCGATCAAGCGGCGAAAGCGCTGGCCGAACTCGGGCGGGAACTCACTCTAGAGCAAAAGATGAAGCTCCTCTCGAACGTCGATATCGATGGTGTCCGCCTCGACGTGTCGGGTGGCGATCCACTGGCAGTGAGCGACAATGTCACTGTACTTAAGGCCGCCAGCGCCAAGCTCGGGCGTGCCAACGTCACTCTCACTGCGACAGGCTCCGGCCTCGCCCGCGTCGACCTCGTAGAACTATCGGCGTTGGTAGGTGAATTCAATTTCACATATGACGCTGCGGCGATCGATGACGTTGCGGATCGGCCGGATGCGTATGCAAGCGCAAACCTGGCCGTCGGGCGCAAGCTTGCAGCTCTGGGCGCTACAACCCGTGCCGAATTCCCGATCACCTCAGCGACCAACAATCCGGACCACATTCGGCGGCTTTACATCAATCTGCACGAAGCTGGGATCGAGAAGCTACTTTTGATGCGCCTTTTCCCTTCGGGTCGCGGCGCCTCTATCGGGGAAAAGACTCTTTCGGCCCCGGAATATGCGACTGCCATCGCTCAACTCAGGGACCTCGAGCGTGAATTCGGCTCACCGAAAGTCAAGCTCCAGTGCGCTCTGCGGTTCATCGAGGCGCACCTCGGCACGGCTCCCATGCCTGAAGTCAACCCGTGCGACATGGTGCGGGAATCTTTCGGCCTGACGCCACTTGGAGACCTCCTTGTCTCGCCTTGGGCGATCAACGCGAAAGGTCGCCCCACCGGGCCGGACTTCGTACTTGGCAATCTTGTTCACACACCGCTCTCCGAGATTCTCGAAAGCGCAGGGATCGCCAAGTTGCGCTCTCGGACCAACGAGAACTTCGGGCATTGCAAGTTCTTCGCAGAACGCTTTTCCACCCGCGGAACAACCTTGGACAGGCTGCACGATGCGACCGACCCGCTATACGCGGAAACGGTGTCCTTCGCCAGCGCAGCAGAGTGAGAAGAGTGTCATGACACAGGATCGCGTTTCCTTGGCTGTGACGTTCGCGGGTCTCAAGCTGAAGAGTCCGATTATCGCGGCCTCCGCTCCACCAACTGAGTCGGTGGCCGCCCTATGCGCCTGCGCACGTGCCGGCGCAGGCGCGGTGGTGACAAAATCGATCGTTGACTACGACCGCAACGCGTGGCCGAACATTCCGCGGCGTGTGAAGAGGGATAGGCAACGGTTCTGGATTCAAGGCAGCTTTTCCAGCGAGACGCTGACGGTTCCCGAAGGTGTTGCCATGATCTCCGAGGCACGGAATCAGATCGACATCCCCATCATCGCTAGCGTCGGCGTGCTGGACCCGAGTGGAGATGCCGCCATTGACACAGCAACCCGCCTCGTCGAGGCGGGCGCAGATTTTGTGCACTTCGATCTCTTCTACCTTCCGCAACCGCGCTGCACGGATGCTATCGTGGCCGAACTGCGCGCTCTATTCGCACGCGCACGCAAGGAGATCCCTGCGCCATTCGGTCCGAAGTTGAACGCAGACATACCGGCGCATCTGTTCGCATCTGCCGTTAGTCCAGGCGAGGTCGATGCGGTGTTCCTACTTGATTCAATCCGAGTGCCTCCGCCCCTTTCGGCCACCGGTGAGCCGCAGATCGGCGCGCTGCGCGGCGGCCTTGAATGCTCTCTTTTCGGGGGGGATTGGCAGAAGCCAATCACGCTACAGTACTCCCGCGTACTTGCAGAAGCCAGCATGCCAAACCTTTCCGTAGGTGGCGGGCTTAGAGGCGCGGAAGACATTCTTGAGGCCATTATGTTGGGCGCAACAACTGTTCAGGCGGCCACCCCCATCATCCTGCATGGTTTCGATTGGATCACGCGGACCAACGATCACCTCGAACAACTCTTGGAGCAAAGGCGTCACGGAAACCTTTCGGACGCTCGCGGCTTGGCACTTAGAGTGCGCGATCGGAACGCACCCGAACATGTGCTTCCCATCCGTGCCGTGGTGGATGCAGACCGATGCGTTCCTTGCGGCGTATGCACCAAACTCGCGTTCTGCGAGTTCATCACCGCGGAACCCGGCGGCGTGCCGCAGATCAGCGCAGATTGCTACGGCTGCGGTCTTTGCGTCGAACTTTGCCCACCGAAGGCCGAGGCTATCCGCATGGAGGCCGCCGAATGACTGCTTTGAAAAACAGGCGATGCTCCATCCTTCTTGGCCTTGCTGCCGCAGCAAGCCTGCTCGAACTCGGGCCGATCGTTTTCGAGTTGCAGCGCGGCGCAGGCCTGCTGGCAATACTGCTCGCCGGATTAGCCTATCAAGTCGGGAATTTCGTGCCGCGCCTCTTTGTCATTAGATCCGGGTGGTTGGCCGGAAGCGCTGCAGTGTTCGGTAGCTTTGGCCTAGTGACGGCGCCAGCGGGTACCCCGGCTTGGCTTGCAACGATCGCTCTTCTCAGTTGGACTCTCCAGTCGGTCCGGCGAAGTGTGAAGGCGCAGGACGGCGGCGATCTTCCGACTACCGTCGAAAAGCGAACCGCCCGAGTAATCGGGTTCGTTGCGGCATCACTGCTTCCGCCTATCATCATGCTAGCAATCGTTATTGGTCTACTAGCAGCGGCGTTGCCCGAAATGCCCAAAATTCAATGGTCGCTTCCACGATCAAGACGACGCGTCTGGCATCCATTGGAATGGACAATGCTTGTCCATCAAACTCACTATTTTGCCTATGCATACGCTGTTCCATTGCTCGTCGCGACAACGACTCTTGGGGGCACCCATCTCGTCGGGTTCTGGTTCGCTTGCGGATGGGTGACTTACCTTAGTGCTGAGGCGATTTGGAGGCGATGTCCCCCACAGTTCGCCTTCATTTCTGGGCACTTGCTTCTTGCTGCGGTCTTGCTGCTTTTGAGTTGGTTCGGCAACGCACCGTTGGCAGCCGCGACGTTCTGGATTCTTTCAGGATTTGGCGGCGGGACTGTCTATTGTCTTCCACTACTCCATGACCAGGCGGGGCTTTCTCATGAGCAACTCGAAGGTACGGAGGACGTCGGACACCTGCTAGGAATAGCTGTCGCGATAGTCGGCGTTCTGACCGTGGACTGGACCGAAGGAACTCTGCCGGCTGTTGGCGCTGGCTTCGCTGTCGTTGCGGCAACGATGATGATCGCGATGGTATTACACAGCCGCTCGTCCAGCATCCGAATAGAAAAACCGCGGAGGTGAAAAGATGCGAATTACCGAAATCCAATGCAAGACGCTGCTGGTTTCCAGCAAGCTGCCGGCGGCAGATTATGTCGTAAATCCATATACCGGTTGCACGTTCAAATGCGCCTACTGCTATGCCTCATTCATGGGTCGTTTCGTCGGCGAACCAATCGAGTCTTGGGGCGACTATCTGTCTGTAAAGACAAACGCCATCGAGATTTTCCGAAAAGAGTTGGGACGTTTGTCAGACGCCAAGCGAAAATCTACGGTCTTCATTAGCTCGGTGACTGATGCATGGCAGGGCCCGGAAAAGAAGTATCGGCTGACCCGAGGCATTCTCGAGGCGCTAGAAGAGATTCGATATCCGGGACAGATAAGCATGCTAACAAAAAGCCCGCTTGTATTGCGCGATATGGATGTGATTTCCGGTTTGTCCAACAAGGAGGTTGGCATCACCGTCACAACCACTGACGATACGATCGGGCGCTTCATGGAGTCGTCGGCGCCGCTTGCTTCTGACAGGCTTCAGACACTTTCTGCGTTGAACAAGGCTGGCATTCCGACCTATGCGTTTGTGGGACCGCTACTCCCTCATTACCGCTTCCGGAGGGACCTGCTTGAAACTCTCTTTCAGGGCCTCCAAGACGCAGGAACAAAGACGATCTTCGCCGAACATTTGAACACCTCTAGGTACATACTCAAGCGAATGTCGGCGCCGATCGCCGCTGCGGAACCTGATGTCCAAGACTTTTACAGGCATGCGCAGACGCGAGAACACCGTTACGTCCTTTCCGACATGGTGATGGATCTCGTCAACAAATACGGCTTCGATCTCCGATTGGGTCGGGTGATTGACCACAACCGTCATTAAGTGAAACCTCCATCGCGACGCAAATTCATCATAGGCGCGCCATCGGGGGTTACTCACGCGTCCTCGCTTCATCTTTGACCGACTATACGTTCTGCGCAATCCGTTGGTCTATGGCGAGTCGACCTGGAAACTGAAGGGACCAAATGAGCGAAGGAGGGCGAAGGTGTCGCAATCCTTGCCTTCCTGACGCCGGTTTTTCTCGATCTGATGATGAACAATTTCCACGAGGATTGGGGCGGCTGTATTAACCGGTCGTCGTGCAAGTGAGGCAGGTGATCAATTCCGGGCTGACCGCCCCAGACAACTTCGTACCTGATTCCGCATGACAGCGTACTCGCCCATCATTTCGACGACTGCCGATCCGCCCGGCAGCATCGCCAGTTCCTCGGCCGCCCGCACCTGAAACGCCCTGCTGTACTCAACGACGGGCGGACAGACCTCGAGCGAGCGCCCATCAAAACCCGCCGTCGCGCAGCCGGTCAACCAGCTCGTTGCGATTCCGAGGACGGCGAGCCGTCGCCTCCAGCATTCGGCGTTGAATATCATTGGCTTTCTCCGTGGTTTCGAGACGTTCAGCGATCCGCCCGACGTGCTCGCCGGAACGGCGGATCGAAAGCAGGAACAAGACGATGGCGACAGCCATAGCTCCATAGCGCAAAGCGGCCCGCGCCGATGGGCTGGCGGCGATTCGGCCGAGAACGCTGGCGATCATCGCTGCCCCCGTTTCCAATCATCGAGCCGGGCATAGATCGCGACAGCGATGCCAATGAGCGCCACGGCGATGAACACCCAGCGGAGCGTGTCGAGGTATGGCACCAGAGGCAGGACGGCGGATTGGGTCTCAGAGAGGACGTTCTGTGCCACCTCAACACCCGCCGCGCCAAGCGTCGCCACTCCAGCCGCTCCGCCACCTTTCATGGTGCGGCTATCGGCCAAGACCTCGCGCACGGGCTGGGTTTCCTCCACGAAAGCCGTCGCGCGGACCGGGAAGCGCTCGCCCCATTGGCGCGCGGGGCCGAGATCAACATGGATGAAACCCGAGCGGGGGTAGAAGCCGAACCCAAGGAACCCGACCTCTCGTGCCGCCGCCTCGAAGGCCGCCGGGTCATGGTTCGACATGGCGATATCGAAGGCCGCACCGTCCATGTGCTTTGACCGCGTCGCGCCACCAACGGCACGGTTGTGCTCCGGGCTGCGATAGGCGGAGCGGACGATCAGCGGCTTTCGCAACCGATCCCGCAACGCCTGCAGCTTGTCGAGCGCGGGTTCGTTGATCAGCAGCTTGCCGGTGCCGCGACAGGCAATTTCGGCGGGGGAGAAATTGGTCCAGCGCCAAGCGCTTTCCGGCACATCGTTCCAATGGTCGTAAAAGGTCGTGGTCATGGTGTCCTCCAGGAACGAAAAAACCCGCCACATGGGCGGGTTCAGGTTGGTACGTGAATTGTCGCGATGGGCGGCTACGGGCTGCCACCGAAGATCTTGAGCTTGATGGCAATACCCGCGAGCAGCGCCAACATCACGCCGGTGGTGATCATGCGGACGGCGGTCTGCATCGCGGTTCGGCGCACTAGCCGGATGCAGTCAAGCAAGGATCGCAGGTCGCGGATATCCAGTGCGGCCTCATCGCCGTCGAGCCCGACATCGGCGAGCGCGCGCTTGGCACCTTTCTCGGCAGCGCGTGCCAACATCGCCTCGAACTCGGCGTCGGGCATGCGCACAAAACCTTGATCTGATCGGGGTGGTGTCATCTGAAGTCCTCCCACCGCTCAGCCAACCTTGCAGCCCCAAAGGGACGTGTGGTCGGCCGCGAAATATCCGTCCTGCGCGCGGAAATAGCCCTGCAGCTCGACGGTATCGCCCGCCGTCAGCGTCACCATGGTCTGGAGCCAGATCGCGGTGGCCAGCGAGACATGGGTGGCGGAGCTCTCGCCAAAGGAGCCACGAATTTCCGTTGTCCCGTTTAGCGCCAGCCGCCCGCGCATCCGGGCCGAGGTGCTGGAATTGACCTTGTAGAGCAGCGTCGCGCCGAAGAGGTACGTGCCGTCCACCGGCGCGGTGAACAGGTTGGTCCCGGCATCAAACGCGCCCTGATCGTTGTAGTCGGTGTTGTTCAGGCCGATTTTCGTCCAGGTGCCGACACCGACATAGTTGTCGTAGTTGGTCCAGGCCTTGAAGCGGGGCAGTTGCGGCTGATCGACGATGCCGTTCGTGTTGTCGACAGTCAGACCATCGAAGAAGGTGCTGCCGTCGGCGGAAACCGCGAGGCGGAACCTGTCCGAGCCGAACAGCCCCACCAGCGCCTTTGTCACGAAGTTGGTCTGCAGCGTCAGACCAAGATCGTCACCCGCTGCCTCCTTATTCATGGTGTAGAACAGATCGCCGGTCCCGCCTTCTGCCACAGTCTTCGCGGTCCAAAGCGCAGCGTTCAGCTTGGCCGAAAATGGGCTGGCGGCGTCGGCGGTGGTCCCCAGCCCAAGCAGTGCGAGGTTCTGCAGAGCGTCCGGGGTCGAGCCGACCCAGCCCGCGCCATCGAAGACCAACAGCAGTTGTTCGTCCTCGACCCATGCGCGCCAACCGGTCCGGGGTGGCAGGCGAAGCCAGGCCCCGTCGGTGAACAGCGCAACGTTCAGGTCCCATCCCGCCCAATCGCCGGTCGCACCGCTGGCTACGATGTAGCGGTCACCATCGGCCGGGCTGCCGGGTGGCGCTGTCAGGTCGCGATCGAGCACGGAGAGATGCACGAGTCCGTCAAGCAGCCGCAGGGCCTCATTGTGGGTGACATGCTTCTGGGCCTGCGCCGCCAGAATGTAAGGCAGCAGCAGGTTGGTCGTCGTATCAGACATGGGATGGCCTTCAGAATGTGAGCGTGACGGTTTTGGCCGCCCCCCGCCCGATCAGCGCGGAGAGCTGAAAGATGCGGATTGTCAGCGTGTCACCGGGCGCGAGCGGCGCACCCCAATCGGCGGTCTGCTGGGCGGCGGTGTAGATTGCGCTGGTCGTAGTCGCGCTCAACACCCCCTTGATTGCTGCGCCATCGAGGATCTCGACCGCGTAGGCCTCGGTCTCCTCAGTCAGCGGCACCTCCACCGCGCCCCAGCTGTCCGCCGAGAGCGCGCGGGATCGTCTTGTCCAGCGGATCGTCAGGTCGCCAGGGGCGCGCGGGCGGCGCCAGGGCTGCTCGACATGGGCGACCGAGAACGGCCGAAGACCCACGCCAACCGGGGTGAAGCTGGCCGCGACATAGGTCTCGTCGCTGACAGACCGGCTTGCCGGGCCGATGCGCCAGTTCCACGGCAGCCCGAGATCCGCCTCTGCGATTGGCAATGAGTGTTGATTTGCACCCAGAACTGAGCCGGTAAGGCGCATAATTTTCACTGAGAACTGAGCCATGTGAACCTACTCCCAAAGCAGAAAGCAGCGGGGGCAACGGAGTGATCCACATGGGACTTTTGAAT
>JBATDH010000136.1:0-6562 GCA_049663365.1 Albidovulum sp. | reverse complement strand
GCGCCACGCCGATGGCGGTCTGGCGCGGTTTCACGGTGGGGGGCGCGGGCTGGAAGGGCGGCTTGATCAGGCGCTGGCCAGCGTTTCCGGCCGGGCGCGGACCGCGCATGGGCTGGCTATGGGCTATGCAAGGATGGCCGCCGGCCGCACCTCCATCATCGTCGATTCGGCATCGCCGCCGTTGGGGGCGGCGTCGTCGAATGCCCATGCCTCGACGCTGGCGATGGAACTGACATCAGGACGCAGGCCGCTGGTGGTCAATTGCGGGTCTGGCGCGTCTTTCGGGCCGGAATGGCGGCGTGCGGGCCGGGCCACACCATCGCATTCGACGCTGGGGATCGAGGGATATTCTTCGTCCCGTCTGGGGCCGGATGAACTGATGTTGTCGGGCCGCACCCGCGGGCTGATCACGGATGCCCCATCTCAGGTCTGGGCACAATCGGACAGCGACAGCGACGGGTTGCGGCTGATGTCGGGGCACAATGGCTATGCGCCGACCCATGGCCTGACCCATATTCGCCAGCTTTTGCTGTCGGTCGACGGGCGCACGCTGACCGGCGAAGATACGCTGGGGGCCATGACCGGGGCCGATCGCCGCCGGTTCGAGACGATCATGGAGAGGGTCAAACATGTCGGCATCGGTTTCGATCTGCGGTTTCACCTGCACCCGGATGTCGATGCGGTGCTGGATCTGGGCGGCACCGCGGTATCCATGGCGCTCAAAAGCGGCGAGATGTGGATTTTCCGTCATAACGGTGTGGCCGACCTGAAGCTGGATCAGTCGGTCTATCTGGAAAGCGGACGGCTCAAGCCCCGCGCCTCAAAACAGATCGTGCTTTCGTCGCGGGTCCATGATTATGCCCGACAGGTGGGCTGGACCTTGGCCAAGGCACAGGATACCCCGGCGTCCATTCGCGACATTGATCGCGATGACAACCCGGTCACTCAGTAAAGGAAGCCAAACTTGACTGTCCCTGACGCCTCCCTGACGCCGGTCCGGCGCGCGCTAATCTCCGTTTCCGACAAGACCGGGCTGGTCGAATTCGCCAGGGGCCTGGCCGAACGCGGGGTGGAACTCTTGTCCACCGGCGGCACGTCAGGGATGCTGCGGGATGCCGGGCTGAAGGTGCGCGATGTCGCCGATCTGACCGGCTTTCCCGAAATGATGGATGGGCGAGTGAAAACCCTGCACCCCAAGGTTCATGGAGGGTTGCTCGCCCTTCGCGACAATGACAGCCACCTTGCGTCGATGAAAGAACACGGGATCGAGCCGATCGACCTTCTTGTGGTCAATCTCTATCCGTTCGAGGCGACCGTGGCCCAGGGGGCCGGTTACGATACCTGTATCGAGAATATCGACATCGGCGGCCCGGCAATGATCCGGGCGGCTGCCAAGAACCACGCCCATGTGGCCGTTTTGGTTGATCCGCAGGATTATGCCAAACTGCTGGGTGACATGGATCAGCATGGCGGTGCGACCTGTCCGAAATTCCGCAGGAAACTCGCCCAGCGCGCCTATGCCCGCACCGCCGCCTATGATGCGGCGGTGTCGACCTGGATGGCCGGGGCCATCGGCGATGCCGCGCCACGCCGCCGGGCCTTTGCCGGGACGCTGGCGCAGACCCTGCGCTACGGCGAAAACCCGCATCAGGCGGCGGCGTTCTATACCGATGGGTCGAACCGCCCCGGTGTCGCCACCGCCAGACAATGGCAGGGCAAGGAGTTGAGCTACAACAACATCAATGACACCGATGCCGCCTATGAACTGGTGGCGGAATTCGATCCCGCCCAGGGTCCGGCCTGCGCCATCATCAAACACGCCAACCCCTGCGGCGTAGCGCGCGCATCCACGCTGCTGGAGGCCTATCGGCGCGCCTATGACTGCGACCGCACATCCGCCTTTGGCGGTATTGTGGCGCTGAACCAGCCGCTCGACGCGGCCACCGCCGAAGAAATCTGCCAGATTTTCACCGAAGTCGTCATCGCCCCCGGTGCCGACGATGCCGCCCGTGCCGTCTTTGCCGCCAAGAAAAACCTGCGTTTGCTGACGACCGACGGTCTGGCCGACCCCGCCAGCCCCGGCCTGACCTTTCGGCAGGTCGCGGGCGGGTTTCTGGTGCAGGACCGCGACAATGGGGCGATCACGGCCCGCGATCTGAAAGTCGTAACCAAACGCAAGCCGACCGAAGCGGAACTGGCCGATATGCTGTTTGCCTGGAAAATCGCCAAACATGTGAAGTCAAACGCCATCATCTATGTCAGGGACGGGGCCACCGTCGGTGTCGGTGCCGGGCAGATGAGCCGCATCGATTCAACCCGCATCGCCGCGCGCAAATCCGAAGACATGGCTACGGCATTGGGCCTGGCCCAGCCCCTGACCAAAGGATCGGTGGTTGCGTCTGACGCGTTTTTCCCGTTTTCCGACGGGCTTTTGGCAGCGGCCGAGGCGGGTGCCACCGCCATTATCCAACCCGGCGGGTCGATGCGCGATGACGAGGTGATCGCGGCGGCGGATGCCGCCGGTCTGGCCATGGTCTTTACCGCCATGCGGCATTTCCGGCATTGAGGGGGGCGTCGATGTCCTTGCCCGAAACAAAGGGGCGTCCTTCGCAGATGCGACTGGTTGCCATAACTGCCGCCATCATTCTGGCGCTCGATCAGGCAAGCAAGTTCTTGGTCGTTCACATGCTCGATCTCGGGTCACGCCAGCGCATCGACGTTCTCGACCCCTGGCTCAATCTGCGTATGGCCTGGAACAGCGGCATCAATTTCGGACTTTTCTCCAATTCCGCCGATCTGATGCGCTGGGCGCTGGTTCTGCTGGCCCTGGCAATTGTCGCCTGGGTTTGGATTTGGGTCAGGCGCGAACCACATAAGCTGCGGATGAAGCTGTCGGCAGGTGTGCTGATCGGCGGGGCCATCGGCAATGTGTTCGACCGGATTTTTTATGGTGCAGTGGCGGATTTTCTCAATATGTCGGTGCCGGGCATTGATAATCCCTATTCTTTCAACGTAGCAGATATAGCGATCTTTGTCGGCGCGGTCGGTCTGGTGATTTTCACCGCAAAGGCGAAGACCCCGTGACGCGTGGCGGGACATGCGTTAAGACAAGGCAAAGCAGGTGAGGGAGAGACCCATGCGGGCACGATTTGGCATCCTCGGAATCGCGGTTTGCGCGGTTCTGGCGCTGTCGGCCTGTGGCAATGTGTTTGGCGGTGACAAGAAGGACCCAAAACTTCTCAATATCCGCTCGGCCAGCCGTAGCCCGGACGAATTCACCATCCTGCCGACGAAACCGCTGCAACTGCCTGAAGATTTGATGACCTTGCCCGAACCGACCCCCGGCGGCGAAAACATCACCGACCCGACACCCGAGGCGGATGCTGTGGCCGCCCTTGGCGGCAATCCGGCGGCGCTCAAGCGTACCGGCATCGCGGCTGGCAATGGCGGACTGGTCGGTTATGCGTCGCGCTACGGTGTAACCAGCGACGTGCGCGCCCAACTGGCCGCCGAAGACCTCGAATACCGCCGCAAGCATGATGGCCGCCTGCTGGAACGGGTGTTCAAGGTGAACGTCTATTACAAGGCCTACAAGCCGATGTCGCTCGACAAATATGCCACGCTGGAATTCTGGCGCAGGGCTGGAGTGCGAACAGTCGGGGCCCCTCCGATCGAAACCCTGGAATAGGGCTGTTCACTCCTTCGTCAGCGGGGTTGACGTAGTACCCGACGGGTTTACTTCTGCGACAAGAGATTGGGAGATTTGCATGGTTCACCTCTTGCGCTGGTTGACGCTGGCCGCGTTAATATCTTCCCCCGCCCTGGCCGACAAAGTCACAACTTTCAATCTCGAAAACGGTCTTCAAGTGGTGGTGATCGAAGACCACCGCGCCCCGGTCGTCGTGCAGATGGTCTGGTATCGCGCCGGGGCCGCCGACGAGAAACGCGGCGTTTCGGGCATTGCGCATTTTCTCGAACATCTGATGTTCAAGGGCACCGATACGCTCGCCCCCGGCGAATTGTCGAAAATCGTCGAGGCCAATGGCGGCTCGGACAATGCCTTCACCTCATGGGACTATACCGCCTATTTCCAGCGCATCGCCGCCGACCGTCTGGAACTGGTCATGCGGATGGAAGCCGACCGGATGCGCAACCTCACGCTATCGGAGGATGACTGGCGCACCGAACGCGAAGTGATCATCGAGGAGCGCAATCAGCGCACCGACAGCGATCCGGGGGCCATATTTGGCGAACAGCGCCGCGCCGCCCAGTACCTCAACCACCCCTACGGAACCCCGGTCATCGGCTGGCGGCATGAAATGGAAAAACTGACGCGGCAGGACGCGCTCGACTGGTATCGGCTTTACTATGCCCCGAATGACGCCGTGCTGGTGGTGGCGGGGGATGTCGTGCCGGATAACGTGCGCGCACTGGCCGAAAAATACTATGGCCCCCTTGCGCCCAGCCCCGGCATCAAACCGCGTGAACGCCCGCAGGAACCGCCGCAACTGGCCGAACGGCGTATGACATTTTCCGACCCGCGCGTGTCGCAACCTTATGTCACCCGCAGCTATCTTGCACCCGAACGCAATCCCGGCGCCCAGGAAAAGGCAGCAGCTCTGACCATTCTGGCTGCTATTCTGGGCGGCAATGGCCAGACCTCGGTGCTGGCGCGCAAATTGCAGTTCGATACCCAACAGGCGCTTTACACGTCTGCTAGCTATGACGGTACATCGCTTGATCCGATGACTTTCAACCTGGCCGTCGTTCCCGCCGAGGGCGTGGGCATGGCCGAGATCGAGGCGGCGCTGGACGGAGTGTTGGCGGAGTTTTTGAAAACCGGTGTGGACGCGGACCAGTTCGAACGGGTCAAGACCCAGATCAAGGCATCGATGGTCTATGCCGCCGATGACGTGAACGGGCTGGCGCGCCGCTATGGCGAAGCGCTTACCTCGGGTCTCACGATTGAGGACGTACAGGCATGGCCCGAGGTTCTGGCCGATGTAACGCCCGCCGATGTGATGGCCGCCGCCGCCGAGGTTTTCGATCGCCGCCATGCGGTGACCGGCTGGATGATGCGGGCCGACGCCCCGGAGGTGATGCAATGATCCGAACCCTCTTTGCAGGCTTCATCAGCCTCTGGCTCGCTTGGCCCGCCCTGGCCAATGTCAAGATCGAGGAAATTACCTCTCCGGGCGGTATCAAGGCCTGGTTGGTCGAAGAACACTCGATCCCTTTCACCGCGCTCGAAATCCGGTTCAATGGTGGCACCAGTCTTGACGCACCCGGAAAACGCGGGGCCACGCTCTTGATGTCGGCACTGCTGGAGGAAGGTGCGGGGACGCTGGATTCGCAGGGCTTCGCCCAGGCGCGCGAGGCATTGGCCGCCGATATCAGCTTTGATGCCTTCGACGACGGTGTTTCCGTCTCGGCGCGGTTTCTGACCGAAAACCGCCCCGAGGCTCTGGCGCTGCTGAAACTGGCGCTGACCGATCCGCGCTTTGATCAGGACGCCATCGACCGGGTGCGGGCGCAGGTTGGCTCGATCATCCGGTCCGACGCAAAGGATCCTGGCGACATATCGGGGCGCACATTCGACGAACTCGCATTCGGTGAGCATCCCTATGGGTCGTCCCGCAACGGGACGATTGAGAGTATCAGCACCCTGACGCGCGATGATCTGGTCGCCGCCAAGGCCGGGGCCATGGCCCGTGACCGGGTCTATGTTTCCGCCGTCGGGGATATCACCGCCGAGGAATTGGGTACCCTCATCGACGATCTTCTGGGGGGCTTGCCCGAAACCGGTGCGCCCTTTCCTCCGCATGTCGATGTGGCTCTGACCGGCGGTGTCACGCTTGTCGACTTTGCTTCGCCACAGTCGGTCGTTACCTTCGGTCAATCCGGGATCAAACGCGATGACCCTGATTTCTTCGCCGCCTATCTGCTCAACCAGGCACTTGGCGACAGCGGCTTTGCCGCCCGCCTGATGGAGGAAGTGCGCGAAAAACGCGGGCTGACCTACGGTGTGTCGACCTATCTTGTGCCGATGGACTTGGCCGAAACCTGGCAGGGCTCTTTTGCCTCGGCCAATGAAAAGGTGGCCGAGGCGATCAAGGTCATCCGTGCCGAATGGGCCAAGGCTGCGACCGAGGGCCTGACCGAGGCCGAGCTTGACGCCGCCAAGACCTATCTCACCGGCTCCTACCCCTTGCGCTTTGACGGCAACGAACGCATCGCCAATATCCTTGTCGGAATGCAGAGCGAGGACTTGCCCACCAGCTATGTGACCGACCGCAATGCCTATATCGAGGCGGTGACGATTGACGATATCAAACGCGTCGCTGCACGGCTGATGAAGCCCGAGAATCTGCGGTTTGTGGTCGTGGGTCGCCCGGTGGGGCTGGAGGCGGAGAACTGAGGCCTTTCGGAAACTGACTACCGCCTCAGATATGCGCCATATGGGCACCAATCTTCAGCGGCAATTTCGCGGGCTCAGGGTTGGCCCGATCTGTCAGACGGATATGAACCTGCCTGACCGCCGCATCACCCCATAGCCGAATAT
>JBATDH010000135.1:0-1588 GCA_049663365.1 Albidovulum sp. | reverse complement strand
CAGTGCCACAATCAACTGTGCCGCACGGCGGCGCAAGCCCGCGGTGACATTTGGTTCCTGAAGTATCTGACGCAGCAAAGCAACCGCCGCGTCACTATTGCCCGCGCGCATCAGCACCAGCGCCTGTTGTTCCATGGCCAGGGGCCGAAACGGGGCACCGGGCGTGGCCAAGGTGTTAAGCACTTGGTCGCGTTCATCGGGCGGCATGGTGTCGCCCGCCAAGACCACCGCCTTGAGTTCGGCCAGTTGCCGGATGCTGTCGGGCAATGTTGCGTCCGCAGCCACCGACTGCAATTTTTCCAATGCGTTCTGGCGGTCATCGCTTGCCACGCTCTCGGATGCCGCCAGCATTTCCAGCACCGCCTTGCGGTTGCTGCTGTCGGCGTTCACCGATGCCAGCGCCGCAACCCGCGCCGCCGGATCGTCTTTCGCCATCGCGGCCATCACGGCGTCACCAAAAGCCTCGGCGGATGCGCGCGCGCGGGCCTTTTGCCATTCGGAATAACCGGCACCGCCGACGATCAGCACCACAAGCAGGATGCCGATCCAGCCATATTTGCGCATCAACGCGAAAAGCCGGTCGCGGCGGACCTCTTCGGTCACTTCATCAATGAAACTGTCGGTTTCGCTCACGCCGCTCTCCAGCCCTGACGGCCCCAACCGAGGAGCCGAACTCGGCCCCGTCTTACACGCAAGCCAGCACCCTTGCCAAGACCGCGCCGCGCGGTGCCGGAATGTAACCGATCAAACCGCCCATGAACGCGGGACAGAGCGCCTCTTGTCGTCCTCTTCGGGTTCGGCCAGCAATTCATCCCTCTGCATTTTGGCTTGCAGCGAGATTTCTTCTTCGTTGGATTGGCGCGCCCACATGGCCGCATAGCGACCATTGTGGGCCAGAAGCTCTTCATGGCGTCCCTCTTCCACGATTTGTCCCGCTTCGAGCACGACAATGCGATCAGCATCGGCAATTGTGGACAATCGGTGCGCAATCGTAATAACGGTCCGCCCCTCGCCCATGGCGCGCAGGCTGTCCTGAATATCCCGTTCGGTCTGGGTATCAAGTGCCGATGTCGCCTCGTCCAGCAACAGGATGGGCGGGTTTTTCAACAGCGTCCGGGCAATACCCACGCGTTGCTTTTCGCCGCCCGACAGCTTCAGCCCACGTTCACCGACCCTAGTGTCATAGCCTTCCGGCAGCGAGGTGATGAAATCATGTATCTTCGCCGCCTTGGCCGCCGCGATGATTTCTTCCTCGGAGGCGTCCGGCCGCCCATAGGCGATATTGTAAAGGACCGTATCGTTGAAAAGCACCGTGTCTTGCGGCACCACGCCGATCTGCGCATGAACACTGTCTTGCGTTACATCACGCAAATCCTGCCCGTCGATTTTCAGACTGCCGCCGGTCACATCATAAAACCGGAACAAGAGCCGCCCGATGGTTGATTTGCCCGATCCGGACGGCCCTACAATCGCCACCCTTTGCCCCGCGCCGATGTTCAGGCTGACGTTTTTCAAGATCGGTCGTGCCGCGTCATATCCGAAGCTAACGTCGTCAAGCGCCACCTCGCCACCGGAAATCGACAGGGCT
>JBATDH010000134.1:0-8812 GCA_049663365.1 Albidovulum sp. | reverse complement strand
GATCGAGCGCTACTGGTTTCACGTCCAGCGCCTCATACCCATCCGCGTTGCCATAGGCGGCGTTGCGGTGGTTGCGGATCACCCGCAGCATGTGGTCGGCGTTTTTCTTGTAGGACGGAAACGCGCCCAGCTCGCCCGCCATTTCGGCGCTTGTGGCATAGGACACACCGGTCATCAGCGCGGTCAGCGCCCCGCAAAGGGCACGGCCGTTGTCGCTGTCATAGCCAAGTCCCATGGTCATCAGCAGACCACCGATATTGGCATAGCCAAGGCCAAGGGTGCGGAAATCATAGGACCGCTGGGCGATTTCCTTTGACGGAAACTGCGCCATCGTCACTGATATTTCCAGCGTCACGGTCCAGAGACGGGTGGCGTGGATATAGGCTTCGGCGTCAAAGGTGCCGCCCTTGTGGAAGGTCAGAAGGTTCATCGACGCCAGGTTACAGGCCGTATCGTCGAGGAACATGTATTCCGAACAGGGGTTTGACCCCCGGATCGCCCCGTCCTCCGGGCAGGTGTGCCAGGCGTTGACGGTATCGTGGAACTGGATGCCCGGATCGGCACAGGCCCAGGCGGCGTGACCCACCTGTGCCCAAAGATCGCGCGCCTTCACCATCTTGGCGACCTTGCCGTCGGTGCGGCGGATCAGTTCCCAGTCGGCATCGTCCTTGACCGCTTTCAGGAACGCATCCGTGACGCGGACCGAATTGTTGGAGTTCTGGCCAGAGACAGACGCATAAGCCTCGGAATCCCAATCGGTGTCATAAGTCGGGAACTCGATGGAGCTATAGCCCTGCTTGGCGTAATCCAGCACCCGCTTGACGTAGGTTTCCGGGATCATCACCTTTTTGGCCGACTTGATCGCGGCTTTCAGCGCCTCGTTCTTGACCGGATCAACAGCATCTTCGCTGGAACCGTCCCACTGGCGGATGGCACTGAAAATCTCGTTCAACTGGCGTTCATGCATCTTGGAACCGGCCACCAGCGAGGCAACCTTTTGTTCCTCGATGACCTTCCAGTTGATGAACTGCTCGATATCGGGATGATCCATGTCGCAGATCACCATCTTGGCGGCGCGGCGCGTGGTGCCGCCCGATTTGATGGCCCCCGCCGCCCGGTCGCCGATCTTCAAAAACCCCATCAGCCCCGAAGAGCGGCCGCCGCCGGACAGGTTTTCGCCCTCACCGCGCAAGGATGAAAAGTTGGTGCCGGTGCCCGACCCGTATTTGAACAGCCGCGCCTCGCGCACCCACAAATCCATGATGCCGCCTTCGTTGACCAGATCGTCGCTGACAGACTGGATGAAGCAGGCATGGGGTTGCGGGTGTTCATAGGCGGAATTGGACTTGGTCAGCTTGCCGGTCTTGTGATCGACATAGTAATGCCCCTGCGCCGGGCCATCGACGCCGTAGGCCCAGTGCAGGCCGGTGTTGAACCATTGCGGGCTGTTGGGGGCTGCCATCTGTTCGGCCAGCATGAAACGCATTTCATCGTAATAGGCGCTGGCATCGGCCTCGGTGGTGAAATAGCCGCCCTTCCAGCCCCAATAGGCCCAGGCGCCCGCCAGCCGGTCAAACACCTGCTTGGCCGAGCTTTCGCCCGTGCTGCGCTTGTCCTTGGGCAGCTTGGCCAAGGCGTCTTCGTCCGGGACCGACCGCCAGAGAAATTCCGGCACACCCTTTTCGCGCACCTTCTTCAGGTGAACCGCAATGCCCGCCTTGCGGAAATACTTTTGTGCCAGCACATCTGACGCCACCTGGCTCCAGCCGGATGGAACCTCGACGCTGTCGTTGCGAAACACGACCTTGCCATCAGGATTGCGAATCTCCGACGTCGTGGTCGAAAACGCGATATCGGAATAGGCTCCAGCACCTTCTTGGGTGAATTTGCGTTCGATTTTCATTACTGCCCCGTGTTTTTGTCGTCTTCATGTTGGGCAACAGATCCTCTTGGGAACCTTTGTCACCACCTCGATCTGCCAGCAGTTTTGACACGAGACAACACCCTGCCAAGCTCCTAGGATGCGCCCAAGAAGCCGGGCCACGTGAAATCGTGGCCATACAGAATTTCTATTACCTCCCGTCGCGTCACCCACTAAATCTAGTGGATTGTTCGCCAGCCCATACAAACTGACGTATTGCCCCCCCTCTGGTCAACTGATTTTTGACGATTTCTTCATCTGATTTTGGTTGACCTTGCGCGTTAACCACAATTTGCAAATCCCTTGTCTGATTCACCCACAGCGGCCTGCCGATCACGGGTATTTGAATTATCCAAGAAACTGGCCCGCTTGGCTGGTTCGGCTAAGACAAAGCTTGAATTTTTTCCACAGGCTCGCCCGCCGGAACGCACAATTTCTCGCCCCAAAAAATAATTTTCGCGGCCCGAATCCGGCACCGATCTGATGGTCGAATGCTTTTTTTGAAAGGATGGTCGGGGCGATAGGATTCGAACCTACGACCTACGGTTCCCAAAACCGCCGCGCTACCAGACTGCGCTACGCCCCGACGCCCCCGTCTCTAGCGGCTGTTCGTCCGAAGGAAAAGCCCTAATCCGTTTCCACTCAGGGTGCCGAACAGGGCCAAAGGGCGGTGTTTTGCGCAAGTGCCGGGTGCTGCATTTCTGCACCGCGCTCCAGGTGCAACTGCGCGGCAAGGCCGCCATTGATTTCGAGCACCATCAATGTATCGGGCGGCCCGTCGATTGCCGTCAGATCACCGGGCATTGCGTTTGGGTGGACATGTTTCACCCGCCCATCCGCCCCGATGAAAATCATATCGAGGGGAATCAGCGTGTTTTTCATCCAGAAGGCAACCGGTTGCGGACGATCATAGACAAAAAGCATCCCGGCATCCGGCGCAAGGTATTTGCGAAACATCAACCCGCGCGACCGTTCCATTCCGTCATCGGCGATTTCTATCGAAAAACCGGTCTTGCCACCGGCCCCCCGAAACTCTGCCCGATCTTGCGAACATTTCGCCTCGGCCGTCCCGGCAACCAGCAGCAGCGCCGCAAAAATGCGTAGCATCAGGGCTTGACCCGCAGCGCCGCTTCCCAGGATGCGACCTGCGCGGCCATCCGGCCGCGTTTGCCATCAATCACCCGCAGGCACACGGCTTCACCCGCCTGCAAGTCGGCAAAGCCGGACCGGCGAAGAACCTCGACATGCACGAAAATATCTTCGGACCGACCAAAGACATTGGCAAAACCAAACCCCTTGACCTTGTCGAACCATTTGATCCGGGCCGGTTCAAGCGGAAGGGCCGCGATCATCTCGCTGTCGCCGTCGCCAATATCCTCGATATGGGAAAAATCCTCGCCCTCGGGTGCCTGGATTTCCAGCACTTCAACCGCCTGGGCCCCGCGCGCGGTTTTTTGCACCATGACCGAAATGATCGCGTTGTCGGCAACCGAGCTCTGGCCGAAATTGCGCAAGACATTGGCATGCAAAAGAATGTCGCCGCCCGTTTCATCTGCGACGATAAACCCAAAGCCCTTGGCCGGATCAAACCACTTTACGCGGCCCAAAACCTTGTGCTGATCCAGTTCCTGATTGCTCATGCGCGCAGCTTCCCATCCGCCCCCGTTTACTTACTGGCACTAAGGCAAACTCTTGTACAAGCCAAAAACGACTAATCTCACGCACGTAACGATACGCTTCCCGTTCAGGGATTCAACCGTACGATTTCCCAAGCCACACTAACATTGTCGCGCCGCCACCGAAAGCGGTCATGCAGTCGAAATGCGCCGTCGGCCCAGAATTCTATCTCCAGCGGAACAATCCTTATGCCCCCCCAAAACGGCGGGCGGGCGGGCGCAGGCCCGTGTCTCGCGGTCATTTTCGCCACATCGGCCATCAACGCCGCCCGCGACGTCAATGGCTGGGACTGGTGCGATGCCCAGGCCCCCAACCGGCTTTGCAAGGACCGGGACCCATAGTAGGCATCGGCCTGCGGCCCCTCTTCGCGGCTGGTCAACCCGCGCACCCGGATCTGGCGGCGCAGCGATTTCCAATGCAGCACAAACGCCGCCTTGCCGCTGGCGGCGATTTCCTTACCCTTGGCCGAACCGTAATTGGTGTAAAAGACAAAGGCATCCGCCTCGATCTCTTTCAGCAGCACCATGCGCGCATTGGGCAGACCGTCGGCGTCGACCGTCGCCAGCGCAATGGCATTCGCGTCATTGATCTCGGCCTTTTCCGCCTCGGCCAGCCAGGTTCGGGCAATCTCAAAAGGATCGTCGCCCGCAAATATTCCGCTTCGATTCTGCATTGGCTGTGTTCTGCTCAGCTCGCCTATGTGTTTTGCTCTGATAGTCCAGTATCTCGCCAGTTGCAAATTGCAACATTTGATATGGCTGGGGTAGAGGATTGTTTGCCTCAGATACCCTGCGCGAAGTTGTCGAGGCTGTGCAAGCAGCACTTAAGTCTAGTCCCTTGAAGCGGCTGTGAACATGGCCTAATGCTCTTGCACTTATAAAAATCCGCGCGGGGACAGATATGGCAAGCAAATTGATGGCGGGCAAACGCGGCCTGATCATGGGGCTGGCGAATGATAAATCCATCGCTTGGGGCATTGCGAAAGCCTGCGCTGAACATGGGGCCGAAATGGCCTTTTCCTATCAGGGCGAGGCATTAAAAAAGCGCGTCGGCCCCCTGGCCGCGTCAATTGGCGTGACCGAGCTGGTGGAATGCGACGTAGCCGATTCCGCATCGCTGGACAGGCTTTTCGCCCATTTGCAAAAAATCTGGGGCAAGATTGACTTTGTCGTTCATGCCATTGGTTTTTCAGATAAAAATGAACTCAGGGGCCGCTATGTTGATACCGGCATCGACAATTTCCGCATGACGATGGATATCTCGGTCTACTCCTTCACCGCGGTCTGCCAGCGCGCCGCCGCGATGATGCCGGATGGCGGCAGCTTGCTGACACTGACCTATTACGGTGCCGAACGGGTCATGCCGCATTACAACGTGATGGGCGTCGCCAAGGCCGCACTTGAAGCCTCGGTGCGCTACATCGCCGAAGACCTCGGCAAGGACGGCATCCGTTGCAACGCCATATCGGCCGGGCCGATCAAGACGCTGGCCGCGTCGGGTATCGGCGATTTCCGCTATATCCTGAAATGGAACGAACTGAACTCGCCGCTGCGCCGCAACGTCAATCAGGACGAGGTTGGCAAATCGGCGCTTTACCTGCTGTCCGATCTGGGTTCCGGGGTGACGGGCGAGGTGCATCACGTCGATGCCGGCTATCACGTCGTCGGTATGAAGGCGGTCGATGCGCCCGATATCGACGTTGTGACCGGAAGGAACGGCAAGGAGAACGAACAATGAGCGACCGGCTGCCGCACGAAAAGGGCTTTCATGTTTCCTGGGACCAGATTCACCGCGATTCCCGCGCTTTGGCCTGGCGGCTGGATGGACAGGGCCCGGATAACGGTGCCTGGCGCGCGGTTGTCGCCATTACCCGTGGCGGCATGGCCCCGGCGATGATCGTCAGCCGCGAATTGGACATCCGGGTTGTCGACACGATCAGCGTCAAGTCCTATAACCATCAGGATCAGAGCAGACCCCGCGTCATCAAGGCACCGCAGGCCGAAATCATGGGCAAGGACGGCGAAGGCGTGTTGATCGTCGATGATCTGGTCGACACCGGCAAGACGCTGGAACTGGTGCGCAACCTTTATCCCAAGGCGCATTTCGCCACCGTCTATGCCAAGCCCGAAGGCCGCGAAATGGTCGACAGCTTCATCACCGAGGTCAGCCAGGACACCTGGATTTTCTTCCCCTGGGACATGGCGCTGCAATATGTCCAGCCCTATCGCGGGACTGACTGAAAGACGCCGGAGATGCGGAAGTTCAGCCGGGGTGTCGAACAGCGCCTGCATCAGATTTTTGAAATCAGCCTGCTGGCCAAGGCGCTTTTCGCCACGGTCGAGCTTCTGTCAGGCATCGCCGTCTATGCGGTAAGTGCGGACTGGCTGACGCGGACGATCGGCTGGCTGGCCGACAACGAAATCATCGAAGATCCCGGCGAACGCGTAGCGGGTTGGCTGATGTCGCTGGCGCAGGGCTATTCGGTTTCCACGCAGCATTTCTGGGGCTGGTACCTCATGACCCACGGCGTGGTGAAGCTTGCCGTCGTCGCGGGGCTGGCCTTCCGGCTGCTCTGGGCCTATCCGGCCTCGATCATGGTGCTGGTGGGCTTTATCATCTATCAACTCGACCGGTTCTACACGACCCATTCGCCATTTCTCATTGCCCTGACCGTCTTCGATCTGGTGGTGATCTGGCTGGTGTGGCACGAATACCGGAACATGAAGGCAAAACGCGCCTGATGTGCGCCGCAAAGGAACCCGCGATGACCCTGCCCCTGAACCCCGCCATGGCCGCGACCGAAGCCCCCCCGGTGATGGAGGCACGCCGCTGGCTGGAAGGGGTGGTCTTTGCACCCGACCGCCCGCTGATCAATGTCAGTCAGGCCGCACCGATTGATCCCCCGCATGAGGGACTGCGCCGGGCACTGGCCGATGCGGCGCTGAACGACCCGGCGGCGCATCTCTACGGGCCGGTTCTGGGGATGCCGGAATTGCGCGCCGAAGTTGCCACGCAATGGACGGCGGCCTATGACGGCACAATCGCCGCGGATGAGGTGGCCATCACCCAGGGCTGCAATCAGGCCTTTGCCGCAGTGATGGCGACACTGGCCGGGTCCGGAGATGAAGTCATCCTGCCAACACCTTGGTATTTCAATCATAAGATGTGGCTGGACATGCAGGGGATCACGACTGTCGCCCTGCCGGTTGGCGACGGCATGATCCCCGACGCAACGCGGGCAGCAGGGCTGATCACCGAGCGCACCCGCGCCATCGTTCTGGTCAGCCCCAACAACCCTTGCGGCGTGGAATACCCCGCCACAACCTTGCGCGCCTTCTACGACCTTGCCCGCGCGCATGGTCTGGCCCTGATCGTCGATGAAACCTACCGCGATTTTGACGCCCGATCCGATGCGCCGCATGATCTTTTTGCCGATCCGGACTGGCGCGGGACGTTCATCCAGCTTTATTCGTTTTCCAAGGCCTACCGCCTGACCGGCCACCGCGTCGGCGCTATCGTCGCCGACAGCAACCGCTTGGGGGAAGTGGAAAAGTTTCTCGACACGGTGGCGATCTGCCCCAGTCAGCTTGGCCAGATCGGTGCCCTGTGGGGGATGCGCAATCTGGGCCAGTGGGTCGCGGGCGAGCGCGACGAAATCCTTGCCCGCCGGGCCGCTCTGGTGGCGGGCATGACCCGGCTGGCGGGCTGGAAGCTTTTGGGATGCGGGGCTTTTTTCGGCTATGTCGAACACCCGTTCGACATCCCGTCGCCCGCGCTGGCCCAACGGCTTGTCCGTGACGCGGGCGTCTTGCTGCTGCCCGGCACGATGTTCATGCCCAAGGGCGACCCCGCCGCAAAACGCCAGTTGCGCATTGCCTTTGCCAATGTCGATGCGACCGAAATCGGCCATATGATCGACAGGCTGTCAGCCTTCAGACCCTGACCCATGGCCAGTGCCGTTTTTTCGCAGCCACCACGTGGATTTTATCGCGATTTCGGGGCATTTGTGCATTTCCCGGTTCTGCTAAACCGCGAAACGTTTTAAAGACCGCACTGATACATCTTTCGGAGAGCCCTTGATCATGTCGAACCCGCTGCGGAAAAAACGCGCCAATCCGGTCATCTGGATTTTGATGGCCATGCTGATACTCGGGCTTGGCGGCTTCGGAGCGCGCAACTTCGGCGGCAGTATTCGCTCGATCGGCACGGTCGGCGACCGCGACATCGACTTGCAGGACTACGCGCGCGCGCTCAATCAGGAAATTTCGGCCTTTTCCAACCAGATAGGTCAGCCTGTTAGCTTTGCGCAGGCGCAATCAATGGGGATCGACAGCAACGTGCGTGAACGCGTTCTGGCAACAACCGCGCTTGACAATGAGGCCGACAAGATCGGCATTTCCGTCGGCGATGACGAAGTACGCCGCCGCATCGTCGAGATTCAGGCCTTCAAGGGTCTCGACGGGAAATTTGATCGCGACAGCTATACCCTGGCACTTCAGCGCGAAGGACTTGGCGAGGCGGAATTCGAATCCAAACTGCGCGACGAAGCCGCCCGCAACCTGTTGCAAACTGCGGTTCTGGGCGCAACCGTCGCACCGGACGCCTATACCAAGGTGCTGGCCGACTGGATTTATGAAACCCGCGATTTCACTCTGGCCGAACTTATCCCGGCGGATTTGACCGAACCCGTTGCAGCCCCCTCAGAAGACGACCTGACCGCCTATTACGCGGCGCATCCACAGGATTTCACCCGCCCCGAAATCCGCAAGATCACCTATCTCTGGCTGGCCCCGGAAATGCTGTCGGATCAGGTCCAGCTTGACGAGGCGGCACTGCGCAAGACCTACGACGAAAACATCGACAAATACGTGACACCTGAACGCCGGATGGTTGAAAGGCTGGTCTATCCGTCAGCAGCCGAAGCCAGCGCCGCCAAGGCCCGGCTGGACGCCGGAGAGGTGGATTTCGCAGCCCTTGCGGCTGAACGTGGCCTGACGCTGGAAGATATCGATCTGGGCGAAGTGTCAAAAGCCGACCTTGGGGCGGCGGGCGATGCCGTGTTTGCCCTGACAGGTCCGGGTGTGGTCGGGCCGTTTTCGTCGGAATTCGGGCCTGCCCTGTTTTCAATGAACGCCATTCTCGACGCCCGCGAAGTCACGTTTGACGAAGCGCTCGACGACCTTTCCGCCGAGGCCATCATGGATGGTGCACGGC
>JBATDH010000133.1:0-1533 GCA_049663365.1 Albidovulum sp. | reverse complement strand
GGGCACCTCCCGCAACCCCGCCATAGGTTAACCCCACCCTACCCCACCGTCACACCCTGTCGGGACAGATGCGAGACGGATGCGGGACGCAAACCCGACGGATACCAGACAGCGCTTGACTTATGCCCCGAAATCCCCCATCTGCCCCCTGTCCAAGGCCCGCTGCCGCGTGAGCAGCCGTTCCCCTGCGGGGGGCAGAGGCCGGACACAAGACTGGTTCCCATGTCACGCCAGGGGTCCTGCGGTTCGAGACAGCCGCGCCCCGATGATGCACGCAGAGCCCGAACGGACTCTGCGCAATGACTTTTTCCGGCCCTCTGAATAGGGCCGAACCACTAGGATAACACATTGAATTACTTTGAAGAACTGGGCATCGACGCCCGCGTTACCGCCAACCTCGCCAAGATGGGCCTGTCGGAACCGACCCCGATCCAGACCCGCGCCATCCCGGCGCTCTTGGATGGGCGCGATGTCATGGGCCTGGCCCAGACCGGCACCGGCAAGACGGCGGCCTTCGGCCTGCCGATCGTGACCAAACTGCTGGAAATCGGCCGCAGGCCGGATGCGAAAACCTGCCGCGCCCTGATCCTCGCCCCGACCCGCGAACTGGCCACGCAAATATCTGATAACCTTCAGAAATATGCCAAGGATACGCCTGTCCGCACCTTCCGCGTCGTCGGCGGCGCCAGCCTCAACGCCCAGGCCCAGCGCCTCGCCTCCGGCATCGACATTCTGGTCGCCACCCCCGGTCGCCTGATCGATCTGCTCGACCGCAAGGCCTTGAAACTGAACGATGTTCGCTACCTTGTCCTGGACGAAGCCGACCAGATGCTCGACATCGGCTTCATCCACGCCCTGCGCCAGATCGCCCGGCTCTTGCCGCCCAAACGCCAGACCATGCTGTTTTCGGCCACCATGCCGAAACTGATGGACGAGCTGTCGGAATCCTACCTGACCAATCCGGTCCGGGTTCAGGTCTCCCCCCCCGGCAAGGTCGCCGACAAGATTGATCAATCCGTCCATTTCGTGGGCCAGGGCGACAAGGCCCGACTTCTGGCCAACATGCTGGAAAAGCACCCGAAAGAACTGGCGCTGGTGTTCGGCCGCACCAAGCATGGCTGCGAAAAGCTGATGAAACTGCTTGGCGGCTGGGGCCATAATGTCGGCGCCATCCATGGCAACAAGAGCCAGGGCCAGCGCGAACGCGCGCTGCAAGCCTTCCGCAACGGCGAGATCAAGGTGCTGGTCGCCACCGACGTCGCCGCCCGTGGCATCGACATTCCGGATGTGCGCCATGTCTATAACTTCGACCTGCCGAATGTGCCGGAAAACTACGTCCACCGTATCGGCCGCACCGCCCGTGCCGGCAAGGACGGCCGGGCCGTGGCTTTTTGTGCCCCGGCCGAGTTCAACGAGTTGAAAGCAATCGAGAAAATCCTCAAGCTCTCGATCCCGGTGATCGGCGGCCAAGCCCCCTCCAGCGCCGAGGCGAATGCCGCCTCCAAGGCGGCCCGCCAGCGTCAGGGCAGTGGC
>JBATDH010000132.1:0-3348 GCA_049663365.1 Albidovulum sp. | reverse complement strand
CGCCAGCCCGACGGTCAGCCCCAGCCACAGCCCCGCCCCGCCCAGTCCCAGCGGGAAGGCCATCACATAGCTCACGGGGATCCCGATCAGCCAGTAGCTGATCGCGGCAATCCACATCGGCGCACGGCTGTCCTGCACGCCGCGCAGCATCCCCAGCGCCATCACCTGCGCCGCATCGAACAACTGAAACAGCGCCGCCATCGCCAGCAGAACCGTGCCAAAGGCCAGTATGGCCTCGGTGCCTTCCTGCGCCTGATCGAGGAAAAGCCCGATGATCGGCGCGGGCAGCACCAAAAATACCGCCACCGCCACCGTCACGAACCCCATCGACAAGATCATCCCCGTCACCGACGCCGCCCGCAACGCCGCCCTGTCGCCGGTCCCATGCGCCCGCCCGACCCGCACCGTCACCGCGTTCGACAGACCCAGATGCACCATGAAGGCCATCGCCGTCACTTCCATGGCGATGCCGTGTGCTGCCAGTTCCACCGTGCCGATCCAGCCCATCATCAACGCGGCGGCCACGAACAGCCCGCTTTCCGCCAGCCCGGTCAGCCCGATCGGCCAGCCCAGCCGGAACACCTGGCCAAAGGCCTCCCAATCCGCCCGCCAGAATCGCTGGAACAGATGAAACCGCCGCAGCTCCGGCACCCGCGCCGCATAGATCATCAGGATCGCCACCGTCAGCACCTGGGTCGCGGTGGTAGCGATCGCCGCCCCCCGCACCCCCAGTTCCGGCGCGCCCCAATGGCCAAAGATCAGCGCCCAGTTGACCAGCCCGTTCAGCACCGCCCCCGCCAGCGTCGCCCAAAGCACGATCTGGGCGCGTTCCAGCGCCGAGAGATAGCTTTTCAGCGACATCACCAGCAGCGCCGGAACCATCCCGAACCCGGCGATGCGCAGATAGCCCTGCGCCAGATCGGCCAGATGCGGCTTTTGCCCCAGCATCACCAGGATCGGCCCCGACAGCCACAGAACCGGCACCACCGCCGCCCCGAACAGAATCGACAGCCACATTGCCATGCGCGTGTCGCGGCGCACCTGCACCTCATCGCCGCGCCCCAGCGCCGATGCCACCATCCCCATCACCCCGATGGCAAAGCCCGACCCGAGGATGAAGAGCACAAAGAACGTCGACGCCCCCAGTACCACGGCGGCCAGTTCCTCGACCCCGTACCAGCCCAGCATCACCGTATCGGTGACATGCAGGATCATCTGCGCCAGATGGCTGCCGATCAACGGCAGCGCCAGGCCCAGCAGGCTGCGCGCATCGGCGATATGGGAAATCCGTCCCGTCATCCCCGAGCCATACAGCCGCGCCCGACCAAGGTCCAGATGCCGCGCGTGGCCCTATGCCGACGCCTCCGCCCCCGGTTCGCCAGCGGCTTTCTTGACAGGAGGCTTGCGCGGCTTGCGCCGCAGATCGGGGTGAACCGCCCTGCCCAGAATATGCTCGGCCCCATGCACCACATGACTGGCGCGACCCACGATCAGGGGATCGGGGGGCGTGGCGACGCTGAAATCCTTGTCGGGATAATCCAGCGTCGACAGGAACTGCTTCATGCAATTCAGCCGCGCCCGCTTCTTGTCGTTCGACTTGACGATGGTCCAGGGCGCATCGGCGGTATCGGTGTAAAAGAACATCGCCTCCTTGGCTTCGGTATAATCCTCCCATTTGTCGAGCGAGGCCATGTCGATCGGCGACAGTTTCCAGCGCTTCAGCGGATCGGTCTGGCGCGACGCAAAGCGGCTGAGCTGCTCTTCGCGGGTCACCGAAAACCAGTATTTGTAAAGCCGGATGCCGGACCGCACCAGCATCCGCTCGAACTCCGGGGCCTGACGCATGAATTCCAGATAGTCATTGGGGGAACAGAACCCCATCACCCGTTCCACGCCCGCGCGGTTATACCAACTCCGGTCATAGAAAACCATTTCGCCCGCCGTGGGCAGATGTTCGACATAGCGCTGGAAAAACCACTGGCCGCGCTCGGCCTCCGACGGTTTGTTCAGCGCGACCACCCGCGCGAACCTCGGATTAAGATGCTCGGTGAAGCGCTTGATCGTGCCGCCTTTTCCCGCCGCATCGCGGCCCTCGAACAGGATCACGAATTTCTGGCCGGTCTCCTGCGCCCAAAGCTGCACCTTCAGCAACTCGGCCTGCAACAGCGCCTTTTCCTTCTCATAGGCCGCCCGCGCCATCTTGCGCCCGTAAGGATAGGTGCCGGTCTCGAATGCCTGACGCACCGCATGGGGATCGACCTTGGGAAATTGCCTTGGCCCCTTGCCGTTGGCGCGCGGCGTATCGCTCGCCACGTCCATGGGTAGATCGACAGATGCGGCGGGGTCGGATTTGGCGGATGGGGCAGCTTCGGCCATGCGGACACTCCTTTGTGGTGAAAGGCCAGTCTGGCCGATGCCACCGCATTCCGCCTTGATCCGCATCAAATCGCCCCGCATCGCGGCCTTTCGGCACCCGCGCGCCACACGCTCCGGCCTCAATGACACCCGCCCCCGGTTTCTCTTTTGCAAAAATACTCCCGCCGGAGGCACCCGCTTCACCCAGGCGCCCCCCTTGCCGCGCCGCCAGATGACACCCCTAGCAGATAGGGCCCCGTCAGAGCGGCTTGCGCGCGATGAAATCGACAAGAGCCGAGCGCCCGCTATGGCCCGCGCCCTCATCGACCTCGGCGTCGAAATCCTCGGCCCGCAGTACCGCGTAGCCGGCAAAGCCGGCGCGCAAAAGATCAAGCGTATACATGTTGGCCGCATCGGGCGGCCCGCCGGTGCCGTAGTCCACCTGTCGCGGCGCATAGCCATGCAACAGCAAAAGGCCGCCGGGTTTCAGCGCGGTCTTTATCCGCCCGAACAGTTCCGCCCACGCCTCCGGCCCGACGAACTGGATGAAGATGCCCGCCACCACATCGAATTGCCGCCCCTGCCAGTCCCAGCCGTCAAGATCACCGACATGGAAATCGACCGCAACACCCCGCTCTGCCGCCAGTCGCCGCGCCTTGGCCACGGCATTCGGGGCCGGATCAAACGCCGTCACCCGCAGCCCCTGCCCGGCCAGCCAGACCGAATTGCGCCCCTCGCCATCGGCAATGCAAAGTGCGCTCTGCCCCGCGTCCAGCCAGCCTGCCGCGCGGTGCAGAAAGTCGGCAGGCTCCTTGCCGAACAGATAATCCCGACCCGAATAGCGTTCATTCCACATGGCGACGGATTCCGCATTGGTGCTGACATCAAGAACTGGTGGCAATCAGACAACCCCACCCTGCCGGTAAAGTCAAACCGACCGCACGACCACCCGGCGTACCGGCACCAGCGCGAAATTCCTTTGCCCGCCCCTCT
>JBATDH010000131.1:0-5163 GCA_049663365.1 Albidovulum sp. | reverse complement strand
AGGTCAGAGGCCACTCAACCATAAAACGGCGACTCCTGACGTTGCAGCGGCAGCCCCCGGTCAGCCGCTGCCCTTCGTTGCGTTCTGAGCAAGCGCCCGCTTCGCATAGCAGACGCCTGAACCATTGTCCGAGCGGTCGAGAAGCGCAAAAGGCCAATCTGGACCTTTTTGTCAGGTGGAGAACACGAGGGCGTTTCGCGGCGGGATGGGGGAGTGCTGCGAAAGACGCCGGAGTGAACCCCGGCCTACGGGGTTGCCAAGCTCGCCACAGCTATTTCGTTTGTTCACTTACTAAAAGATCAACCCATGCCTGGCTATAGGTGTAGTCGCGGTGTGCCTTGTGATACACACAGTACTTTGCATTTGTCTTCTTGACGTCCGGCTTTCCGTTTGCAGGTCTTATCTTGTGGTGCTTCCAAGAATTAGTGTGGTGATGCATCTTGAAGTCCGAATTAGAGCGCTTACGAACCTCAGAAACAACTTTTTTTGGTTTAAAAGGGTAAAACTCATCTGAAGGCTTGTACTTAATCAATACATTGGAAATTTCCTTACCTTCCGCGGAATCTGGCGAGAAAAACTGAATATGCGATTTATCCTTTGACGCGGCAGCCATCGTGTAAATCACTGTAAACTCGTACTCGGTGCTGCTCTTTATTTTATCTGAATGCTGCGCCTTCATGTCAGAATTGAATGAAAGCATCTCGGGTGGAATATCATACTTAGAAAGTTCGGCGATTTGTGCTATATCTGGTTTTATAAACTGTAGGCTGAAAGACAACTCACCACTCAATGAAGTTTGATTTCCAAACCATTTGCACATTATGTGCTCAAAGTTCAGACAGTTTGCTTGGAATAGGCCTCGCCATAGGATATCGCTCTGGCCCAGCGTATGATGTTCAACCTTATCACGCAGAGATTTTATATCGCTTAAATTAGCTTGTATTGGTGCGGGCAAGTCAAGTTCAGGTAGAATCTGCATTGCGCTCAGTGGTAACGACTTCCCATTCTCATCAAGAATATCAACCCCCAAGGAGCAAAGGCGTTCATGGCAAAGATATGTCCATGAAATATTTGACAGTACGGAGAAGACTTCGGATTTGAATTTGAAAATTGAACTGTTAAATAACTGGACCGCAAGAATCATTGCGTCTCTAGCGCGCACGATCCTCTCATGCCTATATGGATTGAGCCCGGTCCTGAGGTCGAGAGAGCTTTGCACTCGAAAGTAGTGCGCGAGCTCATCATCAGTGCACTCAGTTTGCGCTCCATCTTTCTTTACTCCCGTTATCCTTCCGCTGTTAGTTGAGAACTCCCTCCCAGTATTTATCAATGCAAGAATATCTTGACCTCGCCAATCATCATTTAGAAGCTTCTTAGCAATCTTTTTTTCGTCCTCTGTTAATGCTCCCTCTTTGAATTTCTTTGACAATCCTTTTTCCTTCTACTCCCAAACCCCCTCAAACTCCCGCCACTCGCCCTTTGACATGCCGGAGCTTTCCTGCGTCACTGTTTCACCTTTAAGGCGACGCTTCAAGACTTCCATCGCCTTACCCGAGAGATTCGCCCCGCCCAGCCGGTAATCCTCGAACGCGCCATATGCCAGCGGCACCCAGTCGCGGGTGATCTCGCACATCTTTTCGGCATAGACGCGAATCTCGTACTGCGCATGAACATCGGCCCGCAAGCGCAGGAAATGAAACAGGTTATGCAGATCGACCTTCCAGTACCACTGGGTATAGACATTGGCCGGCAGGTTCATCCGCGCCAGTTCGCGCGCCAGCCCCTTCTGGCCGTCCTGGCTCAGCATTTCCTCATAGTGGTCATAGCTGCGCATCGCGTCTTCACGCAGCAAATCCAGCACCCTTTGCGCCTCTTCCCCTTCCAGCAATTCCCCCCGACCCTGATTGTTGACCACCGACTGCGCCGCCAGATTTTCCGGCGCCGGGATATAGAATTCCCGATCCAGGATCGAATAGCGCGCCGAATATTCGTTCACATTGGCGGTCCGGTGGCGGATCCACTGGCGCGCCACAAAGACCGGCAGCTTGACGTGAAACTTGACCTCGCACATCTCGAAGGGCGTCGAATGCCAGTGCCGCATCAGATAGCGGATCAGCCCTTCGTCATTGGTCACATGCTTGGTGCCCTTGCCGTAACTGACCCTTGCTGCCTGGGTGATCGCCCCGTCATCGCCCATATAGTCGATGACCCGGATCAGCCCGTGATCGAGCACCTCATGCGCCCGGTAAAGATGGCTTTCCATCCCCTCCGATACGGCGCGCAGCGTCGGGCGCGGATGGGCGCGGGCCTCGGCGATCTCGGTCTGTTGGTCTGGGGTCAGGGTCATGGCGTCATCCTCGGTCTGTCGAATCATCTTCGACTATATCTATGTGGCCGGGGCGGGATACCCACGATATGCGGTATCACAGGGTTTTTTGCCGCCCCGGTGCAGGCGGTGCTTGGCGGGACTGGTCTCAGGCTTTACTCTGCCGGGAACCAAGGGGAGGTTGATCCATGACGATACGCTATCTGCACACCATGGTCCGGGTTCTCAATCTGGAAAAATCCATGGCGTTCTTTGGCCTGCTCGGGCTTGTCGAAACCCGCCGCTGGGACAATGAGGCCGGGCGATTCACCCTGATCTTCATGGCCCCGCCCGATCAGCCCGACTGCCCGGTTGAACTGACCCACAACTGGGACGGCGATGACGGGTTGCCCTCTGACAGCCGCCATTTCGGCCATCTGGCCTATGAGGTCGACGACATCTATGCCACCTGCGCGCAGTTGCAGGCCAGTGGCGTCACCATCAACCGCCCGCCCCGTGACGGGCATATGGCCTTTGTCCGCTCGCCCGACAACATTTCGGTCGAATTGCTGCAAAAGGGCAAGGCGCTGGCCCCGGCGGAACCCTGGGCCAGCATGGCCAATACCGGGCATTGGTGATGCGCCACCTCATGGTTCTGGCGGCCATGGGTCTTTGTCTGGCCGCACCCGCCGGGGCGGCCTGCCGTCTGGCGCTGTTGCTGGCGCTGGATGTCTCGGCCTCGGTCGATGCGGACGAAGATATCTTGCAACGGCGCGGGCTGGCCAGCGCCCTTCTGTCGCCAGAGCTGGAGGCCGCCTTGCTGTCGCAGGCCGACCGGCCGGTGGTGCTCGGCGTCTTTGAATGGAGCGGGCGCTACAATCAGGACATGCTGCTGGACTGGACCGAGATCAGAACCCAGGGCGACATCGCCGGAGCCGCCCTGACGCTTGCCCAGTCACGGCGCGGGCGCGACGATTCGCCCACCGCGCTTGGCTATGCCCTGGGACATGCCGCGAGCCTCTTTCGCAACGGCCCCAACTGCCAGGCGCGCACGCTCGATGTGTCGGGCGACGGGCGCAACAATGATGGCTTCAACCCGTATCTGGCCTACAAGAACTTCCCCCTCGGCGGCATCACCGTCAACGGGCTGGCCATCGGCAATGCCGATGAGGGGATGGTGGACTACTACAGGCGGGAACTGATCCGCGGACCGGGCGCCTTTGTCGAACATGCCGCGAGCTTCGCGGAATTCGAGGCCGCGATGCGGCGCAAACTGCTGCGCGAGGTGCAGATCATCATCGGGATGAATGATTTGCCGCAGGCCAAACCGACCCGCCGTACCGAGTAGTCCGGCACCAATACGCGACGGGAAAGGCAGAAGGCCTGCAACCATGGCGTTTCTCGAGCCTTATGCCCTATGCCCTGCGCTTATGCCCTATAACTTGCGCCTTATGCCCTGCGCCCTGCCCCCGGATTATCCGCCCGGACGCGGCGATCAACCTTTGGTGCGGACGGGGCTTCAGCCCACTGCAAAACCGCCGCACCCGGCCGCGCAACAGTGCACCTCAGTAGATATAGCGGATCTGATCGCCCCAATAGCGTTCCATCCGCCGCAGCATCGCGTTCACATCTTCAACCGTCTCCAGCCCGACAATCCCGCGCGCCTGCATCCCTTCGGCATGACGCCTGAAAAGCCCCGCCACCGCGCCGCGCACCTCCCGCCCCTTTTCGGTCAGCCGCACCCGCACCGAGCGCCGGTCAGCCTCGCTGCGCTGATGGTGCATATACCCGGCCTCGACCAGCTTCTTGAGGTTATAGCTGACATTCGATCCGTGGTAATAGCCGCGCGATTTCAATTCGCCCGCCGTCACCTCATGTTCACCGATATTGAACAGCAACAGCGCCTGCACGGCATTGATCTCGAGCATCCCCAAACGTTCGAAATCGTCCTTGATCACATCCAAAAGCAACCGGTGCAGCCGTTCCACCAGCCCCAGCGTTTCCAGATAACAGCCCAGAAAGCCCTGCCTTGCACCGTCCTGAACCGACTGCTGCATCATCATTCTCATCTCCGCCCTAACTTGACTGCTCCGGGTGCAGGATGGGCGGAAAAGCCGAAATTTTGGTTAAAGCACGTCGGGTTTTTGGCACAACATTGAAACGCTGGCCGCAAACCGAAACCGATAGACGGACGAAGGCAGAATGCCACGGGGCGACAGGGCGGATGTCAGCGCCCCGCCTTGCCGCCCGAAAACGCAAATGCGCTGATCTGACCGATCAGTGCGGCATAGCGTTCCGGCACCTCGGCGGCACCGGTGATCCAGGCATATATCTCCGGGTCGTTCTCTGACAGCAACCGGTCATATTCGCCCCGCCCCTCGCCCCCCATGGTGCCCAGATGCGCGTCGGCAAAGGGGCCAAGCACCAGATCCATTTCCTTCATGCCCCGGCGCCAGCTACGCATGGTCAGGCGTTTGATCTCGGTCGAATCGGTGGCGATCATTGCGCAGGTTCAAGCCGCCTGTCGGCCTCAACGTTTTGCGGCGTCGCCAACAGCCGCTGGCGCAGCCGTTTTTCTACCTGCCCCAAACGCGCCGCCATGCCGTTGATTTCGCCCTGCAACTGGCGCAACTCGCGCAGCAGGGCCATCACCTCGGGGGCCTGAACTTCGCCGCCCCCCGGCCCTTCGACCCCATCGCCTTCACCGGTCAGAAGCCACATCAGCGACACGCTCAGCATCCCGGCCAGCATTTGCAGCCGGTTGGCGCGCGGCTCGGCGGCGTCGTTTTCCCATTGCTCAACGGTCTTGGCGCGCACGCCCAGATGGCGGGCCAGTTCGGGTTGGCTCAACCCGGCGG
>JBATDH010000130.1:0-3372 GCA_049663365.1 Albidovulum sp. | reverse complement strand
TTGACGGCAGCAAGGGCGGCAATGCCCAGGCCGACAACAGCAGCGGTCAGCACGACCCAGTCAACGGTCACAGCACCGTCTTCGTCGTTGTTGAATTTCTTCGCGATTTTGAACAGTTTCATGTCATCTTCTCCATTAAGGTTCGCCCGTTACACTATCCGCTTCGTGTCCTCCGGGCGGGTCCTCGCCTAATCCCGTATCCGTCGCGGCATGTCCCTAATTGGCCGTCCAAACATGGCAGGAGTAGGGCGAGTATCGTACATTTTGTAGTTGAGTGTATTTTGTCAAAAAATGTTAATATACTGAAATATAACAGATAACCCAATTTTTCAGCAATCGGAGATGGAAAATCCTGTTGCCAAAAGGCCTAATTCGAATCGATTCCACGACCTTTGCCACTGAACCACTGGCCCTGCGTCCGTCTTTCTGGGACAAGGCGAATGTGAAGAACGCCCCCGGTAGCATGACAGGTGAGATGAACAGATTGGCGTGGTCGATAGGGCTGGCAGCAATGCTGGCGGCCGCGTCGGCCCCTGCCCAGGAGGTGCGGGAGCCTTACCCGGACTTCACGTTCAAACGCATTGGTGCCGCGCCGGTCGCCGGGCAAAAGCGCATCACCGTGCAGATTGACCCCGAAGAACAGAGAAAAAGGCTCGCTTCGGCACTGCCGCCACCGGAACATCCCATTCCGCGCGGTGGCGTCGCGCCGGGGTTGGAGTTGGACGGGCAGACGGGTAACGGGCAGTACGAGTGGTACTGGCGCGAGGTGTCCCCGGCGCTGGGCGACAAGACGGGCCGCTTTTCATCGGCGCTGGCCGCTCTCAACCGGGGCCCCGACGGGATCGGCGTTCCCGCACCGCGATTTCAGCACTTGCAGGATATCGCCGATGTTCATGGTACCGAGATCATGAAAGCGACGATTGGAACCGAAGTGTCGCCCGCCCTGGTCCTGGCGATCATCGGCATTGAAAGTGCCGGGCGCATAGATGCCAAATCATCCGCCGGAGCGATTGGTCTGATGCAGCTTATTCCCGCCACAGCCGAGCGGTTCGGGGTCAGCGACAGCATTGACCCTGTTCAGAATATCAAAGGCGGGGTTGCCTATCTTGACTGGTTGATGAAGGAGTTCGACCGCGACCCGGTGATGGTCCTGGCCGCTTACAATGCGGGCGAGAATGCGGTTAAATCAAACGGAGGGGTGCCCCCCTATACCGAGACGCGGGCTTATGTGCCCAAGGTGTTGGCGGCTTGGGCCGTGGCGCGCGGGCTGTGCCTGACGCCGCCGGAGTTGACGACGGATGGCTGCGTGTTTGCAGTGAAAGGATAAGTTCTCTGCCATGACTGACGTAAAACCGCTCGTCCTTGACGTGGATGGAACCTTTCTCAAGACCGATATGCTGTTTGAAAGTTTCTGGGCCGGACTGGGCCGGGATCCTTGGGCTACCTTGCGCGCGTTGCTGCGCAATTTCCGCCACCCGGAACGGCTGAAATCGGACCTGGCGGAAATTGCGCCGATCCGCACCGACCTGTTGCCGGTCAATGCCGAAATCGCCGATCTTGCGCTGCGCAGCCGCATGGCCGGGCGCGAGGTGGTTCTGGCCTCGGCCTCCGACCGCCGCCTGGTTGAACCTCTGGCAGCGGAATACGGGTTTTCGGACACGGTTTTTGCCTCGGATTCGCGCGTCAACCTGAAGGGCAGGGCCAAGGCCGATGCCCTGGTGGCGGCTTACGGCGATCGGGGGTTCGATTATGCCGGCGATTCAGCTGCGGATGTGGCGGTGTGGGAACATGCGGAAAATGCGCTGGTGGTGGGCAATGTGCCCTCGGCGCGGGCATTGACGGCACGCGGGCAGAATATCGTCGAGTTTCCGGGCGGCTGGAAGCTGAAGGGCCTTGTCAAGGCGATGCGGCCGCATCAATGGGTCAAGAACGTTCTCTTGTTGCTGGCGATGATTGCCGCGCACCGCTTCGATCTTGAAACGCTGCTGCCGATCTTGTTGGGGATTGTGGCCTTTTCGGCGGCGGCTTCGTCGATCTATATCGTCAACGATCTGCTCGATCTGGAAGCGGACCGGCTGCACCCGACCAAATGCCGCCGACCTTTCGCCAGCGGCGAGGTACCGATTGCGGTGGGGATGATGGCCTTTGTCGGGCTGGCGCTGCTGGCGCTGGGGATATCCATCACGCTGAACTGGACGTTTTTCGGTGTGATCGTCCTTTATATGGGGATCTCGCTGGCCTATTCGCTCAAGCTCAAGCGGATGCGCTGGGTTGATGTGGCCATGCTGGCCGCTCTTTATACCGTGCGGGTGATTGCCGGTGCGGCCGCGGGCGAGGTTTCGGTCTCGATTTACATGTTGATTTTCATCTTCCCGATCTTCATCACGCTGGGATGCGTGAAACGGCTGACGGAACTGACGCTGGCCACCAATGATGACCGGCTGCCAGGGCGGGGCTACGGGCGCGGCGACCGGGGCGATCTGCTTAATGTGGCGGGGCTGGGGACGGTGGGGGCGGTGCTGATCTTCTTTCTCTATTCCATCAGCGATCAGGGGCGCGAACTATACCCGACCACCTGGATTCTGTGGACGGCGATCGTGCCGATGGCGCTGTGGCTGGTGCGGATGGTGATGCTGGGCTGGTTCGGCAAGCAGGATTACGACCCGATCGTTTTCGCCATGCGCGACAAGTTCGGCATTGGTCTGTTGATGATCACGCTCAGCCTGATGTTCTGGGCCGCCGGGCTGTGGTCACAGTGGTTCGGCGGCTGACGCATAGCTCCAGATGCCTCCGGCAAGCGTATTTGAGTCAGTTGGAAACGGTCACACCTTCATCTTTTTGAAGATGAACTCGGGCACGTGGATGATGATCAGCATGATATAACGCCAGAAGAACGGCGTGTAGATGGTGTTGCGGCGCTTTCTGACGGCCTTTTCAATGTCGGCGGCGACGCTGTCGGGTGAGGCCACCAGGAACATGCCCGGCAGACCCCAGGTCATGGCGGTATCGACAAAGCCGGGCTTGACCGTCACCACATGGCCACCGGCGCGGGTCAGGCGGTTGCGCAGGCCTGACAGATAGGTGTGAAACCCGGCCTTGGCCGAGCCGTAGACATAGTTGCCGATGCGGCCCCTGTCACCGGCCACCGATCCGACCCCGACGACGGTGCCACCGCCGCGCGCTTCCATCAGAGGGGCGAGCATCTGCAAGAAGCGGGCCGGGCCGGTGAAGCTGTCGGTCACCACGCCGTCGATCAGCGCCGGGTCGGCGTCGATCGCCGATTGTTCGGGCATGGAGCCGACAAAGACGGCGGCGTTCAGATCGCCTTCCTCGGATTCCAGGCGGGCGATGAGTTCGGCGAACCCCTTGGGG
>JBATDH010000129.1:0-13000 GCA_049663365.1 Albidovulum sp. | reverse complement strand
GTGCCGGGCTGAAGCCCGGCCTACGGATCGCTACTATTTTTTTGCTCAATTTATTTTTCTTAAAGAATACCCAGGATCAGCACAGAAATCTATGGTCACGATCCAAAAGAATTTTGTGATTTCCGGTCCAACATCCGAATAGGCTGGTTTTTCTACAAGATTGCCATGGCAATCTAACACCATACGAAAGTCCTGAAGATCTAAATTGGCTCCAAGAAGTTTCCATGTGGAGCGATGCATTTCAATTGGCTTTCCCTCTAACTCGACGCGCTCGTCGTAGGTATGATCAGAGTTAAGAATAATAGTTAGCTTTAAATCGTTGCGTTCATGCAGATAGGTTCCCGGAACCTCGGATTCATCCAGCGGCATACAGCCGCAAAGCAGCGAAGTTGCGGCAAGAAACACCAAAGTGTGAGTTTGCAATTTTTCTTCCTTCCAGGCGTCAGCAATCGTGCGTGTTGCAGTAGTTTCGATCAATTTGTGTCCGGACGATGATTTCTTGTCTGATGGTGCTCATAGGCAACGAACTTGTTTCAGTTCTTGGTATGCTTGGAACTGACATGCCGCTATAAAGCCTCGTTGTAACCGAACCATACGCAAGGGATTTAAGGCTACTTTCGTTTAGGACTTCAAAGACAATTTCTCCCTTCTCGGTGTAGATTTTCCGGGCGTTCAGGCTTCCCAGGAACTGCCCTTCAGATGTCGTCTCCGAAAAAAACTCCCAATCGAAGCGGTTTGCAACGTCAGTCATCTCAGCTCCGTCGAATGGCGGATTTCCATCAAATTTTCGATAAAATGCGTTTTCAAGGTTTTTGAACCCTTGCGTTTCCAAAAATCCATCCGCGAATGTTGAGCCATTCGTCAGTGTTCTTTTCACCGGCCCTGTTCCAGTCGCCCACTCAAAACCAAGTCGGTATGCGGTCGGATCGTCGGGGGTGCCTGCAACGTAATGGTAGCCATCTTTGACGTCGTCGCCAACGTAGCCCATCGCCCGACCAATGGCACTTCCGATTTTTTCGATAAGCCCGGGATCGTTATGCTGGCGGAGCTTCTGGCTGCGCGGGTCTCCTTTCGGCCCGGAAAGGTTGCCATCGGCCTGCTCTTCGAACCAATGCCCACTCGGGTCCCGCCCATTCACCGGATCGTTGAAGGAATAGCTGTAGCGGTTGGTCCCAACGCCTTCCTGCATGACCTCCCACCAGTCGGGCTGGAGGAACATCCCGAGCTTCGGGTCGTAGTACCGCGCGTTGAGGTATTGCAGGCCCGCGTCGGCGTCATAGCGTTCGCCGATGAAGCCCTTCGTCTCGCGCGGGACGCCGAGCCCGTGGATCACCTCGCCCTCCTCGCCGTAGGGGCGGTAAGTCGAGGTCTCCGCCTTCAGCCCCGCCGCATCGGTGACAGCGCGGATCGACCCTAACCCGTCGGCGTGCAGCGTGTTGACCTTGGTGGTGACGGTGCTGCCGGATTTGGTCTTGGTGATGCGGATCTTCGGATGCGGGTAAAGCAGGATCTCCTCCGCCGCACCAGCCCCGTAATTCCTGATCTCGACCGGCCCGAGATAGAGCGTGGTGGTGGTGGAAGTCCCCGCCTCCACCTTCTTCAGCCGCCCGCCATCGGCGCCGTAGAGGTAAGCGGTGGTCTTGCCCGCGAAGCTGACCGAGAGGGGGCGTTTTCGAGGAGGGTGGGGTGGAACCCCACCCTACGCGCAGGCCCATTTCGCCGCGCCGGTCGGGACGCGTGTCGGGACGGATGCCCTACGTTGTCGGGACGGATGCGGGACGGATGCGGGACGGGGTTGAAATCGCCCGGCAAGGCGCGTATCTGCCCCTCGACACTCCAGATGCCGAGGCGACGACATGGCCAATCCGCTTTTATTCCTGCAACAGGTTCGCTCCGAAGTGGGCAAGGTCGTGTGGCCGACCCGGCGAGAGGTTCTCTTGACCACGATCATGGTGTTCATCATGGCGGCGATCACGTCGGTGTTCTTCTTTCTGGTCGATCTGACGATCAAATTCGGCCTGACCTCGGTGCTCGGGGTGTTTGGCTGACGGGGACCGGATTTTCGCCCGATCGGCCTTGATATCGGGTGGGTATGGGGGTAGACGGACCGGACTTTCCACAAACCGGCGTGCATCGATTCGGGTTGCGCGCTGTTTTTTGTTCGGGATAGGGCGGGTTAACCTGCTGGAATTACAGAATTTTCGACGGTGCGCCGTCGGCAGGACGAGGTTGCGGGCAGATGGCGAAGCGGTGGTATTCGGTGAGTGTTCTCTCGAATTTCGAGAAGAAGATTGCCGAACAGATCAAGCAGTCCGTCGCCGAAAAGGGTCTCGAGGACGAGATCGACGAGGTTCTGGTGCCGACCGAAGAGGTGCTGGAAATTCGTCGCGGCAAGAAGGTGACGTCTGAGCGCCGCTTCATGCCGGGCTATGTGCTGGTGCATATGGACATGACCGACCGGGGCTATCATCTGGTCACCTCGATCAACCGTGTCACCGGATTTCTGGGCCCCCAGGGCCGCCCGATGCCGATGCGCGACGATGAGGTGAACGGTATCCTGAAACGCGCCGAGGAAGGCCAGGAAGCCCCGCGCAACCTGATCCGTTTCGAGATCGGCGAACAGGTCAAGGTCGCCGACGGCCCGTTCGAAGGTTTCTCGGGGATGGTCGAGGAAGTCGATGAAAACGCCAGCCGCCTCAAGGTGACGGTGTCGATTTTCGGCCGGCCGACGCCGGTCGAGTTGGAATTCACGCAGGTGTCGAAAGGCAACTGACGTGTGAACCCGTGGGAGGCGCGCGCTACGGCGCAGACCGAACCACTAAACCGATGCCCCAAGGGGCGGAAGTGATAAAGGAGAGGCCAGATGGCCAAGAAAGTAGTCGGCAGCCTCAAGCTGCAAATCAAGGCGGGGCAAGCCAACCCGTCGCCCCCCGTTGGCCCGGCGCTGGGTCAGCGCGGCATCAACATCATGGAATTCTGCAAGGCCTTCAACGCCCGGACGCAGGAGATGGAGCAGGGTTCCCCGGTTCCGGTGATCATCACCTATTACGCTGACAAGTCGTTCAGCTTTGAAACCAAGACGGCACCTGCATCGTTCTATCTGAAAAAGGCCGCCGGTCTGAAACCTCAGGGCAAGCGCAACCGTCCGCGCGGATCCGAAAAGCCGGGCCGCGAAACGGCTGGTTCGGTGACGGTGGCGCAGGTGCGTGAAATCGCCGAAGCCAAGATGAAGGATCTGTCGGCAAACGATGTTGAGGCTGCGATGCAGATCATCCTCGGCTCTGCCCGTTCGATCGGTATCGAGGTGAAGGGGTAAATCATGGCCAAGCTCGGAAAACGTACAGTGGCCGCGAAGGCCGCATTCGACGGGAAATCGAACCTTTCGGTTGAGGATGCCGTCAAGCTGATCAAGGGTGCCGCATCGGCCAAGTTTGATGAAACCATTGAAATCGCGATGAACCTCGGGGTTGATCCGCGCCATGCCGACCAGATGGTCCGCGGCGTGGTCACCTTGCCCAACGGCACTGGCAAAACGGTGCGCGTGGCGGTTTTCGCCCGCGGCCCAAAGGCGGATGAAGCCACGGCGGCGGGGGCCGATATTGTCGGCGCCGAAGACCTGATGGAGGTGATCCAGTCCGGCAAGATCGAGTTCGACCGTTGCATCGCGACCCCGGACATGATGCCGATCGTTGGTCGGCTGGGCAAAATCCTCGGGCCACGCAACCTGATGCCGAACCCGAAGGTCGGCACGGTGACGATGGACGTCAAGGCGGCGGTCGAGGCGGCCAAGGGCGGCGAAGTGCAGTTCAAGGCCGAAAAGGCCGGCGTCATCCATGCCGGGATCGGCAAGGTGTCATTCGACGAAAAGAAGCTGACCGAAAACGTCCGCGCCTTTGTCGATGCCGTGGCCCGCGCGAAACCGACCGGAGCCAAGGGTGCCTATATGAAAAAGGTATCGCTGTCTTCGACCATGGGTCCGGGCGTCAGCCTTGATCTGGTGTCGGCGACCGGCAACGCCTGATGAAGAATTTGCCCCGGATTTCGGTTCGGGGCGAATGGCAGGGCCGTAGCGGCCCTGTTCTGTCCGAGACGGAGGGCGGGGCCCCGGATTGATCCGGGTTCCGGAAGTCCTTCCCGAGATGGGAAGCGAGACGAGATTTACCGGGGTCTGACCTCGGGCGATCCTGGCCTTGGGACCATCACGGACCCGAATGCCCCCAGACCATCGGGGGCTAACTTGAGCCGGGGGGAAACCCCCATACTTGGAGTGAAACTGTGGATAGAGCCCAGAAAGAGAAAGTGGTCGAGGAACTCGGCCAAATCTTTGAAAGCTCTGGCGTCGTGGTGGTTGCCCATTACGAAGGCATGACAGTTGCTCAGATGCAGGACCTGCGCGCAGCCATGCGTGAAGCGGGTGGGTCCGTTCGCGTTGCCAAGAACAAGCTCGCCAAGATCGCTCTTGAGGGAAAGCCCTGCGCAAGCATCGGCAATCTTCTTTTGGGCATGACCGTGCTCGCCTATTCCGAAGACCCAGTCGCAGCAGCGAAGGTCGCGGATGCCTATGCCAAGGCCAACGAGAAATTCGTTGTGCTCGGCGGGGCGATGGGCAGCACGGCTCTGGACCCGGCCGGTGTGAAAGCCGTGGCCTCGATGCCGTCGCGTGAGGAGCTTATCGCTTCGATCGCGGGTTGCATCGGTGCCCCTGCTGCCAACATCGCCGGTGCCATTGGCGCGCCTGCTTCCAACATCGCGGGTATCCTCTCCAGTCTGGAGGAGCGGCTTGCCGCGTGAGCAATTTGAGTGTCGTCGTGGGGTTTAAACCCGTCGTTGGAACACATACTTAGGAACGGAACAGAAAATGGCTGATCTGAAAAAACTTGCCGAACAAATCGTCGGCCTGACGCTTCTGGAAGCGCAGGAACTGAAAACCATCCTCAAGGATGAATACGGCATCGAGCCGGCCGCCGGTGGTGCCGTCATGATGGCTGGCCCCGCCGCTGGCGGTGCTGCCGAAGCCGCTGAGGAAAAGACCGAATTTGACGTCGTGCTGACCGAAGCCGGCGCTCAGAAGATCAACGTGATCAAAGAAGTTCGCACGATCACCGGTCTTGGTCTGAAAGAAGCAAAAGACCTGGTGGAAGCTGGTGGCAAAGTCAAAGAAGGTGCCTCCAAAGCCGAAGCCGAAGACATCAAGGCCAAGCTGGAAGCGGCTGGCGCCAAGGTCGAACTGAAGTAATCGGGCGGGGTGCGTTACGCACCGCTGCCATTGAAATTGGCTGGGTCCGGGGTTTTTTCGGGCCCAGCCGAACCTGTCTTGGAAGGGGCTTTGGCCCCTGAAGCCCCTTCCAAGGCAAGGTTCAGGGTTCGGGTGCAGGCCGGTGGGACGGTCTGCGGGAATAGAACCTGACTTCCTTCATTCGCAAGCGGCGCGATGCGTGACCCCGACGTATCGCCCCCGCGAAGAGACGAAAGGTGACCACGAGCATGGCTCAGAGCTACGTTGGCCAGAAGCGTATCCGCAGACACTTCGGCAAAATCCGTGAAGTCCTCAAGATGCCGAACCTCATCGAGGTTCAGAAATCTTCCTATGACTTGTTCCTGAAATCCGGCGATGCCGAAAAGCCCACCGACGGTGACGGCATTCAGGGCGTGTTCCAGTCGGTGTTTCCGATCAAGGACTTCAATGAAAACGCCATTCTGGAATTCGTGAAATACGAGCTGGAAAAGCCGAAATACGATGTCGAGGAATGTCAGGCCCGCGACATGACCTATGCAGCACCTCTGAAGGTGACGTTGCGCCTGATCGTGTTCGATGTCGACGAAGATACCGGTGCCAAATCGGTCAAGGACATCAAGGAACAGGACGTGTTCATGGGCGATATGCCCCTGATGACGCCCAACGGCACCTTCATCGTCAACGGCACCGAACGGGTTATCGTTTCCCAGATGCACCGCTCGCCCGGCGTGTTCTTTGACCATGACAAGGGCAAGACCCATTCGAGCGGAAAGCTCTTGTTCGCCTGCCGGATCATTCCCTATCGCGGCTCGTGGCTCGACTTCGAGTTCGACGCCAAGGATCTGGTTTTCTCGCGCATCGACCGTCGCCGGAAACTCCCGGTGACAACGCTGCTTTATGCGCTGGGCCTGGATCAGGAAGGCATCATGGATGCCTATTACAACACCGTTTCCTTCAAGCAAAAAAAGAACAAGGGCTGGGTCACCAAGTTCTTCCCCGAACGTGTGCGCGGAACCCGTCCGGTTCATGATCTGGTTGATGCGGCTACCGGCGAAGTCATTTGCAAGGCCGGCGAAAAGGTCACGCCGCGTATGGTCAAAAAGCTGATCGACGACGGCAAGGTCAAGGAACTGCTGGTGCCGTTCGACCATATTGTCGGCCGCTATGTCGCCAAGGACATCATCAACGAAGAAACCGGCGCGATCTATGTCGAGGCGGGCGATGAGCTGACCTGGACGCTGGACAAGGATGGCGAGGTTTCGGGCGGATCGCTGAAAGTCCTGTTGGACAATGGCATCACCGAAATTCCGGTGCTCGACATCGATAACGTCAATGTCGGCCCCTATATCCGCAACACCCTGGCCGCCGACAAGAATATGGGCCGCGATGGTGCGCTCATGGATATCTACCGCGTCATGCGCCCCGGTGAGCCACCCACGGTCGAGGCGGCTTCGGCGCTGTTCGATACGCTTTTCTTCGACAGCGAACGCTATGATCTGTCCGCCGTTGGCCGGGTCAAGATGAACATGCGTCTTGATCTTGATGCAGAAGACACGATGCGCACCCTGCGCCGCGAGGACATCATCGCCTGTATCAAGGCGCTGGTCGAGTTGCGCGACGGGCGCGGCGATATCGACGATATCGACCATCTCGGCAACCGCCGGGTGCGCTCGGTCGGCGAATTGATGGAAAACCAGTACCGCGTCGGCCTCTTGCGCATGGAACGCGCGATCAAGGAGCGTATGTCCAGCGTCGAGATCGACACGGTGATGCCGCAAGACCTTATCAACGCCAAACCGGCGGCGGCCGCGGTGCGCGAATTCTTCGGCTCCAGCCAGTTGTCGCAGTTCATGGACCAGACCAATCCGCTTTCCGAAGTAACGCACAAGCGGCGCCTTTCGGCCCTCGGGCCGGGCGGTCTGACCCGCGAGCGTGCCGGTTTCGAGGTGCGCGACGTGCACCCGACCCATTATGGCCGGATGTGCCCGATCGAGACGCCGGAAGGCCCGAATATCGGCCTGATCAACAGTCTCGCCACCTATGCCCGCGTGAACAAGTACGGTTTCATCGAGACCCCGTACCGCAAGGTCAAGGACGGTCAGGTGACGGACGAGGTTCATTACATGTCCGCCACCGAGGAAATGCGCCATACGGTTGCGCAGGCCAACGCGCAACTGGATGAGAACGGCAGGTTCAAGAACGATCTGGTATCAACGCGCCAGTCGGGCGAATTCATGCTCAACCCGCCTGAGGTTGTGACCCTGATCGACGTGTCGCCAAAGCAGCTTGTCTCGGTCGCGGCCTCGCTGATCCCGTTCCTGGAAAATGACGATGCCAACCGGGCGCTGATGGGATCGAACATGCAGCGTCAGGCGGTTCCGTTGTTGCAGGCCGATGCACCTTTCGTCGGAACGGGGATCGAGGCCGTCGTGGCCGAGGATTCCGGGGCGGCAATCATGGCCAGGCGCGGTGGTGTCATCGATCAGGTCGATGCGACGCGTATCGTTGTGCGTGCCACTGAAGACCTGGAAATGGGCGATGCCGGCGTCGATATCTACCGGCTGCGCAAATTCCAGCGGTCGAACCAGAACACCTGTATCAACCAGAAACCTCTGGTCAAGGTGGGCGACAAGGTCACCAAGAACGAAGTCATCGCCGATGGTCCCTCGACCGATATGGGGGAACTGGCGCTTGGCAAGAACGTCATCGTCGCCTTCATGCCGTGGAACGGCTACAACTACGAAGACTCGATCCTGATCTCTGAACGGATCGTCAAGGATGACGTCTTCACCTCGATCCATATCGAGGAATACGAAGTCGCCGCCCGTGATACAAAGCTCGGGCCCGAGGAGATCACCCGCGACATCCCCAACGTCGGCGAGGAAGCGCTGCGCAACCTCGATGAGGCGGGCATTGTCTATATCGGTGCCGAAGTTGGCCCGGCCGACATTCTCGTCGGTAAAATCACGCCCAAAGGCGAAAGCCCGATGACGCCGGAAGAAAAGCTTTTGCGCGCCATCTTTGGTGAAAAGGCGTCTGACGTGCGCGACACCTCGCTCCGGCTGCCGCCGGGTGATTTCGGCACGGTCGTCGAAGTGCGGGTGTTCAACCGCCACGGCGTGGACAAGGATGAACGCGCGCTCCAGATCGAGCGTGAAGAGGTTGAGCGTCTGGCCCGCGACCGCGACGATGAACAGGCGATCCTCGAGCGCAACATCTATGCACGTCTGAAGTCGATGATCCTGGGCAAGACCGCCGTCAAAGGCCCGAAATCCGTCAAGCCGGGTTCCAAGATCGACGAAGAGCTGCTTGAAAGCCTGAGCCACGGCCAGTGGTGGCAGCTTGCCTTGGGCGACGAAAAGGATGCGCAGAATGTCGAAGCGCTGAACGCGCAGTTCGAAGCCCAGAAACGTGCGCTGGAACACCGGTTCGAGGACAAGGTCGAAAAGGTGCGTCGCGGCGACGATCTGCCGCCGGGTGTGATGAAGATGGTCAAGGTCTTTGTCGCGGTGAAACGCAAGCTGCAACCGGGCGACAAGATGGCCGGTCGTCACGGCAACAAGGGTGTGGTTTCCAAGGTTGTGCCGATGGAAGACATGCCGTTCCTTGGTGATGGCACCCCGGTCGATATGGTGCTGAACCCCTTGGGTGTGCCGTCGCGGATGAACGTCGGGCAGATTCTTGAAACCCATATGGGTTGGGCGGCACGGTCATTGGGGCTCAAGATCGACGACGCGCTTCAGGATTATCGCCGCAATGGCGATATGACCCCTGTGCGCGATGCGCTGCGCATCGGCTACGGCGATCAGGTTTATGATGATGCCTTCGCCGGCATGGATGACGAACAACTGATCGAAAGTGCCAGTGTCGTGCGCAAGGGCGTGCCGATTGCAACGCCGGTTTTTGACGGTGCCAAAGAGGCGGATGTCAACGATGCGCTGACCCGCGCGGGTTTTGACACATCTGGTCAGTCAGACCTTTACGATGGCCGTACGGGCGAACAGTTCGCCCGCAAGGTCACCGTGGGCGTGAAGTATCTTTTGAAACTTCACCACCTGGTCGACGACAAGATCCACGCGCGTTCCACCGGGCCTTACAGCCTTGTTACGCAGCAGCCTCTGGGCGGCAAGGCCCAGTTCGGCGGCCAGCGTTTCGGGGAAATGGAGGTCTGGGCGCTGGAAGCATATGGCGCGGCCTACACGCTGCAAGAGATGCTGACCGTCAAGTCGGATGATGTGGCGGGCCGGACGAAAGTCTATGAAAGCATCGTCAAGGGCGAGGACAACTTCGAAGCCGGTGTGCCGGAATCGTTCAACGTCCTTGTCAAGGAAGTGCGCGGCCTCGGCCTCAACATGGAACTCCTGGACGCGGAGGAGACGGAATAACGGCGCTTTTCGACCTGCCCTGCGCCTGTGCGTAGGGCGGGCTTCAGCCCGCCGCCGCCTTCCCGCCCGAATTCAAGGATTTGAAAATGAACCAGGAACTTAGCACCAACCCGTTCAACCCGCTCGTCGCCCCCAAGCAGTTCGACGAGATCAAAATCTCTCTGGCCTCGCCAGAGCGGATTCTGTCGTGGTCCTACGGCGAGATCAAGAAACCAGAAACCATCAACTACCGGACCTTCAAGCCGGAACGTGACGGCCTGTTCTGCGCCCGTATCTTCGGGCCGATCAAGGATTACGAATGCCTCTGCGGCAAATACAAGCGGATGAAATATCGCGGCGTTGTCTGCGAAAAATGCGGTGTTGAAGTCACGCTGCAAAAGGTCCGCCGCGAACGCATGGGCCATATCGAACTGGCCAGCCCGGTGGCGCATATCTGGTTCCTGAAATCGCTGCCAAGCCGTATCGGTCTCATGCTCGACATGACGCTGCGCGATCTGGAGCGGATTCTTTATTTTGAAAACTATGTTGTCATCGAACCTGGCCTGACCGATCTGACCTATGGCCAGTTGATGAACGAGGAAGACTATCTCGACGCGCAGGACCAGTATGGCGCCGATGCCTTCACCGCCAATATCGGTGCCGAGGCGATCCGCGAAATGTTGAGCCAGATTGATCTGGAGGCAACCGCCGACCAGCTTCGCGAAGAGCTGAAGGAAGCCACCGGCGAGTTGAAGCCCAAAAAGATCATCAAGCGGCTGAAAATCGTCGAATCCTTCCTCGAATCCGGCAACCGCCCGGAATGGATGGTGCTGACCGTTGTTCCGGTCATCCCGCCGGAACTGCGCCCGCTGGTGCCGCTGGATGGTGGTCGCTTCGCGACCTCGGACCTCAACGACCTTTACCGCCGGGTGATCAACCGCAACAACCGTCTGAAACGGCTGATCGAGCTTCGTGCGCCCGACATCATCGTGCGCAACGAAAAGCGGATGTTGCAGGAATCGGTCGATGCGCTGTTTGACAACGGCCGTCGCGGTCGCGTCATCACCGGGGCCAACAAGCGCCCGCTGAAGTCGCTGTCGGACATGCTGAAAGGCAAGCAGGGCCGGTTCCGTCAGAACCTTCTGGGCAAGCGCGTCGACTTTTCGGGTCGCTCAGTGATCGTGACCGGTCCGGAACTGAAGCTGCATCAGTGCGGCTTGCCGAAAAAGATGGCGCTCGAGCTTTTCAAGCCGTTCATCTATTCGCGGCTGGAGGCCAAGGGGCTTTCCAGCACCGTCAAGCAGGCCAAGAAACTGGTTGAAAAGGAACGTCCCGAGGTTTGGGATATCCTTGATGAGGTGATCCGCGAACATCCGGTCATGCTCAACCGCGCGCCGACGCTGCACCGTCTGGGCATCCAGGCGTTCGAACCGGTGCTGATCGAAGGCAAGGCGATCCAGCTTCATCCGCTGGTCTGTTCGGCCTTCAACGCCGACTTTGACGGTGACCAGATGGCCGTGCACGTGCCGCTGAGCCTTGAGGCGCAGCTAGAATGCCGCGTTCTGATGATGTCCACGAACAACGTGTTGTCGCCCGCCAACGGTGCGCCGATCATCGTGCCGTCGCAGGACATGGTTCTGGGGCTTTATTACGTGTCGATGGAACGCAGTGGTATGGCTGGCGAAGGCATGATCTTTTCGTCCGTTGACGAGGTGACCCATGCGCTTGATGCCGGTATTGTCAATCTGCACAGCAAAATCCAGTGCCGGATCAAACAGGTCGACGCCGAAGGCAACGAAATATTCAAGCGTTTTGAAACCACGCCGGGCCGGGTACGGCTGGGGGCATTGCTGCCTTTGAACGCCAAGGCACCCTTTGATCTGGTGAACCGACTGCTGCGCAAAAAGGATGTGCAGAACGTCATCGACACCGTCTATCGCCACTGCGGTCAGAAAGAGTCGGTGATCTTCTGTGACCAGATCATGGGTCTGGGGTTCCGCGAGGCGTTCAAGGCCGGGATTTCGTTTGGCAAGGATGACATGGTCATTCCTGACAGCAAGTGGACCATCGTCAACGAGGTCCGCGATCAGGTGAAGGAATTCGAACAGCAATATATGGACGGCCTGATCACCCAGGGCGAGAAGTACAACAAGGTTGTCGATGCCTGGTCGAAATGCTCGGATGAGGTCGCCAATGCGATGATGGCGGAAATCTCGGCGGTGCGCAAAGATGATGCGGGTGCCGAGAAAGAGCCGAACAGCGTTTACATGATGTCGCATTCCGGAGCACGGGGTTCGCCTGCCCAGATGAAACAGTTGGGCGGTATGCGTGGTCTGATGGCCAAGCCGTCGGGCGAAATCATCGAGACGCCGATCATCTCGAACTTCAAGGAAGGCCTGACCGTTCTTGAATACTTCAACTCGACCCATGGTGCCCGCAAGGGTCTGGCCGATACCGCGCTCAAGACGGCAAACTCGGGCTACCTGACGCGCCGCCTTGTCGACGTGGCGCAAGATTGCATCGTGCGGATGCCCGATTGCGGTACTGACCGGGCGATCACGGCCTCGGCTGCGGTCAATGACGGCGAAGTCGTTTCGCCGCTTGGTGAACGCATTCTGGGCCGGGTTTCGGCGGATGATGTGCTGAAGCCGGGAACAGACGAGGTTCTGGTCCGCCAGAACGAACTGATCGACGAACGCAAGGCCGATATAGTTGAGGCGGCGGGTGTCGCCTCGGTGCGGATCCGCTCGGCGCTGACCTGCGAGGCCGAAGACGGTATCTGTGCGATGTGCTACGGGCGCGATCTTGCCCGTGGTACGCTGGTCAATATCGGCGAAGCGGTCGGCATCATCGCCGCCCAATCCATCGGTGAGCCGGGCACGCAGTTGACGATGCGGACCTTCCACATCGGCGGTATCGCTCAGGGTGGTCAGCAGTCGTTCCTTGAGGCCAGCCAGGAAGGCAAGGTGGAATTCCGCAATGCCATGCTGCTGAAAAACGCCAATGACGAACAGATCGTCATGGGCCGTAACATGCAGATCGTCATCGTGGATGAGGCGGGTCAGGAACGTGCCGGCCACAAGGTCAGCTATGGGGCCAAGATACATGTCAAGGACGGGGCCACGGTCAAACGCGGTGCCAAGCTCTTTGAATGGGATCCCTACACCTTGCCGATCATTGCGGAAAAGGCCGGTGTGGCGAAATTCGTCGATCTCGTTTCGGGCATTTCGGTCCGCGATGACACCGACGATGCAACCGGCATGACCCAGAAAATCGTCACCGATTGGCGCACCGCGCCGCGCGGCAATGATTTGAAGCCCGAAATCATCGTGCTCGATTCGGCGACGGGTGAAGCCGTGCGCAATGACGCGGGCAACCCGGTCAGCTATCAGATGTCGGT
>JBATDH010000128.1:0-2266 GCA_049663365.1 Albidovulum sp. | reverse complement strand
TTGACGGCGCATCCGGGCTCTGGCATCCCCTCTTTTGATCAAAGAGGCGAGAAAATGAACCTGTTTTCCGATATTCGTGCAGCTGTCATCGATGCGTTGGCCGATCTGACCGCCGAAGGTGTGCTGCCTGGCGGGCTGGATACCGCTGCCGTCGCGGTCGAACCGCCGCGCGATGCCGCCCATGGCGACATGGCCACCAATGCGGCGATGGTGCTGGCCAAACCCGCCGGCATGGCCCCGCGGACGATTGCCGAGGCGCTGGCGGCCAAACTTGTGGCAGATGCCCGCATCCTGTCGGCGGAAGCGGCGGGACCGGGGTTCTTGAACCTGCGTCTTGCCCCCGCCGTCTGGCAGGGTGTGATCGGCGCAGCCCTTGGCGAACAAGTGGATTTCGGGCGCTCATCCTTGGGGCGGGGCGCGCGGATCAATGTCGAATTCGTCTCGGCCAATCCGACCGGGCCGATGCATGTGGGCCATGTGCGCGGCGCGGTCTTTGGCGATGCGCTGGCGGGCCTTCTGGACTTTGTCGGCTATGAGGTGACGCGCGAATATTACATCAACGATGGTGGCGCGCAGGTCGATGTATTGGCGCGTTCGGCCTATGAACGCTACCGCGAGGCCAACGGCCTTTCGCCGGAAATCGCCGAAGGGCTTTACCCCGGCGACTATCTTATTCCGGTCGGCGAGGCGCTGAAGGCCAGATACGGCGATAGCCTGATCGAGCGGCCGGAATCTGACTGGCTGGCCGACATCCGCCTCTTTGCCACCGAGGCGATGATGCAGATGATCCGTGACGATCTGGCAATGCTGGGCGTGACGATGGATGTTTTTTCGTCCGAAAAGGCGCTTTACGGCACCGGCAAGATCGAGGCGGCGATCGAGGCGCTGCGCGGGCTCGGTCTTATCTATACCGGTATGCTCGAGGCACCCAAGGGCAAGCAGCCCGAGGATTGGGAAGAACGCGAACAAACGCTTTTCCGCTCCACCGCCTACGGCGACGATCAGGACCGCCCGGTACAGAAATCGGATGGCTCATGGACCTATTTCGCCCCCGATATTGCCTATCACTACGACAAGGTGACGCGCGGCTTCGATCAGTTGATTGACATTCTCGGGGCCGATCATGGCGGCTATGTCAAACGGCTGAAGGCCGTGGTGGCGGCTTTGTCGGATGGCAAAGTGCCGCTTGACGTCAAACTGACGCAACTGGTCAAGCTGTGGAAGAACGGCGCGCCTTTCAAGATGTCGAAGCGCGCCGGCACCTTCGTGACCCTGCGCGATGTCGTCGAACAGGCGGGCAAGGATGTCACCCGTTTCATCATGCTGACGCGCAAGAATGACGCGGCCCTTGATTTCGATTTCGACAAGGTGCTGGAACAGTCCAAGGACAACCCGGTCTTTTATGTGCAATACGCCCATGCGCGGGTCAATTCGGTTGTGCGCAAGGCAAAAGAGGCGGGGATCGCCGCCGATGACGCCACCCTGATGGGGGCTGACCTCGCAGTTTTGGGCCATGAGGCCGAACTGGCGCTGGCGCGGAAAATCGCCGAATGGCCGCGGCTTGTCGAAATTGCCGCGCGCGGCCACGAACCCCACAAGATCGCCTTTTACCTTTATGAGTTGGCGTCGGAATTCCATGGATTCTGGAACCGCGGCAATGACGATGCCAGCCTGCGCTTCATTCAGGAGGGCGATGCCGCCACGAGTCAGGCCAAAATCGCGCTGGCGCGGGCAACGGGCGTTGTCATTTCCGCAGGTCTTGGTATCTTGGGCGTAACCCCGGTGGAGGAAATGCGCTGATCAACAGGCGCGGGCCGCACGGGCGAGGCAAGCATGGCGCGGCAACTCCCTGACCGGTTTGGGGACGGTCCGCGAGCGAGGCAAGAGCATGGCGGATGCGGATTTCGACGATTTCGATGCCTATGACACCTATGAGCCGACAAGGGCAGAGACGCTCCCGGCGGGTGAGCGATTTCAAAAACTGATCAATGGCGCGGGGGCGGTCACCTCGGTCGCGTTGATCGCCGGGCTGATCTATTGGGGCTATGCGCTGGCCATGCGCGATGTGAACGGCGTTCCGGTCATTCGCGCCCTTGAAGGGCCCGCGCGCATCGCGCCGGACGATCCCGGCGGAGAGCTGGCGCTGCATCAGGGGCTGGCAGTCAACCGGATTGCCGCTGACGGCACCGCCGCCGAGGCCGCCGATACTTTGATGCTGGCACCGCGCGCCGAAGGTCTGGCCGAAGAAGATCAGCCGATGGGCGCG
>JBATDH010000127.1:0-3128 GCA_049663365.1 Albidovulum sp. | reverse complement strand
AAGGTGGTGATGCCGTTTTCCTCAACCACGGTCTTCATGTCGTCAAAGACCTTTTCGCCCCACCAGGTGATCGCCATGTGATAGGAGTAATCGCAATTGGCGCGGCCCGACTTGTTGTGCCACATCTGCAAGCCGTCGATCAGCCCCTGCCCCGGCGCCGGCAACACGAAGTCGACCACCATAGTGGTGCCGCCCGCCAATGCCGCGCGGGTGCCGGACTCAAAATCATCCGAGGAATAGGTGCCCATGAAGGGCATTTCCAGATGCGTATGCGGGTCGATCCCGCCCGGCATGACATAGCAGCCGCTGGCGTCGAGTTCGGTATCGCCCTTGAGGTCCGGGCCGATCCCGGCGATCTTGCCGCCCTCGATCAGCACATCCGCCTTGTAGGTCAGATCGGCGGTGACGATGGTGCCGTTTTTGATGACTGTGGTCATTTCATTTCCCCATCTTCAGTTACGCGCCCCTCGGCGACCGCCCGGCCCAGTGCGCAAAGCAATCGGGACGCTCCTGTCCTCTCAATCTTCACTTCGCCGTTTTCGACCATCAGTGCGGAAAGGAAGAGCAGGGTCTCAACATCAATTACTATGTGGCCGTCGCGGGCAATTGTTCTACGTTGCTCACCGCCATACCCACCCGTTCTCGAAATACGTAGTCTAAGCGCCTTTCTTTCCGGAAAATCGCTTGAATGAAACGCACGATCCAATTTGCAGTGGAAACCAAGATATTCACCCTCTTCTAGGCACTTGTCATCCAGTTCGACCACAAGATCGGTACTCATGGATCTATCGAAAGTACCCGCTACAACCAGAACGGAACCATATCGAGTCATGACACAACCTCCGCCGTCTCCAGCACGGCGTGCAAGAGCACATCCGTCCCCGCCGCCGCCCATTCCGGGCTGATCTCCTCGGCCTCGTTATGGCTCAACCCACCCACACAGGGGCACATGATCATCGCGGTCGGTGCCACCTTGTTGACCCAGCAGGCGTCGTGCCCGGCGCCCGAGATGATATCCATGTGGGAATAGCCCAGCCGTTCGGCCGCCGAACGCACCGCCCCGACGCAACCCGGATCGAACGTCACCGGGTCGAAATGCCCCACCGGCTCGATCTCGATCCCCAGCCCCAGATCGCGGGCGATCTGGGCGGCGGCAAGTTCGATCTCTTCGCGCATCATGCTCAGCTTGGGCAGTTGCGGTGAACGGATGTCGATGGTGAACACCGCCTTGCCCGGAATGACATTGCGCGAATTGGGGTAGACATTGGCCTGCCCGACCGCGCCCACGGCGTTCGGCTGGTTGGCCATGGCAATCTCGTGCACCGCCTCGGTGATCCGCGCCATGCCAAGGCCTGCATTGACCCGCATGTTCATCGGCGTCGATCCGGTATGGGATTCCCTGCCGGTCAGCGTCACCTCCAGCCACCAGAGCCCCTGGCCGTGGGTCACCACACCAATCTCGCGGCCCTCGGCCTCCAGGATCGGGCCCTGCTCAATATGCAGCTCAAACATCGCATGCATCTTGCGGGCACCGACCGGCTCGTCACCGACCCAGCCGATACGCTTCAGCTCATCGCCGAAGGTCTTGCCCTCGGTATCGGTCCGCCCATAGGCATAATCCTGTTTCAGCACCCCGGCAAAAACCCCGCTGGCGAGCATGGCGGGCGCGAAACGTGTGCCTTCCTCATTGGTCCAGTTGGTCACCACGATCGGGTGTTTCGTCTTGATGCCAAGGTCGTTCATCGTGCGCACCGCTTCCAGCGCGCCAAGAACCCCCAGCACCCCGTCATATTTCCCGCCCGTCGGCTGGGTATCGAGATGCGAGCCCATATAGACCGGCAGCGCATCGGCATCCTCGCCCGCGCGGGTGGCAAACATCGTGCCCATGCTATCGACGCCCATGGTCATGCCCGCCGCCTCGCACCACTTCTGGAAAAGCGCCCGCCCCCTGGCGTCATCATCGGTCAGCGTCTGGCGGTTGTTGCCACCCGCCACGCCGGGACCGATCTTGGCCATTTCCATCAGACTGTCCCAAAGACGCGCGGAATTGATCCGAAGGTTTTCGCCGGGTGCGGGCATTGTCGTTCTCCCTTGTCAGGCGAGCCGGGTTCAGGCGGGGTCTTCATGCCCCTTGCGGCGACTCGCTTCTTGACCATATGGTCAGGGTCAGACCATCATAACCTGACCAACCGGTCAAGAAATATCTTGGGAAGAAATGACCGCACCCGAACGGCTGTCCAAACGCAATGTGAACCGTCAGGAAAATGAGCGGCTGATCCTCAACGCGGCCGAAAAAGTGTTCGCAGAGGCCGGGTTTGGCGGGGCCACGATGCAGCTTATCGCCGATATGGCGGGGCTACCAAAGGCCAATCTGCATTACTATTTCGCCACCAAGGAAGAGCTTTACCGCAAGGTGGTGCAAAACATTTTCGAGATATGGCTGCATGCCGCCGATGTGTTCGACAACGCCCCCGGCCCGGTCGAGGGGATCGGTGCCTATATCGACGCCAAGATGGAAATCTCGCGCCGTCACCCCGAGGGGTCAAAGGTCTGGGCGTCCGAGGTGATGCACGGCGCGCCGGTCATTCAGGATTATCTGGAAACCACGCTGCGCGACTGGACCACGGGGCGCTCAAGGCTGATCCAGAAATGGGTGGACGCGGGCAAGATGGACCCGATCAACCCCGAACATCTGCTTTACATGCTCTGGGCCACCACCCAGCATTATGCCGATTTCGGCCATCAGATAGAGACGCTGAACGCCGGCAAACCGTTGAACGACCGGCAGTGGAAAGAGGCCAAGGAAAGCGTGAAGCGGGTGATTTTACGGGGGATCGGGGCAGTGTGAGATTGCGCTTCCACCCGATGGATGGTTCACCTGGTTAATCCGACGGCAACGCGGAACCCTCCTCATTGTGCCCACCCGTTCACGGTGCCACCCCAGGCGCTGCTCGCAAGCCTTCCGCATAGGCCGGGAAACCCGATCGGCCTTGATGCGGTCTGCCCGTAAATCGAGGGCACGGCCTTCAGCCCGCCGCATCGGTGACGGCGCGGATCGAGCCGAGGCGGGATCGAGACGGGACAAATCCCCAGCCAATGGGCGCGCTGTCTTGCGTCCCGCATCCGTC
>JBATDH010000126.1:0-3721 GCA_049663365.1 Albidovulum sp. | reverse complement strand
TGTCAGCCATTCCGGTGGGCCGCCCTATCAGGTCTATGTGTTGCCCTTGCGGTTGGACAAGATGGTGTTTGCCGGTACGACGACGGTGCTTTTCGCCTATATCAACGCGATAAAGCTGGTGCCCTACTGGGCGCTGGGCCAGCTATCGGGCGACAACCTGAAGGTTGCGGCGGTGCTGGCCGTTCCAGCGTCACTTGCCGTGTTGCTGGGGGTCCGGCTGGTGCGGGTGATCCCGCACAAGCAGTTTTTCCAACTGGTGACATGGGCGTTGCTGGCGGTGTCGGCAAAACTGCTGTGGTCGGCTTTTGCGGGGTAGGGTGCGAGGTTTGGCCCCGTGTCATGAGGCCCCGGATCGGGGTCCGGGGCTGCGGGGGGCTTTGGTGAGGATTCATGCGCCTTTGCCGGGGGCGGGCAAAACCTCGGTCAGGGTTTCATAGTTCTGCCCCGCCGCGACCAGACAGGTTTCGCCCGCGCCGCTGGTCACGGTGATCGTCCATGTGCCGGTCTGGTCCGAGGCGAAAACCTCCATCACCGCATTGGAGCCGAGCAACCCGATACCGTGGCGGGTTTCACCGTATTTGTCGGCCAGTTGCGCCACGACCGTCGCGCGGGGTGCGCATTGGGCCTGGGTCTGGGCGAAGGCGTGCTGGGTGGCCAGGATCAACCCGGCAAATCCGAGCGAAAGGGCGAACAACTGCTGTTTCATCATTCCTGCCTATGGTTAGGGAGCCGGTCCGGGCCTGTGATTTTCGCGTTCTGTGGCGCGACCGGGATGGCGGGTAGCCTGTGCCTGAAAGGCGGAAAATTGGTTAACCAGGGGTACGGGGACTGGTCACTGCCGGGAATTTTTTCTGCGTTGCGGCAATTCTGCCCTTGCTGAATCTGCCAAAATCGTGGTTTTTTGCGCCATATTCTTATCAGGAGACTGCCATGTCTGCCCGACCAACGGACCCGGCCCGCCCTTTCCGGTCCGTGCTTTATATTCCCGGTGCCAATGAACGGGCGCTGGAAAAGGCCAAGGGGTTGGCGGCGGATGCGGTCATCTTCGATCTTGAAGATGCGGTGTCGCCGGAGGAAAAAGCCGGAGCGCGGGCGATTCTTGCCGGGGTTCTGCGCGAGGGCGATTATGGGCGGCGGGCCCGGATCGTGCGGGTCAACGGGCTGGATACGCCCTGGGGGCGCGACGATATCGCCGCTTTGGCGGGGGTGGAGATTGAGGCGCTGCTGATCCCCAAGGTCGGATCGGCGGCGGATGTCGAGGCGGTGGCGCAGCTTGCCCCGGATGTCGGGCTGTGGGCGATGATGGAAAGCCCGGCGGGTATGCTCCAAGCCGCCGACATCGCCACCCACCCGCGTCTGACCGGCATGGTGATGGGCACCAATGATCTGGCCAAGGATGTTGGCGCGCGGTTTCGCGCCGACCGGATGCCGATGCTGGCCAGCCTTCAGCTGTGCCTTCTGGCCGCACGGGCCGCAGGTATTGTCATCGTTGATGGCGTCTATAACGCCTTTCGCGATGAGGACGGGCTGCGGGCCGAATGTGTGCAGGGCCGGGACATGGGGTTCGATGGCAAGACGCTGATCCATCCGGGGCAGCTGGCGATCGCCAATGAGGTCTTTGCCCCCAGTTGCGAGGAAATCGACCTGGCCCGTCGCCAGATTGATGCCTATGAGACGGCCAGGGCCGAGGGGCGCGGGGTTGCGGTGTTGGATGGCCGCATCGTGGAAAACCTGCACGCCGCCGCTGCCCGCCAGATGCTGGCCCGCGCCGGGGCCATTGCAGAGATGGGCTGTTAGGGCGTACGTGACAAGCAACCATAGTTATGGAGGGTGAACATGACGCTGCTTATACTCGGGTTGGCGCTTTGGATTGCGGCGCATCTGTTCAAGCGGGTGGCACCGGCGGGGCGGGCCGCATTGGGCGACAAGGGCAAGGGACTTGTCGCGGTCATTTTGCTGATTTCCGTCGTGCTGATGGTGATCGGCTATCGGGGTGCCGATGTCAGCCCGGTTTACACGCCGCTTGCGGGCATGGGGCATCTGAACAACCTTCTGATGCTGGTTTCAGTGTTCTTGTTTGGCGTCGGCGGCACCAAGGGGGTGCTTTATACCAGATTGCGTCACCCGATGTTGCTGGGGGTGGTGATCTGGGCAGTGGCGCATCTTCTGGTCAATGGCGATGTCGCGTCAATTGTGCTGTTTGGCGTGCTGGGGGTCTGGGCGATTGTCGAAATGGTAGTGATCAATGCAGCCGGACCCTGGGTTCGCCCGAGCGAAGGCAAGGGTGTGAAGGGCGATCTGCGCAATGGCGTGGCGACGCTGGTGCTGTTTGCGATCATCGGCGCGGTTCATATCTGGCTGGGCCACAACCCTTTCATGGGAACCTATGGATGAAGCTTTACCGGTTCCTTTCCGACGATGACACGGCTGCTTTTTGCCACAAGATCACAGCGGCGCTGAACAAGGGCTGGGCGCTTTACGGGTCGCCCACTTACGCCTATGACGCGGCCAATGGGGTGATGCGCTGCGGTCAGGCTGTGGTGAAAGAGACAGCAGGAACCTATGACCCGGAAATGAAGCTCGGAGAGCAGTAGTGAAGACCAATCCGGGGCGGTTCTTTGAAGACTATTCGTTGGGCGACGTGATTGATCATGCGGTGCCGCGAACGTTGTCGGGCGGGGAACGGGCGCTATACCAGGCGCTTTATCCAGCCCGTCACGCGCTTTATTCTTCGGACGAATTTGCCCGTGGCTGTGGGCTGTCTGCATCGCCGCTTGATGATCTGATCGCGTTTCACACGGTCTTTGGCAAGACGGTCCCGGATATTTCGCTGAATGCCATTGCCAATCTCGGCTATGCCGAGGGGCGCTGGTTGAGGCCGGTCTGGCCGGGCGACACGCTGCGGTCTCAGTCCGAGGTGATCGGGCTGAAACAGAATTCCAACGGCCAGTCCGGTGTCGTATGGGTGCGCAGCCGCGGTCTGAACCAGATCGGCGAGACGGTTCTGGACTATGTTCGCTGGGTGATGGTGCGCAAGGCCAACCCCGATGCACCCGCGCCCGAAACCGTGGTGCCGGACCTTGCCGGGGTGGTGCCGCCCGAAAGGCTGGTCATACCGGCGGGACTGGATTTCAGTCGCTATGATTTCGCGCTGGCGGGCGAGAAACATCGCTGGGGCGATTACGATATTGGCGAAAAGATCGACCATGTCGATGGCGTGACCGTCGAAGAGGCCGAGCACATGTTGGCCACGCGGCTGTGGCAGAACACCGCCAAGGTGCATTTCGACGCCACCAACCGTGCCGATGGCAAGCGGCTGATTTACGGGGGGCATGTGATCTCGCTGGCGCGTGCGTTGTCCTTCAATGGGCTGGCCAATGCGCAAATGATTGTGGCGCTGAATGGCGGGGCCCATGCCAATCCCTGTTTTGCCGGTGATACCGTGCGCGCCTGGTCCGAGGTTCTGGACAAGGCCGAAACCGCCGCTCCCGGCGTGGGGGCGGTCCGGCTGCGGCTGGTGGCCAGCCAGGATTCGTCGCTGATGCGGCTCGACGAGGCCGGAAAATTCGCGCCGAATGTCCTTCTGGAGCTGGATTACTGGGCACTGATGCCACTGTGATCGCCGATCCGCTGCTGCGCGTTGCATTTTGGTCACGTCACGGGCACGGTTCGGGTAAAAACGGGCTTTTTGCTGGGATTCCAGGACGAGAAGCGTAAAAGC
>JBATDH010000125.1:0-11194 GCA_049663365.1 Albidovulum sp. | reverse complement strand
TCATTACCCTGGCCGCCGCCCAGAAGATCGCCCCAGGTGCCGCCGTAAAGGCTGTCATTGCCATTGCCGCCCAGCAGCGTGTCATAGCCGTAACTCCCGTACAGCGCGTCATTGCCATCCTCGCCATCCAACAGATCATTGCCCTGACCGCCGCCCAGAAGATCGCCCCAGGTGCCGCCGTAAATTCGGTCGTCATCGTTGCCACCCAGAAGCGTGTCATAGCCCCAGCCACCGTTCAGCGTGTCATTGCCCGCGCCACCGTCAACACTGTCGTTGCCACCGGTCCCATCGAGCAGATTGTTGCCGCTGTCACCCACAAGGCTGTCATTCAGGTTTGTTCCGATCAATCCTTCGACGCTGTAAAATGTCATCCCCTGCGCGGAGCCGCCACTGAACAAGGGCGCTGTCAGGTCGATCTGCACAGGGGCGCTTACCCCCACATAGCTGACCAGATCGAACCCGGACCCGCCCACGAACTGATCCTGCCCGCCGCCGCCAATCAATATGTCGTCACCCGCAAGACCGCGTATCTGTTCATTCGCAGGTGTGCCCCGCAACAGGTTGGCCGCAGCGGTTCCTTGCAAGACAAGATATCCGGCGGGGGTTGGTGGCGGGTTGGGCTCTGGGTCGGGCGGGGGCATGTCTGGCACCCCCGCCACAATGGCAAAGCGCGTGACATTGACCAGGGACGACAACTGGAAGTCGGCGCCTGTCAGCCACTGCCCGCTGGCGGTAAGAACTGTCACAACCTCGGTCCCGTAGCGGATCGTCACACCGCCGGAAATCGGTGTGAAGGTCAGTTGCTGCATATTGCGCAGGCCGGACAGGAGCGACAGGTCAATCCGGTCAATGCCCGGTTGAAAGTCGCCAATCACGTCATTGAACCCGTCTTCGGTCAGTACAAAAATGTCATTGCCTGCGCCGCCCCAAAGGCTATCTGCCCCAGCGCCATCCACCAGAATGTCGTTGCCCGCCCCCCCAGACACAGTGGCCCCCCCGGAATGGGCCGCGAGCATGTCATCGGCCCCGGTTCCCGTCAGCGTTGCGCCCGTCCCGCTGGCCGTCAGGCCCAATGCGGCAAGATCAATCCGAAACTGCGACAGCCCCGCCTCTTGCGCCGAGGTCAAAAAAATCTGGATTTCCCCGCCGACCTGAACCATTTCGATGCCCGTCACCCCTGCCAGGGCGGTACTGGCCGTATCGGCCAGGCTTTGCAGATGGATCAACCGGCCGCCGGGGATCATCGTCATCAGGCTGATGCCGTCATCGGCACCGGCGACAACGACAAAGACCCGCCCGTCAACCTCCAGCGCATCCATCACCGAAATATTTTGAAACCGCGTCCCGAGGTCGTCAACCAGATGATCGGTGACAGCCAGACTGCCATCACCGGCAACGGCGAAAACCGTCAGGCTGGAACTGCCCGAAGCGGCGGCAATGAGGTAGGTAGCCCCCCCCACCACGACCGACAAAAGGCCGCTGACATTTTGCACCGGCACAAGCTGCCCGGTTCCCATTGAGGCCGTGGCCGTCAGGCCGCCAGATGCACCAATTTCATACCCGGTCAGCCCGTGTTCCATTTCCGAGGCGGCAAAGAGAAAGCTGCGCAACCCGATCTGAACCGTCGCCATCGCCGAAATGCCGTCGGCATAGCTTGCAGTTGTATCGGCGACATGAGACTGAAAAACCATGCCCCCCGGCCCGGATCGAAAAATGTCAATTCCGCTGCCGGTACGCGCGGCGGCATAAAGGTAGGTCTGCCCGCCCGCCGGGGCGCAAACCAGTTCAACCCTTTGATCATAGTCCGCAATCGGCCCAAGGAACGCCGAAACGGAACTGGCAAACCCGCGTGTCTGAACCACCGAAAGCACGTCATCCGGAATGCTGCCTGTCCCGCCGTCTATGGTGATCGCGGTGCGCATCGTGCTTTGGCCGGACTGCTGCGTCAGTTGCGCCAAGGCACCTTCGGCGATCCCAAGTTGCGATGTCAGCGCAAAATCGTAGTTAAAAACGCTGAGGGATTGCGTCGCACCGGAGCCAGCGGATACCAGCGCGACCGACGCCATGGGCTGACCGAAGGCCGGACCGAAAACAGTCCCCATATTCAGCAGGGCCGACATATTCGCCATTACCCGTAAAAAACCCGGTTCGGGGCAAAATGTCAGGTTATTTCTAATGCAAACTTAACGAAAAAGGTTTGGCACCTTCATTTCGCCCTTCAGACCGACAATTGCGGGCTCGGGTCAGTCCGTGACCGCAAGACCGGACGCAAGCCGCCGCTTCTGTCCGGCATCATCGGCAAAACCCAGTATCCAGCGGCCAAGTACATCGCAGGCATGGGCAACATCGTCTGCCTCGATGGCCTCGGACAGATCGCGCATCATCGCGGCGGTTTCCAGTTCGGACAAATGGTCTTCGCGCACACAGATGATTTTCGGATGCGCCGTCGTCTGCGCACCTTTGCGGATCATCAGTTCTTCGTGCAGCTTTTCGCCCGGACGCAGGCCGGTGGTGACAATCTCGATATCGCCGTCGGGGTTTTTCACATCCCGAACGGAATAGCCCGACGCCATGATCAATTGCCGCGCCAGATCGCCCACCGATATCGGTTTTCCCATATCGAGCACGAAAACCTCGCCGCCTTCGGCGAACCCCCCCGCCAACAGCACCAGATGCGCAGCTTCCTCGATCGTCATGAAATAACGTGTGACGGCCTCATCGGTAAGCGTGACCGGCCCACCGCAGGAAATCTGTTCCAAAAAGAGCGGCAGCACCGAACCGGACGAGCCAAGAACATTGCCAAAGCGCACAATCGAAAAAATCGTCTTGGGCGAACGGGTGGCATAATCCTGCACGATCATTTCCGCCAACCGCTTGGAGGCGCCCATGATGTTTTTGGGGCGCACCGCCTTGTCGGTCGAAATCAGGACAAACCGCCTGACCCCCAGTTCCCGTGCCTTTTGCGCAATGACGGCGGTGCCAAATGCGTTGTTTTCAAGCCCGACATTGGCATTCGCTTCGACCATTGGCACATGTTTGTAGGCGGCCGCGTGAAAAATGCACTCAATGGCGTTTTCCGTCAGAACCCTGCCAACCAGCTTGCCGTTCGACACCGACCCCAGCACCGGCACAATCTCCACGCCGGTGCCTTCGGCAAGTAGCTGAAACTCTTTTTCGGCATTGTAGAGCGCCAGCTCGCTCAGCTCCAGCAAGACCAGACGTCGGGGGCGCAGGGCGATGACCTGCCGGCACAGTTCCATTCCGATGGAACCGCCCGCCCCGGTGACCAACACCGAACTGCCCGCATAACTATGCTGATCTGGCCCGGTTACGGCGCGAAATTGCTCGCGGCTGATGAATTCGCCCGGCCGCACCGGTTGCAGCCTGTCGAACAGATCAGCCTCGCCGATCAACTGGGAAAAGGCTGGCAGGGTCTGCACTTCCAGCCCCAGTTTTGACAGACGCCGCGACAGGAAGGTCTGTTTTTGCACCGACAGGGACGGCATGGCCAGAATGATCCGGTCAATCCGGTATTGCTTGAGCAGTTTTTCGATATGGACGCCCGAATAGACCGGCAACCCCGCAACCACCAGATCACGCAGGGTCGCGTTGTCGTCGATAAAGGCCACAGGCACGATGTCGGGCCGGTTGCGCAGGGATGCGGCCAGCGTCATTCCCGTCCGTCCGGCGCCGTAGATCAGAACCCGCGTGATCGCAGTGCTTTCACTATAGATCGCCGTCAGGATATGCAGCAGGAATATCCGGCTGCTGGCGGCAAGCGCAAAATACACCATCCCGAAAACCACATGATATCCATGCGGGATGCCAAGCTTTCCCAACTCGGCCAGCGCCAAGCTGGATATGGACAGCAAAATCGCGAAAAGTGCCGTCGTTTGCGCCGCCACCATATCGTATTGCTTGAGCCTGATATTCGCGGTTCCAAGCGACAGTGACAGGGTAAAGGCCACGACGACCAGCAAAGGTATCAATGGCCAGTTTCGCAGCACCGCGTCGTCAGATCGCGCCAGTCCGGAATGGATGATGAAACTTGCCGCAAAAGCGGCGGGGACAAAGCCCAAATCCAACAACAACAAGACCAGCCGCTTTTGGGCCCGGCTCATTGAGATCACGAATTTTACCATTGAACCGACCGCATTCCACCTGCTCCGCACCTGATCACATTAACCCAGAATTCAGCGATAATCGTCAACTCTTTGTTAAAGCGTCTCCACTTTGACCATCGCCGGTCCTGGTTTTATTCAAAACCACCCTGACCACGCCTAATACGGCATGGCTGTCATATTCAAGCGACAACCCGAGATTGTGGCTTTACGGTGCGGCCATAGGCGGATTTTGACCGGTCTTTCGGGCCTGATCGCGCCGTCTGGATCAATCCGCACGCTTCAAGACCGTTTGAATACGTCCAGAACCGTTGCCCCTATGATATTAGCATCCATGCAAAGCGACCGGTTTCGTTGATAGATAAGATCGAGACGCGCCTTGACCGGAATACAGCGACGCGCATAGATTTCGTCGGTTTCTTGTGCGCTGTCGCAACGGGCCAGCAGGTTTTCTTCATGACGCCGGTATTTTAGCGACGCCAATCCCGTCACGCCGGGGCGCGACATCAAGACGCGGTCGTAAAGTTCCGGAAATCGGACAGCATATTGCCGCAAGGGCGGGCGTGGCCCGACAAAGCTCATGTCGCTACGCAGAATATTGAATATCTGCGGCAGTTCATCCATGCGACTGCGCCGCAATATCCGACCGGTGCGGGTGATCCGGGCCGCTTTGTCGCCCCCGGAAACGCCTGTGTCCTGATGAGCGGTTTCCATGGTCCTGAACTTGATCAGCCCAAAGGCCGATTCCGGGCTACGCATCCGTTCCGAAATGAAAAGAACCGGCCCTCCGTCAACCAATCTGACCACCAGTGCGATGACGATCATCACCGGTGCCAGCGGCACCAGCAGCAGCAGCGCCAGCACCAGATCAAACATCCGCTTGGATGGGGTCATACCTGCCCCCCTGCCCTTGGTCCCGTCACCAGGTGCAGATCCGCGATGATGGATCCGGCATCACTGCCCCCGCCGGGCAAGTCGACAAGGGCTGCCAATCGCGCCACATCCAGCCGCACCTCGGGAATCAGCGCCTGATTGCCTTTGCGCCACTGCCAGTCGCACCCGTCTGCGGCAAGCAGCGCATCCATACCAACGCATCCCTCAAGTGCGATATTCAGCAACAAGGGCAGCGGCTGACCCCTCGCCGCCAGCGACACCAGGTGCGAAAGCACTGACGCCAACGCCACGGGGCCGATATAGCTTCGCCTCGGGGCCCGTCCATCCGGCAGCACCTCCAGGTCACACATCACCCGGCCACGATCTGCCAAAAGCTGATCCGCCCCGGCCACATTACCGATCCGCAGGCAGGTAACACCGGGAGCCCCCGGCCCCGCAGTCTTGGTCCAGTTGAAGACCGCCCGCTCCATGTCCAGCTTGGCCCGGCCATAGGCCGATACCGGACGCACCGGACCCGTCTCTGTGGCGGGGCCATCGGGGGCCCCATAAACCGCCGCAGAAGAAGCGATGAAAACCCAAGGCACGCCAGCCGCCCGCGCCGCCTCCAGCGCCGCCACGGCCAATGGGGCATGATGGGCCAACTCGTTTGCGCCACCAACCCCACCCGCCATATTGAAAATTGCCGACGCGCCGCGTGCAGCCCGCTCATAGGTGTCTGATAGCGCCATCGGATCAAACACATGATCCACCCACGCCAAGGGTCTGCGCGCCTGCCAGATAACCCTGTCCTCGCCCGACCTGCACCAGGCGGCGCGCAACATCCCGCCCAAGCGACCGCTGCCGCCGATGATCAAAAAGGGACCACTCACGGAATTTTTTTTCCGCGGAATTGACCGCATGGCCTGGTTTGTGCTCTGAGCATCTGTAGCGGACGACATGGCATTGCCATAGCATCGAAGCCGCAAACAAAAAACGGGAGAAACGAGCAGTTATGAACGCGACGGGCCGACTTTTCGTCATCACGCTGGTCTGTAGCGCGCTGTCGGGCTGTGCCTTGCCCCGTGGCGCGGCACTTCAGAGCGAGGTGTTGAAGGCCGAAAGCAGCGACGTCGCGGGTTTTGCGGTCTATCCCGTCAGCCGTGACCTTCTGCCCAGAATAGCTTCCTGGCCCGCAACCGGCGGCTTTGAGGCACGCAAATGGCCCAAACATAGCGCGGGCGCCGTCGATCCCATCATCGCTGCGGGCGATCAGGTCGTCATCACCGTCTGGGAAAGCGACGAAAACGCGCTGCTGGCCCCGCCAAGCCAGAAAGAAACCGTTCTGCAAACCATGACCGTCTCGGGCTCGGGCGATATCTTCATGCCCTATATCGGCAAGATACGCATTTCCGGCATGTCGCCGGGCCACGCCCGCGACACCTTGCAAGACAGGCTTTCGGCCTTGATCCCATCGGTCCAGGTGCAACTTTCCGCAACGCCGGGGCCGAAGAACACGGTCTCGCTTATCGGCGGCGTTCGCAATGCCGGCAGCTTTCCGATGCAGACCCGCGACCTGACGGTCATGCAGCTCATTTCCATGGGCGGCGGCGTCCCCGAGGATATCAAGAACCCGCAGGTGCGGCTGGTGCGCGGCAACAGCTACTACGCCATTTCGCTTGATCGGCTTTATGCCGAACCCGATCTCGACACCACCCTGCGCGGCGGCGACAAGGTTTTTGTCGAGGAGGACAAGCGCTTCTTTCTCGCGCTGGGGGCGGCAGGCAACGAAAGCCAGATCCCCTTCAACAACGAACAGATGACCGCTCTTGACGCCGTCACACTGGCGGGCGGGCTAAGCGATACCCGCGCCGATCCCAAGGGCGTCCTGATCCTGCGCCAGTTCGCGCCCGAAGATGTGGCCCCCCTGGGCGGCAATGGCCCCGAAGACACGCGGGTGATCTTCACCCTTGATCTGACAACCGCCGACGGCCTGTTTTCGGCGGGGCGTTTTCAGATCATGCCGCGCGATCTGGTCTTGGCCACCGAATCTCCTGTATCGTCCACCAGAACGATTCTGGGGTTGTTGGCAGCTTCGGCAGGCATCGCGGTCAACGCCAACAAGCTCTGAGCACCAGCTCACGGGTTCGGGGGCGTATGACCGGCCCCACAAGCCCTGTTTGCGCCTGCCTGTGATAACGGAGGAACGCCATGACGATGGGCAAGAATATCCGCACCTATTTCGACGGGCGCTGGCATGATGGCGACGTGGCGGTGATGCGCGCGGCAGATCACGGCAGTTGGCTCGGCTCTACTGTCTTTGACGGCGCGCGGTATTTCGAAGGTATCGCCCCCGACCTAGAGCCGCACCTTGCCCGCATCAACCGTTCCGCCGAGGCATTGATGATCACCCCCACCATGACGGTTGAGGACATGATGGAAATCGCCTGGGAAGGTTTGCGAAAATATCCCAAGGGTGCAGCGGTTTACATCCGGCCCATGTATTGGGGACTGGATTCGGGCGATCTTGGTGTCTTGCCCAAGGAAAACTCGACCGGCTTCGCGCTCTGCCTGGAAGAGGTGGCCATGCCCGCGCCGACCGCGGCCACCACACTCACCACCACCCGCTTTCGCCGCCCGGTACTGGAAAGTTCCGTCACCAATGCCAAGGCGGGCTGTCTTTACCCCAATAACGGCCGGATGCTGGCCGAGGCGCGCCAGAAGGGATACGGCAACGCGCTGGTGGCCGATGCCCTCGGCAATGTCGCCGAATCCGCCACCGCCAATGTCTTCATGGTGCGTGACGGCGAAGTGTTCACCCCGATCGCGAACGGCACCTTTCTAGCCGGAATCACCCGCGCCCGCCATTGCAAGAACCTGACCGAGGACGGCATTCCGGTTCACACGACGGTGCTGACATTCGACGACTTCCGTTCCGCCGACGAAGTATTCCTGTCGGGCAACTATTCCAAAGTGTCGCCGGTTACAGAATTCGACGGCACCCATTATCAGCATGGCCCCGTCACCAAGCGGGTGCGCGAACTTTACTGGGACTGGGCACATTCGCGCCGATAGGCTGGCAGCAGTTGCCTTGCCGCAACTGACGCGGCATGATCGCGGCGCAATGCGGGGGGAATGAATGCGCAAGTTTCTGGTGGTACTCGATGACAGCCGTGAATGCCTGAATGCGATGCGGTTCGCCGCCCTGCGGGCCGCGCATACCGGCGCGGGCGTCACCATCTTGTCGGTGATCCCGCCCGAAGAATTCCAGCACTGGATGGGTGTCGCCGACATCATGCGGCAAGAAGCCCGCGAACGGATCGAGGCGCATTTCGAGGTCTTCGCCAAATGGATGCGCGACCGGCAGGGGATTCAGCCTGATCTGGTGATCCGCGAAGGCGAGGCGGTGCCGGAAATTCTGGCACAAATTCGCGAAGACCCGAATATCGGGGTGCTGGTCCTGGGCGCCGGCACCGACAAGAGCGGACCAGGACCGCTGGTCATGCAGATGTCGCGCAATTCCGGGGATCTGCCGATTCCGGTGACAATCGTGCCCGGCGAAATGTCGAAAGAACGGCTTGAAGCAATTACCTGATCTTGCGCCGGGCGGACCTCAACCCGCCCGGAACGCGGCTTCATTCATTTTTTTTGTTACCCCGCCGCCAGATAGGGAATGGTTCCAGCAATATCGGTATCGTCAATCAGGCTGAAATTGCTGACGCTTCCAGCCTGCCGGGCCTTGCCGTAAGGTGCATAGTCCGGATCACTGGCGAATTGATCGACGGCATCGCGCGACGGAAATTCGATGATCGCGATCAGCGTGGCGCTGCTGCCCTTTCCTTCCAGTGCTTCGATATTGCCGCTGCGCGACAGATAGCGCCCGCCATGTTTTTCGACGATCTTGTGAACATGCGCCGCATAGTCCGGCACCCAGCCACCTTCGGTCACTTTGATGTCGGCGATCAGATAGACACTCATGTTTCTTCTCCGTTGCTTGACGGGCCCTGAAACACATTGCATCAGGCACCCCTGCCCAAAGCTTGCGCCACCCTTGCCGCCCCGATCCAGTTCCAGGTCTGAACTGCCGGATTCAGTTTCTGTACTAGCGTGCGGCCAACCGCTCCGCTTATGTTTGCTCCAACCCCGACAAAGGAGCGAATGATGACACAAGCAGGCTACAAGCAATTCTGCCCCGTCGCGATGGCGGCCGAAGTGTTGTGCACCCGCTGGACGATGGTCCTGATCCGCGAACTTGTCGCCGGAACCACGCGTTTCAACGATCTGCGGCGCGGCGTACCCAAAATGTCGCCAGCACTTCTGTCGACGCGACTGAAAGAGCTGGAACTAGCAGGCATCGTTGAACGACGACCCATTCGCACCGAAAAAGGCGTGTTCGACTATCACCTGACAAACGCGGGCCGCGATCTGCGCCCGCTGGTCGAGGCATTGGGCAACTGGGGCCAGAAATGGGTGGAATCTTCGGCTTCGCTGAAAAATCTCGACCCGTCGCTGCTGATGTGGGACATGCGCCGCAACCTGAACCCCGCACCGTTGCCAGACCGGCGCGTGGTGGTTCAGTTTCTGTATTCCGATCTTCCGGCCTCCAAAAGCCATTGGTGGCTGGTGGTGGAACCCAAGGGCGAGGTGGACCTGTGCTGGTCCGATCCGGGGTTTGACATTGATCTTTACCTGACGACCGATCTGCGCACCATGACCGCCATCTGGATGGGTCTGGAAACCGTTGATACCGCCCGCGACAAGATCGAAGTCCTGGGCTCGCGCGGCCTGAGCGCGACAATGCAGGTCTGGCTGGGCCTCAGCCCCTTTGCCAGGCAGCGCAAACTGGTGGCCTGATCCACAATCGCCGCTGCGATAGTGGGCCAAAACTGCCCGCAAAGGCAGCATTTCCACCGCTCTGCCGCGCCAGTTGCCCGTAAACCCGTCCACAGGCGCAACCCGATTGTGGCTGCGCTTCGATATCGTCGGGTGCAAGCCCATCTTTTAGAACCGTTCCAAACCTTGACTTGCCCCCGGTCGAAGCGCATATCGAACCTGTATCGGAGGCCAGATCATGTTCATCCAGACCGAATCCACCCCCAACCCCGCAACGCTGAAATTCCTGCCGGGCCAGACCGTGCTCGACATGGGCACCGCTGATTTTCCAACTGCGGATACCGCCGGAAAATCACCGCTGGCGTTGCGTATCTTTGCCATTGACGGTGTGGCAGGCGTATTTTTCGGCAATGATTTCATTACCGTGACCAAAGCCGACGCGGTTTTGTGGGAACATGTCAAACCCGCCATCCTTGGCGCGATCATGGAACATTTTCAGTCGGGCCAACCGGTCATCGACGGCGATCGGGCCGCCTCGGGCCATGCCAGCCACGACGGACCGGACGAAGCGATCGTCAATCAGATCAAGGAATTGCTTGATACCCGTGTGCGTCCGGCAGTGGCGCAGGATGGCGGCGACATCACTTTTCACGGCTTTGACCGGGGCATCGTCTATCTGCATATGCAAGGCGCCTGTGCCGGTTGCCCCTCATCGACGCTGACGCTGAAAATGGGCATCGAAAACCTCCTGCGCCATTACATCCCCGAGGTGGTCGAGGTCCGGCCCGTTGCCGCCTGAGCCGCTGATCCTGGGCTTTGACACATCGGCCGCGCATTGCGCGGCCGCTTTGGTCCTGGGCGACAGGGTCATTGGCGCGCGTCATGAGGAAATGGCCAAGGGCCAGGCCGAACGGCTGTTTCCGTTGCTGCAAGAACTGTTGGCCGAGGCAGGCATGAACTGGGGCGACCTGGCCGCCATCGGCGTCGGTGTTGGCCCCGGCAACTTCACCGGTGTGCGGATTTCCGTCGCCTCGGCACGCGGTCTGGCATTGTCGCTGGGCGTGCCCGCCATCGGCGTGACCATGCTGGAGGCCCTGGCACTGGGGATCGACGGGCCGGTATTGGCCGCGCTCGATGCCCGGCGCGGGCAGGTTTACCTGCAAAGCTTTGGCTATGCGGCAGCGGTCGAACCCGCAATGTGCGAACTGAGCGACATAGTCCCGGCCAGGTTCGGACAAAACGGCCTGACCTGCGTCGGCCCATTGGCAGACGACATCGCCGCCACCCTGGCAGCAAAGCCAGCGGCCCCGCCTTTGCCCCCCGCCGTCGCCATTGCCCGGATTGCCGCCGGGCGGCTGGGCCAGGCCGAC
>JBATDH010000124.1:0-17354 GCA_049663365.1 Albidovulum sp. | reverse complement strand
TCATTACCCTGGCCGCCGCCCAGAAGATCGCCCCAGGTGCCGCCGTAAAGGCTGTCATTGCCATTGCCGCCCAGCAGCGTGTCATAGCCGTAACTCCCGTACAGCGCGTCATTGCCATCCTCGCCATTCATCAGGTCATTACCCTGGCCGCCGCCCAGCAAATCACCCCAGGTGCCGCCGTAAATTCGGTCGTCATCGTTGCCACCATAGATCGAATCGCTACCGGCACCGCCATAGATCGTATCAAGCCCACTGCCCGCGCTGAGTATGTTGTTGACAGTGTTGCCGACCAGTAAGTCATTGCCACTGCCCGTGGTCCCGTTTTCAATCACTGTTCCGCGTGCGATGATCAGATTGCCGGTAAGGCCATTGATATCGGAAATTGCCTCCGGGCGCAGATCAAGCTGCTGATTGCTGCCGTTGGTGCTGACGTCAATTGTATCTGTCCCGTTGCTGTCGGCAATGGTCATGGTGATGTCGTCGCCGCCAAAAATCGCCGGGTTCGGCGTGTCGCCGTCGAAAATCAACCCGTATATCTGGCCCATGTAGCCTGCGACATTGGAGTTCACTCCATAGACGGTATTGCCCGCATGGATGTTGCTGTTGGTGCCGTAAAGGTTCTGAATGGCGATGATATCGGCGATCATCGGGGTTACGGTATAGGCATAGTCAGCGATGATCGAACTGTTGTCGGTCTGGCTGAAATAGGACATCAGCGTCGCCTGCCAACTGTCATTGGTGTAATGATTGTCGATGCCGTAGGTGGCGCTGCCGTTATAGTTGCCGGCATGGCCCAGACCCAGCGCATGGCCGATTTCATGCATATAGGTCTGGAAGGAATAGCTGTCCAATGTCGTGCCGGAAGTTGCAAGCCAGGCGGTGCTGACATTGACCGTGGACGAAGTTATGTAGCCACCGCTCGTAAAAAAGTTTGAAAACGCCCCAGACTGGTTGTCGTCAAAGGTGATGCTCGCGGACCCCGAGGTTTCAATGAAATTGATCCCGGTGATGTCGGACCAGGCGGACAAAGCAGTTCTGGCCAGATATTGTCCTTGCGCCGTCAGGGCCGTCACGTTGAATGTCAGGTTGCCGCCGGGACCGACGTTGAAGGCCTGACTGGAACCGCCCCAATATCCATTGGTCAACTGCGCCGCGATCTGATCCAGCGTAAAAGTTGGCAACGGCGCGGAAGCTGTGATGCCGACAACGTATCCGCCAGTAGCCGTACTGAACGCCCCCGCGTCGATATAATAGGTGCCTGTGGTTGTAGCCGTAAACGAGATAAGCGAATTGAGCGTCCCGCCCGAATCGTCATTGGTAGCAATGATGCTTCCAGCCGAATTGCGCAGGTTCAATAGAGGGTCGGATAGGGACGTGCCGTTCTGGGTGATTGTGTAGTTTGTTCCGGCGGTTAATGTCACACGAACCCAGTCATGATCGCCCGCAACGCCGATTGATCCTGAAAATGTGTCGCCGACCGATATCGTATAGGCCGTGCCCGTGCTGGCCGCCGCATCCACACCCTCGAAGAAAGGCGCATACAATGTCTGGCCGATGGTGCCGTCGGCAACGGAGGGGGTCAACGCGGTTTCGGTTTGGGGCATGGGTCTGGTCCTGGAATTTAAGGGTGGCTAAGGATCACAAGGGCGGCTGATTGGCGGCCCAAAGCGCATCAAGAAGAGATGCGAACATCGGTGAAGATAAAGGCGCATCGACGACGGTCATGGTCAGTGAATTGGTTTTCGTCTGATCGCCCAGTCGCCATGTGAAGGCGGCAGTGATGGAATCAGCGGTCGGCTTCAGGGAAACCGATGTCACGTTCAGGCTAAGCTCAAGTGCGCCCAACGCATCGCCTTGCGCATCCCGGATGACCTCGCGTCCGGGGGCGGCCATGGTGATGCGGTCGCTAAACGCCCTACAAATATCATCGCGCAGCGCCACCGCAGCGGCTGCATCCTTGGCGCTTACCTGCGGGTCGATATCGCAACGGATATGAATGGGCGCGGCTTGCGAACCACATGCGGCAAGTGACATTGCCATAAGAGCCAGAACTCCTCGCCATCGAAAAATCATTTGGTGCTCGTTGCGAAAGACACTCGCGAATGTCTTGAATTGTGTGGCAGAATTATGGTCTGTATCAAATTTAGTGGCTTTTAAGGGCCGATTGAAAGTGTTTTTTCACACTATAGCCCATAGCCTATTTCACGAACGATCACGCTCAGGGCTGTTCAGGCTTATGTCTCGGCAACTTGCAGTTGATTGACCTACTCGTTCAATATCTCATTGTGATACCGCCGCAAAAACAACAACCCCAACGCCAAGAGGCCGAGACTGAGCGAGAAGACATAGAAGGGGCTGACATACAAGGCGTCATAGCTGGGGTAAAAGCCGTGCCGCATCTGGCCGATGACATGCACCAAAGGGTTGTACCAGAGCACCGAGCGGGCAGGCTCCGGCACGCCGTCGAAAACAAAAAAGATGCAGGAGATCAAAAAGAGCGGTCGATTGAGAATGGCCCATGTCTTTTGCCAGATTGGCAACATTGACATCAAAAAGCAATTCATTGTTCCCACGCCCAACGCCAGCATTGCCGCCATCGCCATCGCCAGGGCGATCTGCGGCAGATCGGGTGAAGTGCGGGTATCAAAGATCAGCAACATGCCGGTAAAGATGATATAGGCCGACAGAAGCTGGGTCAGACCGTTGGTCAAAAAGCGACCGATCAGGGCGTCGGCAAAAGTCACGCGGGGATAGGTCAGCAAGGGTTTGGAAAACTGGATCGACCCGGCGATCTTGGCGCTCATGTCCAGATAGGCGACAAATGGCACCATGCCTGTCGCGTAGAAAATCGCGAAATTGGTCCCGATGGGCGGGTTAACGAACGTAAAGGAAAAGGCCAGTGTCAAAAGCGCGATTCCGGCCACGGGTTCCAGGATCGTCCAAAGATAACCGCCGGGTGATCGCCCATAGGTCGTGGCCATTTCCCGCAAGACCAAAGCGACTATGGTTCGCGCGGACGGAAAAGAATGCCGTGCCGTTGCCGCGTGCAGACGAATAGCAGGCTTGTTCTCGGCAAAATGGCTCATGCCGTTCCCTCTGGACCGCGCTGGATTTTTGCTCTTTGGTTATGTAGGACGAAAGACAATTGATCAATCAGTCATCGGAGACGTCTGTGACAATCGCGCCGGTGCCGTCGAAATCCCCGAACCCCGCGACCAAACCGCCTGCCGCCAACCCCGGCAAGGGTGCGGCACCAAAGCGGCTGAACGTCCGGCCCGTGGCGTCGGTTGCCACGGCCAAGCCCCGGCATCGCGCGGTCTTGGCCAGCTTCTTTCTGCTTGTCGTGATACCGGCCATCGTTTCGGCGGTTTATCTGTGGGGGTTCGCCAAGGATCAATACGCCTCATACGGCGGATTTTCGGTGCACAAGGAAGAAGCGGGCAGTGCCATCGACCTGTTGGGCGGAATTTCGGCCCTGTCGGGCGGCACGTCGAGCACCTCGGACGCCGATGTGCTTTATGAATTCATCCAAAGTCAGGATCTGGTGCAGCGGCTGGACCAGAAGCTCGATCTGCGTGGCATCTGGTCCAAGGCCAAATCCGACCCGGTTTTTGCCTATGACCCACCCGGAACGATCGAAGATTTGCTCGATCACTGGCAGCGCAAGGTCAGCGTAACCTATGACAACGGCATGATAACCTTGCGGGTTCTGGCCTTTGATCCGGTCGATGCCCAGAGGATCGCCACGGCGATCTTTGACGAGAGCACGACAATGATCAACCGGCTGAATGACGTCGCGCGCACCGACGCCCTACGCTATGCCCGAGAAGAGCTGGAAACATCGGTGGCGCGGCTGAAAACCGCGCGACAGGCGATTACCGAATTTCGCAATCGTACCCAGATTGTCGATCCCACCAGCGATGTGCAGGGCCAGGTCGGGTTGCTGGCGACATTGCAACAGCAATTGGCCGCGGCACTGATCGAAAAGGACATCCTTGCCGCCACGGCCAACGCCGCCGATCCGCGCCTGCCTTCGGCGGATTTGCGCATCAGCGTCATCGAAGAGCGCATCAGGGAAGAACGCCGTAAACTGGGGATCGGCGAAGGAGTTCTGGAAGGCGATGCTTTCGCCAGCGTTGTCGGCGAATATGAGAGCCTTGCCGTAGACCGCGAATTTGCCGAACAGTCCTATGTGTCAGCTCTGGCCACCTATGATGGCGCTTTGGCCGAGGCGGGCCGTAAAAGCCGCTATCTGGCCGCCTATGTCAGCCCGACACTGGCTGAAAGCGCCGAATTTCCGCAACGAGATGTCTTGTTCGGCTCGATCTCGATCTTGCTGTTTCTGGTCTGGGCGATAGGCGTTCTGATTTTTTACAGCCTGAAGGACCGGCGCTGAGCCGGGCACAGGGCAGGGCGTGCCTCGCATGATACATCTTGATCATCTGACAAAGACATTCATTCTGAAAGGCCAGCGCAGAACCGTCGCCGACGATATCACAGCGACGTTCCCGACCGGATTGTCGGTGGCGTTGCTGGGGCGGAATGGGGCGGGAAAGTCGAGCTTGCTGAAAATGATTGCCGGAACGCTCGACCCGACATCCGGGCAAATACTTTCAACCGGAACGATCTCTTTCCCGGTGGGTTTTGCCGGGTCGTTTCATGGCGATTTGACGGGCGCGCAAAATGCACGCTTCGTCGCCCGAATCTACGGTGTCGATACCGAAGAGCTTTTGGCCTTTGTCGAGGATTTTGCCGAAATGGGCAAATATTTCCACATGCCGTTTCGCACCTATTCATCGGGGATGCGGGCACGGCTGGCTTTTGGGGTGTCGATGGCCATTCCCTTTGACACCTATCTGGTCGATGAGGTGACGGCCGTCGGCGATGCGGCGTTCCGCACCAAAAGCGGCATCGTGTTTCGTGCCCGCATGGCCTCGGCAGGCGCGATTGTGGTGTCGCACAGCATGGCGGTCCTGCGTGAACTGTGCACGTCGGGTGCGGTTCTCGAGAACGGCAAGCTCTACTATTATGAAAACCTGGAAGATGCGATCCGGCACCACGATCGGAACATGGCGGCCTGATCCGGGTATCAGACCTCGGCCAGCAGCGCATTCAGGTCGAGGCGCCGGGTAACCATCGCCAGCCCGCCTTTGGCGTCGCGCGGCCAGTCGGGCTCGGGCCGGTCGCGGTAAAGCTCGACGCCATTGCCATCCGGGTCATTCAGATAGATAGCCTCACTGACGCCGTGGTCCGAGGCGCCGTCAATCGGATAACCCGCATTTACCAGTTGCTTGAAAACCTGCGCCAGCGCCTTGCGGTCGGGATAGACAAAGGCCGCGTGGAAAAGTCCGGTATGACCGGGGCCGGGCGGGGTGCCGCCCTTGCTCTGCCAGGTATTGAGGCCGATATGGTGGTGGTAGCCACCCGCCGACAGGAAGGCGGCCTGATCGCCATAGCGCTGGGTCACAGCAAAGCCGAGAAGGCCCGAGTAAAAGCCGATGGCCCGGTCTAGATCGGCCACTTTCAGGTGAACATGGCCGACACAGGTGCCAGCAGGCGCGGAATAGGGCATTGCGGTTTCCACAGGTTGCGATGACAGCATAGGGCAGTCCTGCGATGCGATGAACTGCCGTCTTTGCCGGGGGCATTGTGCAAAATCGCACCGACCCGATCCGTTGCCCGTGCGGTTTGCCGGGGACTTGCGTCAGATGGATCGAGACCGGATCATCCCAACGATATCATAGACATCGTTCAGGATCGGCTGGGCGATTGCATTGGCCCGTTCGGCCCCCTCGCCTAATATCCGGTCGATCTCGGCCGGGTCGGCCATCAGACGGGTCATCTCATCGGCGATGGGTGACAGTTTGGATACCGCCAGATCGGCCAGCGCCGGTTTGAACGCACCGAATCCTTTGCCCGCGAATTCCGCCACCACCGTGTCCGGCGACACCTCGGCAAGGGCCGCATAGATATTGACCAGATTGCGCGCCTCGGGCCGATCTTTCAGGCCCGCCAATGTGTCGGGCAGGGGTTCGGCATCGGTGCGCGCTTTGCGGAATTTCTGGGCGATGGTGTCGGCATCATCGGTAAGGTTGATGCGGCTCGCGTCGGAGGGGTCGGATTTCGACATTTTCTTGGACCCGTCGCGCAAGGACATCACGCGGGTGGCGGCACCTTCGATGACCGGCTCGGTCAAGGGGAAGAAATCGACGCCGAAGTCGTGGTTGAACTTGGCGGCAATGTCGCGGGTCAGCTCCAGATGCTGTTTCTGATCTTCGCCCACCGGCACCTGAGTGGCCTTGTACAAGAGAATGTCGGCCGCCATCAGCGACGGATAGGCATAAAGCCCGAGCGAGGCATTTTCGGCGTTCTTGCCGGCCTTGTCCTTGAACTGCGTCATCCGGTTCATCCAGCCGACTCGGGTGACACAATTGAAAATCCAGGCCAGTTGCGCGTGGCCCGGCACCTGGGACTGGTTGAACAGGATCGAGCGTTTCGGGTCGAGCCCCGAAGCGATGTATCCCGCCGCCAGTTCGCGGGTGGCGTGGCGCAGATCGCCCGGGTCCTGCCAGGTGGTGATGGCGTGCAGGTCGACGATGCAATAGACCGTCTCGATGCCGTTATCCTGCATCTCGACAAAGCGTTTCACCGCCCCGAGGTAGTTGCCCAGTTGCAAATGGTTCGTGGGCTGTATGCCCGAGAAGACACGCGGCGTGAATGTGGTGGCGGTCATGGCGGTCCCAGTCTGGAATTTCCCGTCCCGCTCGCGTATCGCAGGGGCCATGCCCAGTCAACAGGCGGACCATGAGGGAGAGTGCGATGCGCGATGGCTACAATGAGGCACCGGTAAATCCGCTGCCCCCGGTGGTCTGGCTGATGATCCTGCCGATCATAGCGATGGAGATCGTGCTGAATGCGGGCACCTACGGCCTTGTCGGCGGGGCCGGTGGTATCGGCTGGCGCAATGATGCGCTGCAACGCTTTGCGCTGTCGCCGCAGATGCTGGATCAGATGCTGGCGACGGGTCAGTTCAACGCCAACTATGCGCTGCGGTTTCTGAGCTATCCTTTCGTTCATGGCAGTTTCACCCATGCGGCGATGGCGGGGGTGTTCATTCTGGCGCTGGGCAAGTTCGTGGGCGAGGTTTATCGCGGCTGGGCGGTACTGGTCATATTCTTGGGGGCCGCCGTCATCGGCGCGCTGGCCTATTCGCTGGTTCCCGGCCTGCAATACCCGCTGTTCGGGGCCTATCCGGGGGCCTACGGGCTGATCGGGGCGTTTACATTCATCCTTTGGGCGCGCCTTGGCGCGGTACATGAAAACCGGGCGCGGGCCTTTACGCTGATCGGATTCTTGCTGGGCATACAGCTTCTGTTCGGGGCGTTGTTCGGTGGCGCGCCGGATTGGATCGCTGATCTTTCCGGTTTTGTGGCGGGCTTTGCGCTTTCCTTTGTCGTGGGTCCGGGCGGCCCGGCACATCTGCTCAAACTGATCCGTCAACGCTGACGGGCAAACCCCGCCCGCAGGTCCGACGGGCGGAATGCGCCGGTGGCAATTGCGGCCAGCGCATAGACGACAAAACCCCCCAGAACCAGAACGGCCAGCCTGACGTATTTGTCGGTGCCCTCAGCCAGACCCGCCTGCGTGCCCCACAGAAAAGCGCCCATGGCCGCGCAGGCCATCAGGATGCGGGGCAATCGGGCGCGCAAACGGTCATCGGCGCGGGCCGCCTCGCCCATGCCGCGCGTCCCCCACCAGAGCTGAAACACCATCGTCCAGGCGGCCAGCGTGGTGCCGATTGCGGCGGCTATGAATCCGATGACGGGTGCGAGGCCAATAGCAAGCGCCGCATTGACCACCATCGACCAGAGCGCGAAGCGAAACGGGCTGTGGGTGTCTTCGCGGGCGAAATACAAAGGTTGCAGCACCTTTTGCATGACGAAGGCGGGCAGACCCGCGCCGTAAACCGCCAAGGTCAGTGCGGTGGCCAGCGTATCGTCGCGTGAAAACGCGCCGCGTTCATAAAGGCCGATGACCAGCGGCACCGGGATCACCATCAGCGCCACGGCGGCGGGCAGGGTCAGGATCAGCGCAAATTCTGTGGCGCGGCTTAAGGCATGGCGGCTGCCGCCGATATCTTCGGATTTCAAGCGCCGCGACAGATCGGGCAAAAGCACGATGCCGATCGCGATGCCGACGACTCCCAAAGGCAGTTGGTAAAGCCGGTCGGCATAGCTCAGCCAGGCGATTGCGCCGTCAAAGAAGCTGCCGACCTGACGGCCCACCAGCAGATTGATCTGGACCACGCCTCCGGCCAGAACCGCCGGGGCGGCGATCACCAGAAGCCGTTTCAGATCGGGGGTCATGCGGGGGCGTTTCAGCCGCAGGGCAAAGCCCATCCGCGCGGCGGCCCACCATACCAGAGCCAGTTGCGCCAGGCCGGTGAGGGGCGTTGCCCAGGCCAGCGTCAGCCCCATATCCCAGCCCAGATGCCGTGCCAGAAGCATCGCGGCGATGAAAACCGCGTTCAATAGGACCGGCGCGCCCGCCGCCGCGATGAACCGCCCACCTGCATTCAAGAGGCCCGAAAGCAGCGCTGTCAAGGATATGAACAGGATGTAGGGAAAACAGATGCGCCCGTATTCAATGGCCAGCGGCAGGCGCGCGTCACCCGCGAACCCCCCCGCCATCGCCAGCACCAGCCAGGGCATCAGCGCAATCGCGACCAGAGAGATGATCACGACCACGAAGGCCAGTCCGGAAAAGGCATCCTCGGCAAAGCCCTTGGCATCTTCGCCCGCCTCCAGCTTTTTCGAAAAAAGCGGCACGAAGGCGGTGTTGAAGGCACCTTCGGCAAAGAAGCGGCGAAAGAGATTGGGCAGCGAAAAGGCCACCAGATAAGCCTCGGCCACCGGCCCGGTGCCGAGATATGCCGCCAGCAGCACATCACGGACAAACCCGGCGACGCGGCTGAGCAGTGTCCAGGCCCCGACAGTCAGGAAGCCGCGTATCAGACGGATCGGTTTCATCAGACCTTTGCCCGTTCGGCACCCTCGGTGATGGCACTGCGCAATTTGCGCTCCAGCGCCTCTTGCTTGGATTTCGTGTGCATCTTCAAGCCGAACATGTCCTTGACGTAAAAGGTATCGACGACCTGCGCCCCGAATGTCGCGATCACGGCGCTGGCGATATAGATGTTGTTGGCGGCCAGCGTGCGGGTCAGATCGTAAAGCAGGCCGGGGCGGTCGCGGGTATCGACCTCGATGATGGTGTAAATCTCGGATCCATCATTGTCGAAGGTGATCGAGGTCGGAAAGCGGAACTGGCCTTCGCGTTTCTTGATCTTGTCGCGGTCTTTCAAGGCGTCTCGGGCGATGATTTCACCCTTCAGCGTCTTTTCGATCATGCCGCGCAGGCGCGGCAGGCGTTCGGTTTCATAAGGATGACCCTCGGCATCCTGCACCCAGAATACCGCCGTGGCGTAACCATCCTTGGACGTATAGGTGCGCGCGTCGACGACGTTGGCTCCGACCAGCGCCAGCGCGCCGGCAAGGCGTGAAAATATCCCCGGATGATCGGCCAGCGCGAAACAGGCGCGAGTGGCGTCGTGGTCAAGGTCGGGCTTGATGTCGACGCGGATGGCATCGTCGGGGATACCACGCAGAAGTTGGGCGAAAACCGCATGCGTGTCGGTCGACAGCCCCTGCCAGTAGGGGTTGTAGTGCCGGGCGGTTTCCTGACGCAGGGCCTTGGCGTCCCAATCCTTGAGAACGTCGCGCAAGGCCCGTTTGCTTTCGTTTTGACGCTTGTCGCGGTTGACGTTTTCCAGTCCTGCCTCCAGCGCCAAAGCGGTTTCGGCGTGAAGCCGACGCAGCAGCATTGCCTTCCAGTTATTCCACGTCGTCGGTCCGACCCCGCGAATATCGCAGACCGTCAAAACTGTCAGAAGATCAAGCCGCTTGCGTGTTTTGACGATCTTGGCGAAATCGCGCACCGTGCGCGGGTCGGATATATCGCGCTTTTGCGCCATGTCGGACATGAACAGATGATAGCGCACCAGCCATTCGACGGTTTCGCATTCCTCGGCAGTAAGCCCCAGCCGGGCCGCGACCTTGCGGGCGATTTGGGCGCCGAGGATCGAATGGTCCTCGGGGCGGCCTTTGCCGATGTCATGAAGCAGCAGCGCCACATAAAGCACTCGCCGGTTTACACCCGCATCCAGAATTGCCGACGACAAAGGCAACTCTTCGATCAGCTCCTTGCGTTCGATCTGGGCCAGGATCGAGATTGTCTGGATGATGTGCTCGTCAACCGTGTAATGGTGGTAGACGTTGAACTGCATCATCGCCACGATCGGTTCAAACTCGGGGATGAAGGCGGACAGAACGCCCAGTTCGTTCATCCGGCGCAGGGCACGTTCCGGGTTGCCGTGTTTGAGCAGCAGATCAAGAAAAATCCGCGCCGCGTCGCGGTCTTCGCGCATGTCATCGTCGATCTGGTCGAGATTGGCCGCGACAATGCGCATCGCATCTGGGTGAATTAGATTTCCGGTGCGCAGGGCTTCCTCGAACAGCCTCAAGAGGTTCATCTTGTCGGCGAGAAACGCCTCGGCATCGGCGATGTTGATCCGCCCCCGGTCAAGACGGAAGCCTTCGCGCGTCTTGCGGCGGCTGCGGCGCAACAAACCGGCCAGCATCGCCTCTTTCTTGACGTGTCGCTCTTCCAGCGCCGTCAGAAACACCCGCGTCAATTCGCCCACGCGGGTGGCCTGGCGGAAATAATCCTGCATGAAATGTTCAACCGCACGGCGTCCGCCAGTGTCAGTATATTCCATCCGTGCCGCCACTTCGACCTGCATGTCGAAGGTCAGTTGATCCATGGCGCGGCCCGTCACCAGGTGCAGATGGCAGCGCACCGCCAAAAGGAAATCCGCAGCGGCGGCGAAATTATCAAATTCCTCGCGCCGGAGCAGACCCTGTTCGACCAGTTCCGCCGACCGGCGAACGGCGTGAATATACTTGCCGATCCAGAAGAGAGTCTGGAGATCGCGCAACCCGCCCTTGCCCTCTTTGACGTTCGGTTCCAGCACATAGCGCTGGCCACCCTGCCTTTTGTGGCGCTCGGCGCGTTCCGCCAGTTTGGCTTCGATGAATTCAGGTCCGGTATTCTTGAACAGTTGATCGCGCAGCTTGGTGCGCAATTCAATGGCCAGTGGTTGATGCCCGGCGATGAAGCGGCGTTCCAGAAGTGCGGTTCGGATGGTATAATCCTCGCGCCCCAGACGCAGGCAATCCTTGACCGTACGACTGGCATGGCCGACCTTCAGTTTCAGGTCCCACAGGATATAAAGCATTGATTCGATGATGCTCTCTGCCCAGGCGGTCATTTTCCACGGGGTCAGGAACAATAGGTCGATATCCGAATGCGGAGCCATTTCGGCGCGCCCATAGCCGCCCACGGCCAATACGGCAATGCGCTCGGCCTCGGTCGGGTTGGCCAAGGGGTGCAAGAGGTCGCGGGCAAGCGCAAAGACGGCGTTGATGGTGGCGTCGGTCAGTGCCGCATAATAGCGCACCGTCGCGTTGGCATGGCGTGGATGGGTGGCGAAATCAGCGGCAATCGCGTCCAGAACGTCGCGGCGCGCCTGGGCCAGGGCCCTGACGATTTCGGCCCGTTGCGCACGACTGTCGCTCAGGCTGCCAATATGATCCCGCAGTCCGGCGCAGAAAGTGACTGTGTCGAACAAAGCATGGCCGCCGAAAGCGGCAGGCAGGCCGGAAATCGGTTCCGGAATATCCGAATTAGAAGCCCGCGCCACCAAAGCTCCTTGGCGCCGGGTCGAGCACCACGACCTGCCCATTCTTGATCTGGGCGACGGCCAGCCCCCGTTGGTTGCTGCCGTCGGGGCGCAGCCGGAACACGCCGGTGACACCGGCAAATCCGGCGCTTTGGGTCAGGGCGGTTGCGGTCAAGGCGTCGGGGTTGCCCTGTTTGACCAACGCGCCGATGGCCGCAATGCCATCATAGGCCAATCCGGCAATCGGGTGCGGCGCTTCGCCGTAGGCCGCCGTGAAGCGCGCCTGAAACTGGGCCGTCAGCGCCGGATCAGGCAGCGCAAACCAGCCGTTCTGAACCCCCGGCATTGCCAGCGTGGCCGTCGGAATATCCCAGCGTGTCAGGCCGATGAACTGGGTCGTCTGATTGCTGACGCCCGCTTCGGGCAAAAGCTGGGCCAAAAGCGGCAGGGCCCCGGCGGTGTCGGCGGTAAAGAAAACGCTGTCGGCGCTGTTGGTGCGCACCGAGGACACGATCCCGGGCACCGCGTTGACCACGCCTTGCTGCGAGAATTCGTAAGTCGCTGTGCCGACGACCGAGGCACCGGAATGGGCCGCGGCACTGCGTATGGCTCGCAAGCCCAATTCCCCGGCGGGGTTATTGTCATGAACCACGATCATACGCCCCTTGCCCTGGCGGGCGGCATAGCTGACCAGACGGTCGGCGGTGTTTTCGAAGGTGGGGCCAAGCACAAAGACATTGCCACCGGCAATCTCGGTATTGTTGGAAAAGGACAAGACATTGACGCCGCTATCGGCCACGGCAACGCCGGCAGCATTCGCCGATTGGGCAAAGACCGGCCCGAGGATGATCTTGGCACCCTCGTCCACGGCCTTGCGCGCCACCGCAGCGGTGGCCGACGCATCGGCGCCTGCATTATAGACATGCAGGTCGATCTTGACGCCATCAAGATCGGCAATGGCCATTTCCGCAGCCTGCTGCAAATTCCGCGCCAGCACATCATCGCCGGGATTGCCCCAGCCGCCGGGAAGAATCAGCGCCACATTGACTGGCGCGCCCGGATTGATCGACACGCCGCCGCCAGGGATCGGATCACAAGCTGCCAGGGAAAGGGCGACTGCAAAGGCAGCCAGCCCGGTCAATACCTTGCGGCGGTTCTTCAAAACAGCGAACATACGACAATCCTCACTCTGACAACAGACCCGATCATGGGGGCTTAAAACGCCTTGACACTATGCGCAATGCCGCCTGAAGTAAACGCAAGAGCCATCAGGAAAGCAATGACCGGCCAGCATCTGCCAATTGCCCCAGGGCTTTATTTCGTCGCCACCCCGATCGGTGCGGCGCGCGATATCACACTGCGCGCGCTCGATATATTCGGCGCGGCCGACATACTTGCCGCAGAAGATACCAGGACGCTCAGGCATTTGCTGGACATCCACGGCGTGGCTATCGGTGACCGCCCGCTTTGGGCCTACCACGACCACAATGGCGAACGCGTGCGACCGAAGATTCTGGCCGCGCTTGACGCAGGCAAATCGGTGGCCTATGCATCCGAGGCGGGCACCCCTCTGGTGGCCGACCCTGGATATCAACTGGGCCGGGTGGCGATTGCGGCGGGACACGACGTTATTGCAGCCCCCGGCGCATCGGCGGTCCTGGCTGCACTGACTGTATCCGGCTTGCCCTCCGACCGGTTTTTGTTTGCAGGTTTTGCGCCAACGGCGGCAAACGCCCGTGCGCAGTGGCTGGCGGAGTTGGCCGCGACGCCGGCGACACTGGTGATTTATGAATCGCCCAAACGGATTCACACATTGTTAGATGCTATGGTGCAATGTTGTGGGAGCGACCGGCAGGCAGTAATATGCCGCGAACTGACAAAGAAATTCGAAGAGGTTACCCGTGGCACCTTGGCGGATCTGCGAACAGCCTATGACGGCAGAGCTGTCAAAGGCGAAATTGTGGTCTTGCTGGACCGGGCGCGTGCGGTCACGACCAGCACCGAAAATGTCGAAGATGCGTTGCGGGAGGCCTTGATGAACATGTCGGTCAAGGATGCTGCTGCGATGGTGGCCGAAGCATTGGGCCTGCCCCGCCGCAGGGTCTATCAGATTGCCCTTGGATTGGAGCGGGACGCATGAGCGGCCTTCTTTCCTATCACAGCGGACGTGCTGCCGAAGATCAGGTAGCGGCGTATTATCAACGGCAAGGCATGTCCATCGCCGCCAGCCGCTGGCGTGGGCAATCGGGAGAAATTGATCTGATTGCGCGGGCCGGGGCGTCGGTAATCTTCATCGAAGTAAAACGAGCGCGCAACTTTGCCCTGGCCGCAGAACGTCTGTCAGCCCGGCAAATGGCGCGGATATCCGGTGCGGCCAGTGAATTTGTCGAAGGCGAACCGCTCGGGCAGAACACCGATATGCGGTTTGACGTGGCCTTGGTCGACGGCTCGGGCCAGATCGAGATCATCGACAACGCCATCTTTCATTGACGGATGCGCACCGATCGCCAGTTGATCGCACAGCCAGGTCACGCGAACGCTGCAAATAATGCGCTTTGCTGTTGAAGGGTCGGATTTAGACGTATTTTTTTTGCCTCAACACGAGCCCAAACACCTAAGGATCGAGATCGGGAATCTTCTTGGCAGCGATTGCATCCGCCGCGCTGCTACGCCATCTAAGACCGCAACGGCAGAATGCGGAAAGGACGGGCAACAGTGGCACTGAAAGTCGCAATCCAGATGGATCCGATCGGCCCCATCAATATCGATGCCGATTCAACCTTTCGCATCGCGTTCGAGGCGCAGGCGCGCGGGCATCAGTTGTTCTATTACACGCCCGACCGGCTGGCCTATTCGCAAGGTCGCATTCTGGCGCGCGGCTGGCCGCTGGAGCTGCGCCGCGAAAAGGGCAATCATTTCACTCTCGGGGCCGAGGCCAAAGTCGATCTGGGCGATTGGGATGTGGTCTGGCTGCGCCAGGACCCGCCGTTTGACATGAGCTATATCACCAACACCCATCTTCTGGACATGATCCATCCAAAGACTTTGGTGGTGAACGACCCGTTCTGGGTGCGCAATTACCCTGAAAAGCTGCTGGTGCTGAACTTCCCCGACCTGACACCGCCGACCTTGATCGCCCGCGATCTGGCCACGATCCGCGATTTCAAGGCGCACCACGGAGATATCATCCTGAAGCCCCTTTACGGCAATGGCGGTGCGGGGGTGTTCCGGCTTGACCCCAATGACCGCAACCTTGCCTCGCTGCACGAGCTTTTCGTTGGCATCAACCGCGAACCTCTGATCGCGCAGAAATTCGTGCCCGACGTGGCCAAGGGCGACAAGCGGATCATTCTGGTCAATGGCGAGCCGGTGGGCGCGATCAACCGGGTTCCGGCGGCGGGGGAAACCCGGTCGAACATGCATGTCGGCGGGCGTCCCGAAAAGGTCGGGCTGACCGACCGTGACCGCGAGATTTGCGCCGCCATCGGCCCCACCTTGCGCGACAAGGGACAAATATTCGTCGGCATCGACGTGATCGGCAACTGGCTGACCGAAATCAACGTCACCTCGCCCACCGGCATTCAGGAGCTGGAGCGGTTTGACGGCACCAACACGGCAGCGAAGATCTGGGAAGTGATCGAGGCGAAACGGGCCGGATAACGGGACATGAGCCGCAGGCTGGCAGTCCTCAACTTCCTCATCCGCACCTTCGGCAAGCCGCGACTGACCCGGATCACCGACCCCGCCGACATGCGCCGCGACTTTGCCCGGCTCGCCCGGTTTGTCTTTCGCAGGCCCGCCGGAATGCGCTTGCGGGAAGAGGCCGGAAATCCGTCGATGACCTGGGTTTCCTGTGGGCCGATCAGGCCCGACCGGGTGGTTCTTTATTTTCACGGGGGCGGTTTCGTCGTTGGATCGCCAAACACCCATGCCGGGATGGTCGCGCGTCTGTCGCAGCTTTCAGGGCTTCGGATTGCCGCGCCACGCTATCGGCTGGCACCTGAACATCCCTTTCCGGCGGCCTTTGACGACGCATGCCGGGCCTGGGAATTGTTGTGCGACAAGGGATATGCACCGGAAAAAATTGCGCTCGGCGGCGACAGCGCCGGAGGGACGCTGGCTTTGTCGCTGCTGGCCGATCTCTGCCGTGACGGAACGCCACCCGCCGCCCTTTTCGCCTTTTCCCCGTTCACCGACATGACCGGTTCCGGCGCGTCGCCTGCCGAGAATGCCGCCCGTGACCCGATTCTGCCCGGCGAAAGGCTGCAAGAGCTGGTCGGGATGGTTCTGGGCGACCATCAGGCCGATGATCCGCGCGCCTCGCCGCTTTTTGCGGACTTTCCCAACTGCCCGCCGGTATTGCTGCAAGTCTCGCGGAGCGAAATTCTGCGCGACGATACCTTGCGTATGGCGGACCATCTGAAAACCCAAGGTGCCAGTGTGGAGGTCGAACTTTGGGACGACGCGGTTCATGTCTGGCAGCTTTTCGATGGCTGGATCCCCGAGGCGCGTGAGGCCCTTGCATCAACGGCGGCATTCCTGAAAAAGGCCCTCAATCGGACTTGACCGCCAGCCGGTAGCCGACCGCCTCGGCCACATGAGGTTTGCGCACGTCATCCTCGCCCGCCAGATCGGCAATGGTGCGGGCCACCCGGAGCACCCGGTGATAGCCCCGTGCCGACAGGCCAAAGCGTTCGGCGACCTGGCTGAGGAGCGCCCGACCGTCGCTGTCGGGGCTGGCAATTTCCTCCAGTAAGTGGCCTTCGGCATCGGCATTTACGCGGGCATCCGGGTGGTCCTTGAACCGGGCGGACTGGGTGGCGCGGGCGCGGGCGACGCGTTCGGCGACGGCGGCGGTGCTGTCGCCGTCACTGGGCAGATCAAGATCGGTATAGGCTACCGGCGGCACATCGACGCGCAGGTCGATCCGGTCCATCAGCGGTCCCGAAATCCGCCCCAGATAATCCTCGCCACATTGCGGCGCGCGCGCGCAGGCCCGCGATGGGTCTGACAGATAGCCGCATTTGCAGGGGTTGGCGGCGGCGACCAGCAGGAACTTGCAAGGGTATCTGATATGGGCATTGGCGCGGGCCACGACGACTTCGCCGGTTTCAATCGGTTGGCGTAGGGTTTCCAGCACGGTGCGGGGGAATTCCGGGAATTCATCAAGGAAAAGCACGCCGTTATGCGCAAGACTGATTTCGCCGGGCTTGGCACCGCGCCCGCCGCCAACGATGGCGGCGATGGAGGCGGTATGATGCGGTTCGCGAAACGGTCGGGTTCGGCTGATCCCGCCTTCGTCGAGAAGGCCTGAAAGCGAATGGATCATCGAGGTTTCCAGCGCCTCGGTCGGTGTCAGGGGGGGCAGAATGCCGGGGATACGCGCGGCCAGCATGGATTTCCCTGAACCGGGGGTGCCGACCATCAACAGGTGATGCCGTCCGGCGGCGGCAATCTCCAGCGCTCGCTTGGCGCGTTCCTGGCCCTTCACGTCGCGCAGATCACGCGCCGTGGGGTCGGTGCGGACCTCGCCGGGGCTGGCGGGGGTGATCGGGGC
>JBATDH010000123.1:0-1739 GCA_049663365.1 Albidovulum sp. | reverse complement strand
TCATCGCAGTGACGGAACTGGACCCATTTCTTTAAAAACACGTCGTACATTCTTTACTCCTCACTCGTATTTTGAAAAGCTCCGGGGCGGCATTCCTGAAAAACTAAGCCTGAAGATCGCCCCGATTGATCGCGCACATCTGCAAATGGCTGGGGCGCAAACAGGCGCCCCAGCAAAAGGCTGGCCAAGACGGCCAGCCCTTCCGGTCACGGCATTGCAGCGCCGGCGACACCAAGTGACGTGTTGATCTGGGTGCCAAGTGCCAGCAGAGCGCCCGTCCCGACCGCTACGGCCAAGGCAATGGCGATACCGTATTCTACCAGCGTCACGCCTTCGTCGCAGTGACGGAACTGGATCCATTTCTTCAGGAAAACATCGTACATTTCTTACTCCTCGCTTGTATTTCGAAATTGCTTCGGAATTCACCGGCAACATTTCCGAACCGAAAGTTCACCCCCCGGTCCGTATTAATATTTGATTAAGGAATCGCGCCGCGCATCGTCTGAAAAGAGTAACTTTTCCCGCTATGGTTGATAATTCTACCAAATTGCGACGCCAAATTTGGTGCCGCCGTATTTTGCAGCTTTGTAGTTGGCGCAGCTGTACCGCAGTTTTGCTGATTCTCTCCTGGACTTGGTCAGGAAGCGGTGGTGTCAGACAGATGAGAACCAGTCTCCACAAGGACAGTGACGCTGCCCCTTATGCCGCGCCGAGACCGCGCCACTCGGCGAGAGCGACGGCGCGATTGAGCTTGAAATTGTTTCGTGAATAAAGGTGACGCTCCAGGTTGAACAGGTTGTGAACCGATGAATGAACAGCAACGAATTTCTGCAAACTTCGCATTCGCCGGAACCGTTGCATGGCCCGCTCCCTTCGTCGGAATGGCCCCTTCTCGTGGTTTGCAGACAAACCACTGTCAGGCAATGGGTGTGAATTCTCCGCCCTATTGTTCAGCCAGCGCCACCAATCCGCAGCAGCAGATTCCGCACGTTCGACACATGCCACCGCCCGCCGCGCCGGGTCAGCATGCCCCTTTCATTTAGCGCCGACGCAATCGCACGAAGTGTTGTGTGGCCCTGAGACTGGATGTCATCCAGCACCGGAGCCAGTTCGGCCGCATGCCGGTCGGCATTGCGCCCGACTGCCGCCCTGAGCGCCACCCCACCTTTTCCAGCCCGCCTCAGCGCCGCCGCGCCGTTCGGATTGCCCAGCTTCACCCCGCGGGCCTTGACGACCGCCAGCGCCTCTTTGGTGCGCCGCGAGATCGCCTCGCGCTCGGCTTGAGCCACCAGCGCCATGATGCCCACGGTCAGATCATTCGCCTCCGGCATGTCCACGGCCCGGAACCGCACGCCGCTGTCGCGCAGCATCAGCAGAAAGGCCGCGTTGCGTGACAACCGGTCCAGCTTGGCGATCACCAGCGTGGCGCCGGTGAGCTTGGCCAACTGAAGCGCCTTACCCAGTTCCGGCCGGTCGGCGGTCTTGCCACTCTCCACCTCGGTAAAGCGCGCCACTAGGTCTGCGCCGCGCAACCGGGCAAAGGCATCGATGCAATGGCGTTGGGCTTCAAGCCCGAGCCCACTCGTCCCCTGGCGGGCCGTTGACACCCGCTCGTAGGCAATGAACCTCGTTGATGCCGCCGCTGTTGCCGATGCTGCTGCCATCCGCCGTCCCCGTACACAACTGCCTAACCTTCGTTGCGCAGTTCTGTACACCCAATGATGCGGCAAGTGTAGTGT
>JBATDH010000122.1:0-11169 GCA_049663365.1 Albidovulum sp. | reverse complement strand
GCCCCGGACCCCGAGGTATTTTGAAACAGAAGAAACAGGGAGCGCCCTGCCCCCGTGACAGGAACAGAGCGCCTTCTCCTGTTGCGGTCATCGGCGCCTCCGCCTGTACCGCTTGTCCGAAATACATCGCCATGGTTAACCGTGTGTTACTTCTTCTGTTCGAAAATACCTCCGCCGGAGGCATTGAAGTTCTTTAGGCCCCCAGCGGCCGCAACAGCTCGCGGCTGATGATGTGGCGCTGGATCTCGCTGGTGCCTTCCCAGATGCGCTCGACCCTGGCATCGCGCCAGATACGCTCCAAGGGCAGATCGTCCATCAACCCCATGCCGCCATGGATCTGGATCGCCTCATCGGCGATAAAGGCCAGAACCTCGGTGGCCTTGAGCTTGGCCATCGACATGTCAGATTCGGTCACGGTGCCCTGGTCGAATTTCCACGCCGCCTCGCGCGTCAACAGCTCAGCCGCTTTAAGTTCCAACGCCATGTCCGCGAGTTTGAAGGATATTCCCTGAAATTTGCCGATCTTCTGGCCGAACTGTTCGCGCTCGGCCGCATAGCTGACGGCATGACCCAGGGCACGTTCGGCCCGGCCAAGACAGGTCGAAGCCACCTGCAACCGGGTGGCGCCAAGCCAGGTGTTAGCGACGTCGAATCCCTTGTGCAATTCGCCCAAAATGGCCGATTTCGGCAGACGGCAGTCGTCGAATTCCAGCACGGCGTTGGTATAGCCGCGATGGCTGACATTGCGGTAGCCGTCGCGGACGGAAAAGCCGGGGGTGCCCTTGTCGACGAAAAACGCGGTGATCAGTTTCTTGGGTCCGCGCGGTGTCTCTTCCTCGCCGGTGGCCATGAAAACGATGGCGAAATCGGCGATATCGGCGTGAGAGATGAAATGCTTGGTGCCCTTGAGGATGAAATCGTCACCGTCGGCTTTGGCCGAAGCCTTCATGCCGCGCAGGTCCGACCCCGCGCCGGGCTCAGTCATCGCCAGGCAATCCCATTTCTCGCCGCGAATACAGGGGTATAGATAGCGTTCTTTCTGTTCTTCCGTTCCCGCCAGCAGGATATTCGAAGGCCGCGCCACGCAAGTCCAGTGCAGCGCGTAATTGGCGCGCCCCAGTTCCTTTTCATAAAGCAGCCAGGTCAGGGTATCGAGCCCCGCCCCGCCGACCGCTTCGGGCATGTTGGCGGCATAAAGCCCCGCCGCTATCGCCTTGGTCTGGATTTCGCGGATCAGCTCCGGGCGCAGATGGCCGCTGCGCTCGACTTCGGCCTCGTGCGGGTAAAGCTCGTTCTCGACGAAAGCGCGCGTGGTCTCGACGATCATCTTCTGTTCGTCAGTCAGCCCGAAATCCATCAGCTTTTCCTTTGCCCGACATAGCGTCCCGCCGTTTCCGGACGCGTAAGCCCTTGATGGGACGTGGTAATCGGTGCCAGCCGGGCCAGCACCTCTGGTGCTGCGGGACAGGCGCGGCCGGCGTTCATGTCGACATGAAGGTACATCTGTTCCAGGCTGGCCACGGTTTCCGCGCCGCGCAGGATCCGGATGAAGGCGTGGATGCGTTTTTCGTCCGAGCCGAGGATCTGGATGGTGCCAGTCAGTCGGTCGCCCAGTTTGGCTTCGCCCAGATGCAGGATATGAGTCTCGGCGGTATAATAGCTGTGACCGCCCGCCACATAGTCCATATCGGCACCGATCAGCCGCAGGAACGCGTCCGACGTCTCTGACGCTACAAACAAATACCGGCTTTCGGTCATATGGCCGTTATAGTCGATCCAGCCCGGCAGAACCTGCATATGGGCCATGACCAGCGGGGCACCTTCACCGGTCTTGCTCGCCTCATGGAAACTGGCACGGCGGCGGTCGTCGTGGTCGCGCAGCACCTTGCCCGCGCCCCAGTTGCGGTCTTTCAGCGACCGCATGAAACCGATGAGGTTGGAATCGCGGATGCGTTCCAGTTCGCGGATGGTGTATTTACCCGATTGCGCGTCCGATTGACCGGCGATCAGATCGACCAATTCTTCTGTGAATTCAGGGACATCCATCAGCTTGGTCCAGGGCCAGGTCAGGCAGGGGCCGAACTGGGCCATGAAGTGTTTCATGCCGGCCTCGCCGCCTGCGACGCGGTAGGTCTCGAAAAGGCCCATCTGGCCCCAGCGCAGGCCGAAACCCATGCGGATGGCTTCGTCGATTTCCTCGGTCGTCGCCACCCCGTCCTTGACCAGCCAGAGTGCTTCGCGCCAGACCGCCTCAAGGAACCGGTCGGCGATATGGGCGTCGATTTCCTTGCGGACATGGAGCGGGAACATGCCGATTTCGCGCAGGATTTCTTTCACGTTTTCAATGAGTTTCGGGTCGGACTCGGCACTGGGAACCACTTCGGCCAGGGGCAGAAGATAGACCGGGTTGAAGGGGTGGGCCACGAAGATTGTCGAGGGGTCGGCGGCGCCTTGCTGGAGTTCCGAGGGCTTGAAACCGGAGGTGGAGGAACCGATGGGAGCGCCATGGGCGGATTGCTGGATCTGGGCGAAGACGCGATGCTTCAACTCCAGCCGTTCAGAGACAGATTCCTGAATGTAATCAGCGCCTTCCACGGCTTCGGTGATGCTGGCGGCGAAGCTTAGAACCCCCTCGGCGGGCATCGGGACATCGGATAATGCAGGCAGGCTGGCGCGGGCGTTGGCCATGACTTCGCCGATCTTGCGCTCGGCCTCGGGGTCGGGGTCGAAAACCGAGACATTCCAGCCGTTTAGCAAAAATCGCGCGGCCCAGCCGCCGCCGATCACACCGCCACCGATGATTGCCGCCTTGCGCGTCATGGTCTGTTTTTTCCTTCCTTCGCGCCGGTCTGCCAGGTGTCGGCAAAGTGTCGGCAAAGTGTATGGCAACGTGTATGGCAGGCAAAACCGTCGGGCCTATCCGGGATCAGCGTGATTTCGGTGCCCGTTTGGTCAGGCCGAGCTTCGCCCGCACCTCATCTGGCCCCATTACCTTTGCGCCCAAACTCTCGATGATGGTCACGGCGCGGTCGACCAACTGCGCATTGGTCGCCAACTGGCCCTTGCCGAGCCAGAGATTGTCCTCAAGCCCGACGCGGACATTACCGCCTGCCAGAACCGAGGCCGCCACATAGGCCATCTGGTCGCGCCCGAGTGAGAAGGCCGACCAGTTCCAGTCGGAAGGTATGTTGTTGACCATCGCCATGAAGGTGTTGAGGTCATTGGGCGCACCCCAGGGCACGCCCATGCAAAGCTGCACGAGTGCCGGTGATTTCAGCACGCCTTCCTTCACCAGTTCCCTGGCAAACCAGAGATGACCGGTGTCGAACGCCTCGATCTCGGGGCAGACGCCGAGATCGGTCATCATCTGGCCCATGGCGCGCAACATGCCGGGGGTGTTGGTCATCACATAATCGGCCTCGTTGAAATTCATCGTGCCGCAATCGAGGGTGCACATTTCAGGCAGGCAGTCGGCGACATGGGCCATGCGGTTGGTGGCCCCGCCCATATCGGTCCCGGCCCCGAGCGGCAACGGGTTTTCAACGGGGCCAAAGACCATGTCGCCGCCCATGCCTGCGGTGAGGTTCAAGACCACATCGGTGGCGCTGTCTCGGATACGGTCGGTCACTTCGCGGTACAGTTTTGGGTCGCGCGAGGGTTTGCCGGTTTCGGGGTCGCGGACATGGCAATGGACGATGGCGGCCCCGGCCTTGGCGGCATCAATGGCGGAATTGGCGATCTGTTCAGGCGAGCGCGGCACATGCGGGCTGCGGTCTTGGGTGCCGCCCGATCCGGTGATGGCGCAGGTGATGAAAACGTCCTTGGACATGGCAAGTGGCATGGTGATCCTCCCCGGCTGGGGGCAACTATACCCGGCCAGAGCAGATCATATTAGCCATTTGCGAAATTATTTTTGCGTTTTCCGAAATTGCGCGTGTTTTCAGCCGAGAAGCGCCAGCGCCGGAAAGGTTTCAAGGAGCCAATAGGAAAACTGGCTGAACCCGCCGGTCAGCATCAAGAGCCCGATGGTCCACAAGAGAAGCCCCATGATCCGTTCGATGCGGTCCATATGGCGTTTCATGAAACCCATGGCCCCGGTGAGGCGCGGAAAGAACGCGGCCACCAACAGGAAGGGGATGCCCAGCCCCAGCGCGTAGATGGCCAGCAATGTGGTGCCGCGCGCGATGCTGGCATCCTGAGCGGCGAGCGACAGGATCATCCCCAGTTGCGGGCCGATGCAAGGGGTCCAACCAAAGGCGAAGGCGAGACCGAGGATATAGGCGCCAAGCGCCGAGCCGCCCCGGTCGCCCGCGTCGATCCGCGCCTCGCGGTTGAGAAAGGCGAGCCGGAAGATACCGAGAAAATGCGCCCCGAACACCATCACGATGACGCCGGAAAGCGTGGCGAACCATTGCTGGTTTTGCAGGAAAAAGCGCCCGAAGCTCGAGGCGGCGAAACCCATGAAAAGGAACACGGTCGACAGCCCGAGCACGAAGAAACCGGCCGGAAGCAGGGCGCGCCTGCGCCCGCTGTCGGTGGCCGACATTTCGGTCATGCTGATGCCGCCGATATAGGCGATATAGGGCGGCACGATCGGCAGGACGCAGGGGCTGAGGAACGACAAAAGCCCCGCGACAAGGGCGACAAGGGCGGCCAGCGCAAAACCGGCGTCGATGATGGAGGTGTCGAACATGCCGCCAGCCTTACCCCAAGCCCGGCCCGCCGTCACGGGGGCAATGCGCGACAGATTTACACAAGCGCGTGGGTGGCGGCACAATCGCAAAACGATAAGGCCCCGAGGCCGACTTTGTTGAGCGTCAGCGAACGCTGCGGGCTGGTGTCCCTATTCGGGGCCGATAGGGGTGGTGCTGCGATTTTTGTTCGTGATAGTCATTGGTGGCGTCACCGAAACCAAATCAAAGTATTTAGTTAGATGAAAAAACTGATCTTTGCCCGCGTCGAGTTATGGGTCTTGTTGCTGGTCGTGCTGATCGGATTTCTGGCGATGGTCGGATTTGGTGCGCTGGTGCTGGAGGGCGAGCGCAAGGCCGACGGGTTTGGCAAGCTTGGGCAAACCGCCGTGGCGATTGCCGAAATCCCCCGAAGCATTCAGGCCCTGACCGAGGAAGACCGCAGGATGGCGGCGTTTTTGCCAGAGCGGTTCAAGGATGAACCGGGCGGCTGGACGTTTTTTGATGGGTCATCTCCGCGCCCGTCGGGCTATGTTCTCTTGTCGCGCCATGACCGCGCGAAGGGTCATCATGTGGTCGAGCTGGTGTCGCTGGCCGATGGCACGATCAAGCATGACTGGCAGATTGATGCGCGCGCGCTGATGGCCGGGCTGCCGGGCAAGGAGCGGTTCAGCCAGGGCAGTTTCGCCAATGAGCGATCGTTTCGCGCGATCCACCCCTATCTGACCTCGGCGGGCCAGTTGGTGATCAAGGACCACCAGTCGTATCTCATGGGGCTTGATAGCTGTGCGCAGCGCGTCTGGGTTCAGGACAGTGTGCTGGCGCATCATTCCACCGAAAGCGACGGGGCGGGCGGATTCTGGGTGCCCGGTCAGGTGGAGCCGCATTCCATCGACGAGGTGGCGGGCAGCTTTGTCGAGGATGCGCTGGTGCACGTCGATGGCGCGGGCAATATCCTGTGGCAAAAATCGGTGCCGCAGATCTATCTCGATCACGGGATGGAATATGCGCTGTTCAATGCCGGGCGCTACAAGCCCGATCCGCTGCATCTGAACGATATCGAGCCGGTGCTGGAGGATGGACCCTATTGGCGCAAGGGCGATCTGTTCTTGAGCTTTCGCCACAGCTCGACGGTGATGCTGTATCGCCCGGCAAGCGACGAGATTGTCTGGATGCGGCAGGGGCCGTGGCTGGCCCAGCATGATGTCGACATGATCGACGATCACCGGATCGCGGTGTTCGACAACCAGACCTATGAAAAGGGTCATGGCGCGCGCATTCATGGCACCAACCGGATCGTGGTCTATGATTTCGCCACGGATGAGGTGAGTTATCCCTGGTCACAGGCGTTCGAGGCCAACGATATCAAGACGGTGTTCGAGGGGCTGTTCACCCTGCTGCCGGGGGGCGAGATTTTTGTCGAGGAAGAGAATTCGGGACGTATCCTGATCCTGGGGCCGGATGGGGGCGTGGTGGCGCAGTTCATCAACAAGGGCGATAACGGGCTGACCTATCGTCTGGGCTGGAGCCGCTACATGACCGAGACCGAGGGCGATGCGGCGCTGGCCACCCTGACCGCCTGCGGCGGCTGAGGTTTGCCACGTTCAGGACGGCGCGCCGTCAATCCACGGGCGATTGACGGCAAACCGCTTGATCGCGCCCAAATCTTTGATTTCAGACAAGAAACAGCACATGTTGCACTGGCGGGCTGAATCCAGGTTTCGCCATGGCCGTCGAAACGTCGACATCCATCCCCGTGCAGCGATTATTTCAATTCCACCTCGACAAAGCTCATCGGGCAGTTGCCGGCGTTGACCACATTATGCTCCACCCCCTCGGCCCGGCGATAGGCGGTGCCCGCAGGCACCGTCACCTGCCGCGCGGTACCGCCGGGTTCCTCGATTAGCATCATGCAATCGGTGATGGCGGTGATGGCATAGTCGAACCCATGCCGGTGCCAGCCGGTTTCGGCACCGGGGGCGAAATCGAACCGGGTGACTCGCACCCGGTCGTCGTCGATCATCTGGGTCGCAGTGCAGGCGGGGCGCATCGGGATCTCCTCAAACGGGTTTTCAAACCGGACGGGCATTTAATCAGCCCTGACAGGTAATCAATTCTTGTTTGCGCCGCCCATCCCAGTCAAGCTTGCGAAAACCAAGCATCTAAGAATGACGAAAGAACCCCCCTTGTTGCACGACCATCACCCGCCCGGCAAACGACCGACCCGCATTCAGAAGAGGAACCGCCAGACCATTCTCGACGCGGCGCTGGAAGTGTTTTCACAACAGGGGTTTCGCGGGGCCACGCTTGATCAGATCGCCGAGGTTTCGGGCCTGTCGAAACCCAATATGCTTTATTATTTTCCCTCAAAAGAGGTGATCCATGCCACGCTTCTGGATAAATTGCTGGATATGTGGCTGGCCCCCCTGCGCCGACTTGATCCGGCGGGTGACCCCTTGACCGAAATCCTCGCTTATATGCGCCGCAAGCTCGATATGAGCCGCGACTACCCCCGTGAAAGCCGTCTTTTCGCCAATGAGGTGCTTCAGGGCGCGCCACGCATGATGGGTACATTGGAGGGTGGTCTGAAGGCGCTTGTGGACAAAAAGGCCGACGTGATCCGGCAATGGATCGCCGAGGGCCGCATTGCGGCGGTCCACCCCCAGCACCTGCTTTTCTCGATCTGGTCCCTGACCCAGCACTACGCCGATTTCGACGTTCAGGTACGCGCGGTGCTGGGCCCGGATCACGACCCCTATGCCGAGGCGGACGACCACCTGACCCAGTTGTTCACCCGGTTGCTGACACCTTAGGCCCGGCTTGGCACCACGGGCGTTCAGGCATCGTTAACCCGGCGCGGTTTACACTACCCGCGTGGGGGCTCCTCTTTGTCAGGGGGACGCCATGTCAGATTTGATACGGGTTGAGGCTGGTTTGCTTGCCTTGCCAACCCCGGCGCTGAACAACTGCCAGAAAAAAAAATCTGTCATTAGCGCGGCCTCGGCTGAAGGCAATGTCGGCCGCGGTCGAGATGGTAAACCACTGGAGACAAAACACTTTTTAGCCCCGGACAGGGTTCGGATGCCTGTCGATCCCGACAAACCCACGGGCCCGCCGCCGACATTCGAAACCAATTTGCTGGAGGCCGGAATGGGCCACTTGGGCACCTTCGGCCAAGCACTTGGCACGGAGCCTTTATTTGCCTTTTCCGACCATTCGGTCGCGGTCAATCTTGACTTCGACCCGGAAAAGTACGCCGCCGTCGCCAAAGCCACCGCTGCCCCCCAAACGTCTGGATCGCCAAAGATAGACATATTGCGATAAACCTTCCCCAAAATGCCGCTTGGAAAAGGGATCATTCTAAAGCGTGTTGCGTTTGACAAAATTCAGCTATTCACCTGTCGCCGTGAGGCAGCGTTTGCAGTGCAAACGCGTTCACGGCGACAGGTGAATGCGATTGAACGCGACACGCTTGAACCAAGACAAGCGAGTGTTGGAAAAACGCTGTAATCCGGTGCTGGCAACCCCTAAAATCTGTTAGACCTATTCGGCAGCCTGTGCTGCGGGGTTGTTTGGATGGGTTGTCCAGTTGGCATAGTCGCCAACTTTCTTTCCCGTCCTCGGATCAACCGCGCCTTTGGGCAATTCGCGCATGGTGATGCAGCTTTCCACCGGGCAGACATCAATGCAGAGGTTACAGGCCACGCATTCCTCGTCAATAACGCTGAAAACCCGATCATCAGACATGGCGATGGCCTGATGGCTGGTATCTTCGCAAGCGGCATAGCAGCGCCCGCATTTGATGCAGAGATCCTGGTCGATTTCGGCCTTGGTGACATAGTTGAGGTTGAGAAACTGCCAGTTGGTGACATTCGGCACCGCACGCCCCACAAGATCGGCGGTCGAGGTGAAATCCCTGTCATCCAGGTATTGCGACAGCCCGGAAATCATTTCCTGCACCACCTTGAACCCATAGGTCATCGCCGCCGTGCAGACCTGCACATTTCCCGCCCCGAGCGCCATGAATTCCGCCGCGTCGCGCCAGGTCGTCACCCCGCCGATACCCGAAATGGGCAGGCCGCGCGTTTCTTCGTGGCGGGCAATTTCCGACACCATGGAAAGCGCGATGGGCTTGACCGCCGGGCCGCAATAGCCGCCATGCGCCCCCTTGCCGTCGATGGTCGGTTCGGGCGCGAAATTGTCGAGATTGACCGAGGTGATCGAATTGATCGTGTTGATCAGGCTGACCGCATCGGCCCCGCCGCGCTTGGCCGCCGCAGCGGGTTTGCACACGTCGGTGATATTCGGCGTCAGTTTCACGATGCAGGGCATCCGGCTATACTGCTTGACCCACCGTGTCACCATTTCGATGTATTCCGGCACCTGCCCCACGGCAGACCCCATGCCCCGTTCGCTCATCCCGTGCGGGCAGCCGAAATTCAGCTCCACCCCGTCGGCACCGGTATCTTCGATCTGTTTGAGGATGGCTTTCCAGCTTTCTTCATCGCAAGGCACCATCAGGCTGATGACCAGCGCCCGGTCGGGATAGTCGCGCTTGACCTGCTTGATCTCGCGCAGGTTCACCTCCAGCGGGCGGTCGGTGATCAGTTCGATATTGTTCAGCCCCAAAAGCCGACGATCCGCGCCGTACACCGCCCCGTAGCGCGGGCCGTTGACGTTGACCACGGGCGGCCCTTCGGAGCCGAGGGTTTTCCACACCACCCCGCCCCAGCCCGCGTCAAAGGCGCGGCGCACGTTGTATTCCTTGTCCGTCGGCGGCGCCGAGGCCAGCCAGAACGGGTTGGGGGATTTGATGCCGATGAAGGTGGTTGTCAGATCAGCCATGGTCTTACTCCTCATGCTCAAGGCTGGCCGCATATTCCGCGATCAGCCCCGTATAAGTTTCGAATTCGGGGAACTTCTCGAAGCTGTGGATCGCGGGCGTCGTCACCCATGGCAGCTTTTCGGATGTGTAGGTCGCGATGAAGGGCGAAAACCACGAGGCGTCGTCCAGCATTGTCGCACGCACATTGACGAACTGGTCCATGCCCTCCAGACGGGTAAAAACCCAGCTCAGGCAATCTGGGCAATGATGGTGGTGGATTTCCGGGCCGCGCAGCCCGCCAACCACGCTCTCCCCTGCGATCACCTCGAAACTGTCGCCCGGAATGATGGCGGTGGTCGAAAAGGCGCTCCCGCTCATCCGCTGGCAGCCGGTACAATGGCAGACTGACGTCGCCATAGGCTGCCGCCTGATCCGGAACCGTAACTGCCCACAGCGACAGCCACCCTCAGCGGGAAGTGTCATTGGCCTCATGGACTCAGCCGCTCCGTCGGTCATGTGCTCAGCACCCGATGAATGTCCTCAGCCGCGTCGCGCCCTTCGGCCACGGCCGTCACGGTCAGATCGTCACCGCCAGAGGCGCAATCACCCGCCGCCCAGACCCCTTTGACCGATGTCTGCCCGGCACCTGTCACGGCGATCTTGCCGCCCGTCAGTATCAGCGCATCCGGTTGGCCCGCCAAAGTCTGGCCGATAGCCTTGAACACCTGATCGGCCTTCAGGCGAAAGGTCTCACTGCCGATTTTCAACCCTTCGGGGCCATCTTCGGTATAGGCGAGTTCGACCTCGCGGACGGTTCCATTGCCGGTAACGCCAACGGGTGCCGCATTGTAGATTATCCTGACCCCGACAGACCTTGCATGATCTTGCTCATGTTCTGACGCGCTCATCTTTTCGCGGCCGCGCCGGTAGGCGATGGTGACGTTTTCCGCGCCCAGCAATTTTGATTGCACCGCTGCGTCTATGGCCGTCATGCCGCCGCCGATAACCACCACATCGCGGCCCACCGGCAGGGTGGCAAGGTTGGCAGACTGACGCAACCCGGCAATGAAGTCCACGGCGTTCAGAACGTTTTCCTTGTCTTCGCCGTCGGTGCGAAGCGCGTTGACGCCGCCGAGGCCGATGGCCAGAAGCACCGCCGAGAAATCTTCATTCAAGCCCTCAAGGGTGATATCCCGCCCCAAGGCCTGCCCGTGCTTGACGGTGATGCCGCCAATTTTCAGCAGCCAATCAACCTCGGCCTGGGCAAATCCTTCCGGTGTCTTGTAGCTGGCGATGCCGTATTCATTCAGCCCCCCCGCCTTTGGGCGTGCATCAAAAAGCGTGACATCATGGCCCTTCATCGCCAGCCGGTGCGCCGCCGACAGGCCCGCAGGCCCGGCCCCGATGACGGCGATTTTCTTTCCCGTCGTGGTGGCGCGCTTGAACGGATGGATCGCCTGCGCCATCAGGGTGTCGGTGGCAAATCGCTGCAAACGCCCGATCTCCACCGGCTTGCCTTCGGCAACTTCGCGCACACAGACCTCCTCGCAAAGCTGCTCGGTCGGGCAGACGCGCGCACACATGCCGCCAAGGATGTTTTGCGAAAAGATCGTCCTGGCCGCCGCCTCGGGCGTGCCGGTGGCGATCTGGCGG
>JBATDH010000121.1:0-3573 GCA_049663365.1 Albidovulum sp. | reverse complement strand
CCGTTGTCCCCAGCGCCGTCACATCGCGCCCCTGCAACATCACCCGCCCCGCATCGGGCCGCAGCCCCCCGGCGATCTGCCGGATCAGCGTCGACTTCCCGGCCCCGTTGGGGCCGATCAGCGCGTGTATCTCGCCGATGCGCAGATCAATCGACACATCCTTGCTGGCCATCAGCGCCCCAAAGGACTTGCAGATGCCATGGGTGGCCAGAACCGTCTCAGCCATGCGCCACCTCGCGGCCTGCCAGCAACCCGATGACACCGCCGCGCGCGAAGAGCACGACCCCCAGCAGCAAGATGCCCAGATAGACATGCCAGAATTCCGACAACCCGCCCAGCACATGTTCCAGCACGATGAACAGCACCGCCCCCACCACCGGACCAAACAGCCGCCCGACGCCGCCAAGGATCACGAACACCATGATCTCGCCGCTGGTCTGCCAGCTAAACATCACCGGGCTGACAAAGCGGTTGAGATCGGCAAAAAGCGCGCCCGCCAGCCCTGTGATCATGCCCGACAGGACAAACGCCATCAGCCGCAGCCGGTAAGGCCGCATCCCCACGGCCTCCACCCGTTCGGGTGCCTGTCGCGCCGCATTGAGCGCGAGGCCAAAGGGCGATTTCGCCAGCACCGAGGCAAACCCCAGCCCCAGCATCAACAGAACAAGGCAGATCGCAAAGAACTGCACCGGCACCAGCGTATTCAACCCCGGAAAACCGTTGCGCACATAGATCGACAGCCCGTCATCGCCGCCATAGGCGGGCCAGCTTACCGCGAAATAGTAGAACATCTGCCCGAAAGCCAAGGTAATCATGATGAAATAGGCACCCGCAGTGCGCAGGCTCAGCGCCCCGATCAGTGCCGCCGCCAGGCCCGAGGCGATCATCGCCACCAGCCAGATCACCGGCATGGATTTGGTCCCTTCAATCACCATGGGCCACATCAGTATCGGCGCGTAACTCTGGGCATGACTTGCCAAAATTCCCATCGTATAGCCGCCGATCCCGAAAAAAGCCGCGTGCCCCAGACTGATCATCCCGCCCAGACCCAGCGCGATATTCAGCCCCACCCCCGCAAGCGCCAGGATCACCGCGCGGGTGGCCAGCGTGATGATGAACGGCTCATCCGCCATCCACGCCCAAAAGGGCACAATCAGCAAAACCGCCATCATCGCGGCGTTCAATGCGCCTTCCCGGCTCATGCAGGCACCCCGAACAGGCCGCGCGGTCGCCAGATCAATACCCCCGCCATCAGCACATAGATCAGCATCGAGGCCAGCGCCGATCCCGCCCCCGCCGCCGCCGATGGCCCAAGGTATAGCCCAAAGACCCAGGGCAGGAACACCCCGCCCAAGGTATCGGTCAAGCCAACCAGCAGCGCCCCGATCAGCGCCCCCTTGACCGATCCGATGCCGCCGATGACGATGACCACGAAGGCCAGGATCAGTACCGGCTCGCCCATACCGACCTGTACCGATTGTATCGCCCCCACCAGCGCGCCGGCCAACCCGGCCAGCCCTGCGCCAAGGGCAAAGACGATCGTGTAAAGCCGTGAAATATCAACGCCCAACGCGGCGATCATCTCTCGGTCGCTTTCCCCGGCCCGTATCTGAATGCCCAGCCTTGTGCGCGAAATCAGCAGGAACAACCCCAGCGCCACCATCAGCCCCACCCCGATCAGTGCCAGACGGTAAAGCGGATAGGCAATCCCCCCCGGCAACGTCACCGGCCCCGAAAGCCAGACCGGAATATCGAGATAAAGCGGAAACGACCCGAAAGCCCAGCGCGTCCCTTCCGAAAAAATCAGGATCAGCGCGAATGTCGCCAGCACCTGATCCAGATGGTCGCGCCCGTACAAACGCCGGATCACCAGCATCTCGACCAGCGCCCCCGCCGCCGCCGAAGCCGCCAGCGCGGCCACCAGCGCCAGCAAGAAAGACCCCGTCGCCGCCGCCACCGCCGCCGCCACAAACGCGCCCACCATGTAAAGCGAGCCATGCGCCAGATTGATCAGCCCCATGACCCCGAACACCAACGTCAACCCGGCGGCTATCAAGAACAGCATCACGCCGAATTGCAGCCCGTTCAGGATCTGCTCGGCCAGCAACAGCATCGACATGGGGTTTTCCTTCGCTGCGGTCCGGGCAGGAACGACCCGCCCGGACCCACCGGCCTACATCTTGCAGTCGCCCGCATAGGCATCCGCATGATCTTTCAGCGCCACACCGATGATTTTATTGGTGAAAATGTCACCCTCCTGCACCACCTCGCGGGCATAGATGTCCTGAATAGGATGGTGATTGCTGTTGAACTTGAACGCCCCCCGGACACTGGCGAAATCCGCCGCCGCAAGTGCTGCGCGGAACGCGTCGGCATCGGTCACCTCGGCCTTGGCCATCGCGCTCAACAGCAGATTGGCCGTATCAAACCCCTGACTGGCATAAAGCGAGGGCAGCCGCCCGTACTCCGCCTGAAAGCTCTCGACAAACGCCTTGTTGGCGGCATTGTCGATATCCTTGTTCCATTGCGAGGTATTCACGACCCCCAAAGCCGCCGCGCCCACCGCCTGCAAGATACCCTGATCGAAACTGAAGGCGGGCCCGACGACCGGCAGCCCGACACCGCTATCGGCATATTGCTTGAGAAACGAAATCCCCATGCCACCGGGCAGGAAAAAGAACACGCTGTCGGCACCGCTGGCGCGGATCTGGGCGATTTCGGCGGCATAATCGGTCTGACCGAGCGCGGTATAAAGCTCGCCCGCCACAGCACCGGTATAAAACCGTTTATACCCGGTCAGCGCATCCTTGCCGGCCGGATAGTTCGGCGCCAGGATGAAGCTGTTCTTGTAACCCGCTGAATTTGCATAGGCTCCGGCCGCTTCGTGCAGGTTGTCATTCTGCCAGGCCACGTTGAAGTAATTCTTGTCGCAACCCGCCCCGGCCAATGCCGACGGCCCGGCATTGGGCGACAGGTAAAACTTGCCATGCGCCACCGCACCGGGCACCACCGCCATCGCCAGGTTCGACCAGATGATGCCGGTCAGCACATCCACCTTGTCGGACTGGATCATCTTGTCCAACAACTGCACCGCCACATCGGGCTTTTGCTGGTCATCCTCGACGATCACCTCGATATCCGGGTTGCCCGATTGCTTGACCGCCAGCAAAAAACCGTCGCGCACATCAATGCCCAGACCGGCACCGCCGCCCGACAAAGTGGTGATCATACCCACCTTGACCGGCCCGGCACCGCCCGCCGTCGCCAGTGCCAAAAGGGATGCCGCAAGGGCAAGGGATTTCAATGTCATCGTCTTTCTCCGCGTTGTTTCTCTTGCGTTTTTTATCAATTCCGGGCGTCGGTTGCCGGTTCCGTCATGGCCTCCGGGGGCATTGCTTCCGTCCGCTCAAAACCGCAACGCGCCACCGATCCGCGCCCGGTCCTGGGCAAAGCCCCTCCGAATGACCACCTTACGGCGGAAATCACCGGACGCAAGCGGCAGGCATCCGCAACCACGTGCCTGTCTTCTTCTTTGCCGCAATACTCCACGGGGGTCCGGGGGTGTGAAACCCC
>JBATDH010000120.1:0-3153 GCA_049663365.1 Albidovulum sp. | reverse complement strand
TCAAAGGCCGGAAGGGTTTGCCGGAATCCTTGCCAGCCTGCGGCTCATTTCTTTCAAGGTTCAGGCCCCCTTGGCCGCCTCTTCCAGCAGCCAGTCGCAAAACACCCGCACCTTGGCGCGGCGCAGGTGCCTATGCGGACAGACCAGCCAATAGGCCAGATCGGTTGCCAGCACGAGATCGAAGGGCCGTACCAACCGGCCCGCCTGCAAATCCCGTGCCACGGCTGAATGGCTGATGAGGGCGACGCCGTCGCCGTTTATCGCGGCATCGATGGCCATGGATTCGACGGTGAAGCGCGGCCCGTGTTTCAGATCGACGCCCTCAACCCCGGCCGCCCGTGTCCACATCTGCCAATCGGGCGAACCGACGCTCAGATCGCCCCAGTCGACATGGATCAGGCGGTGATGGCGCAAATCTTCCGGGCAGCGCAGCGGGTTTTTGCCCGTCAGCAGGTCTGGGCTGCACACGGGGCTGATTTCTTCGCGAAAGATCCGGGCCGTGTGAAGGTTCGGATAGTCGCCCATGCCCAGACGGATGCCGATGTCGATCCCGTCACGATCAAAATCGCGCAAATCGAGCGAGGCGTCGAGGCGCACGTCAATGTCGGGATAGAGGGTGGAAAACTGGGGCAGACGCTGCAACAGCCATTTGATCGCGAAAGTCGGCACGCTGCTGATGGTCAGAAGGCCGGTTTCCTCGTCCACCGCCAGCCGTTCGACGGCTTCGGCCAGCCGGTCGAAACCCTCGGTCACCAGCGGCAATACCGTGCGCGCCTCGGCGGTGAGTTCGACCGCGCGGGTCTTGCGGTGAAACAGCGTCACGCCAAGGTAAACTTCCAGGTGCTTGATCTGCTGGCTGACCGCCGCCGGGGTCACGAACAGCTCATCCGCCGCCTTAGAAAAACTCAACCACCGGGCGGCGGCTTCAAAAGCTTGCAATGATTTCAATGGTGGTAGGCGGCGCATCATGGGCCTTGGGCGGGTTAATGTTAAGAATTTCTAATCTGTATGGATAGAAATCATCGTTTGTCGGCCATGTCCAGAGCGGATTAAAATGACCCATCAAGCAGACATTCCCATCCTGAAGAGGAGACATTCCGATGATCAACCAGTTCCCCACGCCGTCGCGCGACCTTTCGCTGATGATTTCCGAAGCCGTTTATCACGTGGTCATTGGCACATCGCACCTGATCGATCGCCTGCGCAAAATCCGCCGCTGACGCCGACCCGAGGCGCGACATCCGGGTCAGATTTGGCGCGCCTCATCGACCAGCATTATCGGGATGCCATCGCGGATCGGGAAGGCGAGCTTGGCGGATTTCGAGACCAGTTCCTGGGTTTCGGCGTCATAGCGCAGCGGCGAATGCGTCAGCGGGCAGACCAGCGCCTCGAACATCCGGCGGTCGGGTTTGATTTCGTTGGTCATCGCGGGCCTTTCATTGCATCGGTTCCTCGCCGCCGGAATGCAGCGCAAACTCCATCAGGGTGACAAGGGTTTCGCGGCGGGTTTCCAGCGAGGGGGCTTCCAGCAGCGCCTGTTTGTCTTCGGGGGCGAAGGGGCAGAGCATGGAGAGCGAATTGATCAGAAGCTCGTTTTCCGCGCCTTGCAGGCTTTCCCAGTCGGTCGAAAGATTGCGGTTGGAAAAATAGCGTTTCAACAGGGCCATGAAATCCTTGCGGTGAAAGCCGGGGTCTTTTTCCGCCTGCCCCCGGTCACGTTCAAAGCCGTCCCAGGTAACTTCGCCGCAACGATAGGGCGTAAAGCCCGAGACCTCGTGGCGCAGGCGAAAGCGGGAAATGCCCGACAGGGTGATGCGGTAGCGCCCGTCATCGGTTTCGGTAAATCCCGTCACCCGTCCCGCGCAGCCGATGGAGGACAGTTCATCCCCGCCCGACGGCACCGGGCGCGGCTGGATCATGCCGATCAGCCGGTGCGGGGTTTTCAGGCAATCGTCGAGCATGGCCAGATAGCGCGGCTCGAATATCTGCAACGGCAACAGCGCGCGCGGCAGCAAGAGCGCCCCCGGCAGAGGGAAGAGCGGAATCTTGTCGGGCAGGTCGCCACGGAGTTTCATGGGACGATCCTAGCGCGATTCCGCCAATCAGACAAAGATCATCGAGGATAATTTTCGCCGACCCTTGAGCGCGATCGGGTCTGTGGGCTTCAAGGCATCGAATATGGTGAAAAGCTGGGCCTTGGCGGCAGCGTCGTTCCATTCCCGGTCGCGGCGGAAAAGCTCAAGAAGGGTATCGACAGCGGCGGCGATGTCGCCGGTGGCATGTTGCGCCTTGGCCAGATCGAAGCGGGCCTGAAGGTCGTCGGGGCTGGCCTCGACCCTAGCCAGCAATTCGGCGACGGGGCCGGCATTGGCGGCCTGGCGGATCAGGGCAAGCTGGGCGCGGGCGGCTTCCACCTCTGGCGATGTGGCGATTTTGGCGGGGGCGGCGGAAAGCATCCCCTCGGCCTGATCAAGATTGTCGAGCGCCAGATGGGCGCGCACCATGCCGCCGTAGGCCGCGGCGTTTTCGGGTTCTTCGCCCAGGATCGCCGCGAAGGTTTCGGCGGCATCGACGGCGGCACCGTCGGCCAGCATGGTTTCGGCGGCCTCCAGCGCCTCGCCCAACCCGCCATCACCGGCCAGCGCCGAAAGCTTGTCGACGAAAGCCTTGATTTCCGAGTTTTGCACCGCGCCCTGAAAGCCGTCGACCGGCTTGCCCTGATAAAAGGCATAGACGGTGGGGATCGACTGGATGCGCAACTGGGCCGAGATGTTGGGGTTTTCGTCGACATTGACCTTGACCATGCGGACCTTGCCTTTGGCCGCTGTCACCGCCGCTTCGAGTGCCGGGCCAAGCGTCTTGCAGGGGCCGCACCAGGGCGCCCAGAAATCGACGATGACCGGCACGTCGTTGCTGGTCTCGATCACGTCTTTCATGAAGGTCGCCTCAGACACGTCCTTGATCAGGTCCGCGGTGCTTTCAGGCTTGGCCTGGCCGAATTCGAGCATCTGTGCCCCCTTTGATCATATGTTGCCCCTTATATGCGCGCCCGAGGCCGAAAGGCCAAGGGGTGAGAGCGACGAAATTGGGGCATTGCCAACACCCATGGCACCCCGCCGATTGCCGGGCAGGACAAAATAGGCGGCGCTGGCG
>JBATDH010000119.1:0-12818 GCA_049663365.1 Albidovulum sp. | reverse complement strand
GGTCAGCGTAGTCGGTCATAACGATCCCCTGCATTGCAGCAAGTGTCACGAATAAGGGGAAGTGATCCAATTGAATTCGATTATGTAATCCATTAGGAAAGCTAATATGATACTGAATCTTCCCTATACCTCCTTGCGGGCATTTGAAGTGGTGGCACGGCACGCCACTTTCAGCGCCGCCGCGGATGAACTTGAAGTCAGTCAAAGCGCGGTCAGTCAGCACGTGAAGACATTGGAGGAATGGCTGGGTCAGGAACTGATCACCCGCGGCGCTCGCCGGTCTTCGCCTACTCCGGAAGGGCTGCGGCTGGCCCAGGCCATTGCCGACGGATTGGGGCGGATTTCGGATGTATGTGAAGATATTCGCGACAAGAAACGGGCTGACAACACGATTGTCATTAGCTGCTTGCCCGGCTTTGCCTTTATCTGGCTGTTCCCACGCCTTCTTCGGTTTGATCAGACGCATCCGGAATTGTCGATTTCGATCACTACAGACACCGGAGTTACCGGATTTGGCCGCAATCAGGCCGATATCGGTATTCGCTATGGCTTGGGCGATAACCCCGGTTTTTACGTCGAACGCCTGATGGGAGAGTTGTTGTGTCCCGTTTGTGCGCCCGCCCTTGCAAAAGGATCCAAGCCGTTGCGCACGATCGAAGACTTGGCGCACCATACCCTTTTGCGCGACGAACTGAATGATACCAGAGGCGTCCCCCCAAGTTGGGAATTCTGGGCTTCTGAAAATGAAATCATCCTGCCTCGTCCTTTACGGACCCGAAAATTCGGCCAATCCAACATGGTGGTGCAGGCTGCCATCGAAGGTGCCGGGGTGGCGCTTGGTCGTGGGCCGCTTGTGCTGGATGCGCTGCATGACGGTCGGTTGGTTCGGCCATTTCCGCAGACGGCGATATCGCAATACAATTACTGGCTGGTATGTGCCCGCGACAACCAGGAGGTCGAGAAGATCAAACTGTTCATGGACTGGATCAAGAGTGAGGCATCCGATCAGCCGAAGTTTCCCGAAGCCATCGACTGGGATCACGGCTAGAGGATTAGAATTGCTTATCGACGTCATTATGGTTTCACGATGGACTTAGCCCGCGGGAATACCCATTCTTGAGATGAATTCAGGCTGAAAAGGAACGGTTTGGGATGTTTTTGCGAAACTGCTGGTACGTCGCTGGATGGTCTGCGGACTATGGACGCAATCTGAAAGCCGAAACCTTTCTTGGCGAAAAGATAGTGATTTACCGTACCGAAAAGGGCAGGCCGGTCGCACTCGAAAACGCCTGCCCACATCGAAAATTGCCCTTGTCCGAAGGGAAACTGATCGGTGATACCGTGGAATGCGGCTATCACGGGCTGACATTTGATTGTGCCGGAACATGTGTTGCGGCCCCGACTCAGCGTGGCCAAATCCCGCGCCGGGCGGTGGTCAAGTCATATCCCATTGTCGACAGGTATCGCTTGTTGTGGATCTGGATGGGCGACCCCGATCTTGCCGATCCTGATCTGATTTTTCCCGTTGATAACTTCGACAATCCCGATTGGGGTTACACGGACGGGGGCGTCCTAGACATTGACTGCAACTACCTTTGGGTTTGCGACAACCTGCTTGACCCCAGCCATGTGGCTTGGGTGCATGTTACATCCTTCGCCGGGGCAGGCACTGATGATGCCCCGCTCGATGTCGCAAAAACTGATCGCGGCGTAGTTGTCTCCCGCTGGATTTACGGACAGCCACCATCGCCCTATTACGCTGGAATAGTGAAGTTCAAAGGCAATTGCGACCGGCTCCAGCATTACGAAATGTGCCTGCCGGGCATCGGCCTGAACAAATCAATCTATACCCCGGTCGGCACTGGCGGGCCCGACAAGGATCCGATTGACAGGACACTGATCAATATTTCCTATAATTTCATGACCCCAATTGACGAGGATCGAACCCGTTATTTCTGGTTCCAACACCGCAATACCGATCCGCATGACAAGGAAGTCTCGGAGAGGATGAACGCTGGCGCACACATGGCGTTTGAAGAAGACCGTGCTGTACTTGAACACGTTCATTCCGGCATGAAGGCCCCTGCAACACCCTACATCGACCTTGGACTCGATGCTGGTGCAAAATTATTTCGTCAGATGTTAAATCGAAAAATCGATGCGGAAACAAAATCCGAAACGCCTGTATGAAGCCAAGTTCGCAGGTCGATCTGACAACCGGGCCGATGTCACAGCATTTTCGAATGCTGGCTATTCCGGCGGCGGTGGGGATGGTCTTCAACACGCTTTATAACATGGTCGATATGTATTTTGCCGGACGTCTGGCAACTTCATCCCAGGCCGGTTTGTCCATCGGGTTTGGGGTTTTCTTCATCTATGTGGCCTTTGGCTTTGGCCTGAGTTCGGCGATCAGCGCCTTGGTTGGCGGATCGCTTGGGGCCAGGAACCGACGCGCGGCCCGGCGGCTGATCGGTCAAGGGCTTTCATTTGCACTAATTCTGTCGGCCATTCTCATGGCGACTGGCCTATGGCTTAGCCCATTGCTGGTAGGCATTATTTCTGAGCCCGGTGCCTACCAGGATGCGGCCAACCGGTATCTTCTGGTGCTGCTGCTGGCAATTCCGGGGTTCTTGGTAGCATATGCCTGCAATGGCGCGCTGCAGGCGCAGGGTGACAGCGTATCCCTGACCCGTGCCTTGATCGCGGCATTTTTTGCAAATGTCGTGCTTAACCCGTTGCTGATCTACGGGTTACCCGGAGTTTGGGGAGGTATCGGGTTTGATGGCTTGGCGGTTTCAACCGTGTTGAGCCAAAGCGGGGTTATGGTGTTCATGCTGATGCGCCTGTTGGGATCAGACGCCGCAATCGGTATCAAGCGTGCTCATTTTCGCCCACGGTCGTCGACTTTCGGAACGCTTTCGACGCAAATGCTGCCTTCCAGCTTTTCTTTGCAGATCATGATTATTGCCGGTTTTGCGGTGCAATACGCGCTCAGGGGTTTTGGTGGCCATGCCATTGCGGCCTACGGTGTCGGCCTGCGCATCGAACAACTGGTATTGCTGCCGATCCTTGGTGTCGCTTCATCCCTTCTGCCGATCGCCGCGCAGAATTTCGGTGCTCGTGATTTTGTTCGGGTCCGTGCCGCTGTGGCATTCAGTGTCAGGGTGGCGCTGTTGTTCATGGCTGTCGCATGTCCGATCCTGTGGCTCGGGGCGGATGCTGCCGTTGGGCTTTTCACGCAGGATCCCGAAGTTCTGCGCGTCGGTGTCGGATATCTGCATTTCGATGCCGTGTTGCTGCCGGTCTACGCGCTGCTGTTCATTATCAACGCGCTGTTACAGGCAATGAGGCGCCCCATTTACGTGCTTTGGATCAGCATTTATCGTCAGGGATTTGGGGTCGCGTTCTTTGTCTGGCTGTATCTGACGCTTTTCGGGTGGGACATCTGGCATATCTGGTACGGCGTCGGTACGAGCGTGGTGTCCGGCCTGATATTATCGGTCTTGATCGCACATCATGTCGCCAAGCGGGAAATCGGCGGGCTGTGGCGCGCGCCGTCTCTTGCTTAGACCAACACCTGAACCATCCCGTCCACTATTCGGGATTGCAGCATCCGCAATCCAACCCGCGCTGGCGCTGCGAGCGCTGCCCCGCTGCGCACATCAAACAGACCCTGATGCAGGGGGCATTCGATGTGGGTGCCGTCAAAATAGCCATCGCACAGATCTGCAGCGCCATGGGTGCATCGCGCCATGCTGACAAAGATGCCGTCAACGGCGTCAAAGACTGCCAATTCGCGGGCTCCCAAAGTCACCGGTGTCACATCACCGGGGTCAAGGTCGGCCACGGCGATCAAATCCTGCCAGGTTTTTTCCCGCGACCCGCCCGTCTGTTCTGTCATGTCTAGGGTACCATACCGTCGCTACGCGGTTTGCGCCCGATCAACTGCAAGATAATGTCGATATGCGCGCCCAGATAGCCCCGTCTTTCGACATAGACATATCCTTTCAGCTTTTCATGCAGCTTGGGCAGTGCGTGAAATGGGACCGACGCGGCATAGTGATGTTCCGCATGATAGTTCATGTTCCATGACAAGAAACGCGATGGAATCGACACCAAGGACGTCCGGGTGTTTTCCTTCATGTCATCCACATTCGGTCGACCTACATGTTCTGTCAGCCGGATAAACCGCATTACCGGTTCGCCCATGAAAAGCGGAATGATCCAATACCACAGCGGTGCCCACCAATCGGTCAGGGCGCAAAACAGCAAGATGGCTGCGTAACTAGCGACCATTATCCGCGCTTCACGAAACACAATCGGTGCCTCGTGTTTGGACAGAAAGGTGCGGTCATCGTCGTTCAATCTGCCAGCGGTATGCCGGGCGATCTGGCCGAGCTTGTTCTTCCAGTACGGGATCGAAGAAATATACCACAAATATTTACCGACCGAGACTGGCAGTTCGATCAGTTCAGGATACTTGCCTTTCAACTGCGTGTAGGTGTGGTGATCGCAATGTTCATAGCGAAACTGCTGATTGGGCAGGATTATAGAGAACCCGCACAAGTTGCCGAAAATATCGTTTAGTTTCCGCGTCTTGAAAGCAGTGTAATGCACACATTCATGTTGCAACGAAAAATGGTGCACGATCACGATGCCTTGCAGGAACATTGCGGGAATGAGCCACAAGCTATCATAGCTCAGCCAGATCAGAGAGCTGGTAAAACACAAAAGCATTGCCCAGATCGCCAGCCGGACAAACGCCGGCCGATCCGACCGGGTCATCAGCGCCTTGAGCTCTTGCCGGGTCAATGCGCCTTCGCTCATGGCCTGTGTAATAGGGGTGCGTACGGCGTTTGCCATCAAAGAGTCCTTCGATCTGAATGAAGCGAAATATACTATCAGTAGAAATTTATCGCAATGGTATACTATGCTTGACGACTTGCGACTACAGTCAGAAACACGACATTCGGTGTTTTCAGAACAATGGGCCCGTGAGGAGCGCCAGCTTCGAATGTGAGGGTATCCCCCGGTGCCATTTCGTAAATCTGATCACCGCAACGATAGGTCATTTCCCCTGATACGACCTGAATGAGCTCAACCTGTCCGGGCTGATGAAAAAACGGGATGTGCACGTCCTGATTGCTCAGTGTGATCAGATAGGATTCTACCTCGATCCCGCCACTCAGCGACCTGCCGATCAGCACATATTCGTGGCCATAGGTGCTGCCGCTGCGGCGTACAGTCACGCCCTCTCCCGCTTTGACAAACGAAATTTCGGATTGACCGGCAGTTGCTGCAAACAAATTGATCACCGGCAGGTCCATCGCACTTGCCAACGCATTCAACGACGCCAGCGACGCCGACACATCACCGCGTTCAATCTTTGAAATCATTGCAGTCGATACACCGGATTCCTTTGACAACTGCGCCAACGTCATCCCCGACCGCAACCGCGCTTCCTTGACTGCCTGTCCGACAGCCGCGTAAAGTCCATGAGGATCAGAAGGTTTAGTCATCGAGATGCCCAGGCTTTCAGTGGTAGATGTGCAAATGTGATACGCTTTAAGCGCGACAAGGAAAACTGTTTAGAGTTTTCTCAATGACCGGCGCTGGGCCAGAACTCAGCGGTCATTGCCTATGTGGTGCTGTTTCCTTCACCGCCCATGTGCTGCCGATATCCACGGTCAATTGCCATTGCGCCGATTGCCGTCGCACCACTGGGGCGGTGTATGGAACGATGCTCTATTTCCGTCTGTCCGATGTCATTGTTAAAGGCATCCTTGGCAGCTATTCACATCGGTCCGACCGGGGGACCGAAGTTGTCAAGAAGTTCTGTCTGACATGTGGCTCGCAATTGTTTGCCTGCGCTGCCGCCTGGCCCGACCTTATCGGGGTCAGGGCTGGGTGCATAGATCAGCCGTATGCAATCCGACCAGAACGGAACGTTTTCAGGGCCAGTAGCTTGGACAGCACTCCGATTGACCCGGCTTTGCCCGAGTTCAAGGGCATGCCTTAAGGATTGCGCCGCGTATGTGCCGGTGGGAACCCGAACTCACGACGATAGCACAACGTGAAAACCCGGCGGGTGGAAAATCCTACGGCAATCGAAATCTCAAGTATCGACATGGAAGTCTGTTCGATCAGCAGGCGGCCATGTTCCAGACGCTGCCTGAGATAGTGTCTTTTGGGCGCCATACCCAAATAGCGCCGAAACTGCCGCTCGGCTTGGCGCACCGACAGCCCAGCAGCCGACGCAATGTCGCGAACCCGCAGCGGGCTTTCTAGATTTTCACCCATCAAAGCGACCATTTGCCGCAGGCTTTGCGGTGCATCGCGCCATTGGGCAGATCGGTCTCGCGGTTGCACCGTATCGGCGCGGCGGGGAAAGCCGATCATGAGCTGGCGACAAACCTGTTGGGCCAGACCTGCGCCAAACCAATCCTCGACAAAGGCGATGACCATATCCAATGCAGCCGCTTCTCCCGGTGTGCTGGTCACGTGACCAGACGTGGTAAAAAGGGCATCCAGCGCTGCAACATCATGGTGACGCTCGGCAAACGCGGCCAGCGTTTGCCAATGCACAGTGCCACTGCCTCGCTGCAGTATACCGGCATCGGCCATTTTCCAGGCGGCGCATCCAGTTCCAAAAAGGGGCACGCCAGCACGGTGCGCCACACGCAGCAGTTTCTGAATATCACGTTGCGCATGGTACGGCGTCCGCAACCCAAGACACAGAAACAGCGCATCTGGCCTGCGCGGCCCCCTAAGCTCCTTGATGCAGTCGGCAAAGGACAGCGGACAGTGCACTCGCACATCCGCTGACGAAGCAACCTCAGGCCCATCGATCGCGCCCAGTTCGAACTCAACGCCACATTCCGGGGCAATTCGGCGCAAGGTTTGCAAGGGCTCAATGATGGCCCCAAGGGTCAGGTGGGAAAACCCCGGCACCAAAACGATCATGATTTGCATAGACGCATTAGTGCACGTTTGTGTCGCCTTTCATACCCCTTTTTGGGAGTTTTCCATGTGACCCTTGATATATTCCCTTCCGTCCCAGTTTGAGGAAAATGGCATGAAAACCTATCAACACATCACCGTAAAACCTATCACCGGCGCGATGGGGGCCGAGGTTTTTGATATTGACCTGTCGCGTGACCTGAACCCAGCCGCCTGGGCCGAAATAGAAGATGCTTTTCACACCTTTCTGGTGCTGATTTTCCGGGATCAGAACCTGACCGACCAACAGCAATTTGATTTCTCCGCCCGCTTTGGTCCGATCATTCCTCACCCGTATGTAAAGGGCTTGCCCGACATTCCCGAGATTTTTCAGATCATCCGGGAGCCCGGCGAATCCTATTCATGGGACAGCTATTACCATTCCGATCTGATGTTTCTGAAGCGTCCGCCATTGGGGGCCACACTCTACGCAAAAGAAATCCCGCCCTATGGGGCCGACACCGCATTTACCAACATGTATCTGGCCTATGAAACGCTGTCGGATGGGATGAAAGACCTTTTGGAAGGGCTTTATGCCGAAAACGAATCCGGCAATCCTACGAAATATTCTAACCGCTTTCAGTCCATGGAAGAATTGGCCAAGAACGACGCTATGGGCGCAACCCATCCTGTTGTCCGCGTGCATCCTGTCACCGGACGCAAGGCCCTGTTCGCCTCGCTGGCTTTTACAAAGCGCTTCACGGGTATGACCGACAAGGAAAGTGCCCCCCTGCTCGAATTCCTTTATGAGCATTCAATTCAGGCGCATCTCGGCTGCCGTCTCGCCTGGCAAAAACACTCGCTGGCTCTTTGGGACAACCGGGTTTGCCTGCATCACGCTGTCAGCGACTATTTCGGCGAAGTCGCCAAACATCGCCGGGTGATGCAACGCGCCACTATTGAAGGCGAGGTTCCTTTGGCCGTCGGTGCCGCAACTGAAAAAGCCGCTTGAACAACGGTGCGATGCAACCCATCCTGTTGAGAGGACCCTGATCAGTGAGCTTTGATGAAATCTCTATCTGACCTGCCTGAAATAGATTTTGGTGCGGCCGACTATCTGGCCACACCTTTGCCTGTACTGGCGGGATACGCAGCCCGGTTCAAACTTGGGCGGTCAAAACGTGGGATCGAGATTTTTGACTACGACCTCTGCCGTGACACCATTCTGTCGCGCAATTTTGGCACAGGCCACCCGAAACTTATGGATGTCCTCGGACTTCCCGAAGGTCCGGCGCTGAACTACAAACGCAACTCGATCTCTTTCCACAATCGCGGCGAAACCCGCCGCAGGTTGCGCGTACCGCTCACCACTCTGATGGGACCGGAAGGGTCTGAGCGATTCCGAACCGATATAAAGCATGTCGTGAAGCTGACTTTTGGCGACATCGTCAAAAGCCAGCCGGTCAATCTGATCGAAGCTTTATGTGATCGCATTCCCAGCCGGGTTTATTGTTACTGGATCAATGCGCCGATGGACGATGCCGAATTTGTCTCGCGCACCTCGCATATTGTTCAGCAGGTCCATACCCGTAACCCAGAGACAACCAAGGATGTCACCGAAGGATTTGAACGTCTTCTTGAATATGTCGATACGCGTGTGGAAGTCGCTCGCCAGAATCCGGGTGATGACCTTCTTTCAGACCTGATCCGGGCCACGGATGCCGGCCATCTCAGCGAAGACGAACTGCGCAACTGGGTGGTGAAACTGGCCGAGGCTAATACCGACAACTCATCCCACCAGATCGCCATTGCGGTGATCGAACTGGCAAGCCGCCCGGAAATCTGGGGCGCATTGGGCAAAGATACTTCTCTGGTCCCGCAGGCCCTGCGCGAAGTGATGCGCTATCATCCCCGGTCGCTGTCGACATCGCGCGAAACGCTGGAAGATGTCGAGCTGGACGGTGTGCATATCCCAAAAGGAGAGGCGATTTTTCCCAACATTGGTGCGGCCCACTGGAATCCGAACTATTTCCCGGATCCCGAGACATTTGACATTTACCGCCCCGACAAACCGACCCATCTGAATTTCGGTGGCGGTATTTTTTCATGCATCGGGCGTTTTGCCGTTACCATCGAAATCGAAGAGGTGATCACCTATATGGTGACGCATTTCCCAAACTTGAAAATCACCAAGTCATCTTTCTCCCATTCGCCGATGTTTACATCGGTGAGCGAACTGGAAGCTATGCTCGATGGCTGAAATGACCCTTGTCATCGCCGACAAGAACTATTGCCTCTGGCCTCTGCCTGCGTGGTTATGTTTGTCAGTGACAAAGCTGCCCTTTGAAGAGGTTCTTATTCGCTTTGGCCAGCCCGATACGCGGGCGCAGATGCTGGCATACGGGCCGACCGGCCGGGTGCCGGTGTTACATCACAACGGATTGGTGGTCTGGGATTCTCTGGCTATATGTGAGTATCTGGCGGAACTTGCGCCCGAAGCCCGGCTTTGGCCCCAAGATCGCATGGCCCGCGCCGTAGCTCGGGCATTTTCGTGCGAAATGCATGCGCTGGGAAGTTACCCCGGATCGCCCCGCAAAATCGTCTTTTCGCTTGATACCAATGTCCGCCGACGTACAGCGCCGGTGCAACCCGACCCCGAAGTCCAGGAAGCCATCGATCATATTGTCGAAAGCTGGACCAAGCTTCGTGCCGACCATGGTCGAAACGGACCCTTCCTGTTTGGTCACTTCACAATTGCTGACGCAATGTCGGCGCACCTCGTGAACCGCCTGGCCACCTACGCCATTTCCGTTCCAGATCAGATTTCCGATTATATTGGGGCGATCCGTGCACATCCCGCAATGGCACAGTGGATTGACGAGGCAACCGCCGAAGACTGGACACTGCCATCAGCCGAAAAGGACGTCAGCGCCGGCAGAAACCTGCGGGTCGACTCGACGCCGTAAACAACGCGCTGATCTTCCCCTCTCGGGACATTGCTGCGCAGGTTGGACTTTTGCGCTAAGGCAGGCAAGCTATGAACCTGTCTTGAAACCCACAAATCTGATTCAGATTTTCCGGATTTCGCGTTAGAGTTCGGCAACCAGAAACGGCGGGGCAGGCGAATGGGGGACAGCACGGCAAAACGGGTGAAGCGTCGCCGTGTTTTCTATGTGCCGGGGTTTGATCCCTTTCACCCGCGCCGTTACCGCGAGCTTTATCGCACGGAAGCGGCCGCTCAGGCTGAAATCAGTGGCTACCATCTTTCGCTGAAGGCGGCGGGGCAAGGGGGCCGCTATGGCTGGCGGGTCACGGCGGTGATGGAAGGTGTTGAGGTCAGCTCGGATGTCGAGGTTCTGGTCTGGTCCGACATTGTGCGCGCCTCGATGAGCGACGGCATTTGCGCGACCTATTGGCAGTTGGTGAAAACGGTCTGGGTTTATGTCGGGTCGGGGGCAATATTCCGCCTGAGCCGTCTGCGAAAGGGGCCGACCATCGCGGCGCTTTATCCGATCGTGATGCTGTTGGCGCAGCTGTTTCTTGGCGTCGGGCTTTTTGGCTTGGCGTGGCACTTTACATCAGCGGGTCTGACGGCCATGGCCAACCGGGCGGGTGTCGGTCACTTTGGCGCGTTGCAGAACTGGATGGCCGGCATCGTCGGGTTGATGTCGGCGGCGGGGTTGCTGGCTTGGTTCAGGACCAAGGACAAGTGGTTTTACGCCTATTATCTGATGCATGACTATGCCTTTACCGCACAGGCCAATGGTGCAAATCCCCCGGTGCTGGAGGCGAGGCTCGTGATGTTCAAGGAAAGGATTGCCGCCGCGCTGAGCGAAGACTGGGATGAGGTGTTGGTGGTGGGACATTCGTCCGGGGCGCATCTGGCAGTGTCGGTTCTGGCCGATCTGATCCGGTCGGGCGCTGTGCCGAAAGAGGCCGGTATTGCGTTCCTGTCGCTGGGCCAGGTGGTGCCGATGGCCTCGTTTCTGCCCAAGGCGCAGCGGTTGCGGGCGGATCTGGCCTATCTTTCGGCGCGGGCTGAACTGACATGGGTCGATGTGACCGCCCCCGGCGATGGTTGTGCCTTTGCGCTTTGTGATCCGGTCAGCGTGACCGGTGTGGCACCGGTGGGCAAACGCTGGCCGCTGATCCTGTCGGCGGCTTTCACGCAAACGTTGTCGCCGGAACGCTGGCACGCGCTTCGCTGGCGGTTTTTTCGCCTGCATTTCCAGTATCTTTGCGCCTTTGACCGTCCGGGCGATTACGACTATTTTCAGATTACCGCCGGGCCACGCGGCCTTGCCGACCGGTTCAAGGACCGCGAGCCGTCAAAAAGCCGTATCGAGACCGTCTGGAACCGTTACAGGGATATCGCATGATCCCGCCCAAACCCGTGCCCCGTCCCGAAAAGGTATCGCTGCTGCACTATCTGCGGCTGTTTCGGCGCGACATCCTGTCAGCGCAGCCAGCAAAGCTCTACCGGGCCTGGATGGCCGAGTTTCGAACGCCGTTCTTCCGGTCCTATCTGTGCAATGACCCTGACCTTGTCGATCTCGTGCTCAAGGTCCGGCCCGATGATTTCCCCAAATCGAACCGGGTGCGCGAAGGTTTGGCGCCCTTGCTGGGACAATCGGTGTTTTTGACCAATGGTGAAATCTGGCGGCGACAGCGGCGCATCATTGATCCGGCATTTGAAGGCGGGCGGATCAAAGAGGCCTTTCCGGCGATGCGCGCGGCGGCGCTGGCGACCCGTGACCGGTTGCTCCGGCACGCGGACGAGGCTGTGGAGATGGAAACCGAGGCAAGCCATGCGGCTGCGGATGTGATATTTCGGATACTGTTTTCGATCCCGATCGAGAATGAAATCGCCGCCAGGGTCTTTGCCCAGTTCCGCCGGCATCAACGCAGCCAGCCCTTGCTGAACCTGGCAGCCTTTCTGCCGTTACCGGGGTGGTTTCCAAGATTTCATCGCCGCGCGGCGCGCAAGACGGCAAAGGAAATCCGTGGTCTCATAACCCGCTTGGTCGAGGATCGGATGCAGGATATCCGCGCGGGCACGGCCCCGACGGACTTGGCGACCAAGATCATGACCACCGCCGATCCGACCACCGGATCAACCTTTACCGCAGGTGAGATGGTCGATCAGGTTGCGATCTTTTTTCTGGCCGGGCACGAAACCTCGGCCTCGGCGCTGGCCTGGGCGCTTTACCTGCTGGCCGCCGATCCGGAGGCTCAGGAAAAAGTGGCGGATGAGGTCAGGTCTATTGGGGATAATATAGATTTTTCAGATATATCCCGGCTTGAGTTCACGCGAAACGTATTTCGCGAGGCTTTGCGCCTTTACCCGCCGGTGCCGATGATGGTGCGCGAAAACATGAACCCGGAATCCTTCCGGGGCCGCGATTTGCGCTCCGGCTCACAAATCGTCATTTCGCCCTGGCATATTCACCGGCATGAACGGATATGGGATGATCCGGACGCGTTCGATCCCGATCGCTGGCGGTCGTCTCAGACCAAGCAATCAATGCGCAAAGGGTATTTGCCCTTTTCTGCCGGGTCGCGGGTTTGTCCGGGCGCGGGCATTGCCATGATCGAAGGGGTGCTTTTTCTGGCGCTTCTGGTCCGGGACTTGCGATTTGCGCTGATCGACGGTCAGGAAACGATGCCGGTGGCGCATCTGACGGTCCGATCCAAGGATGGGATCAGGTTGTTGGTTCAAAGTCGCGGGTGAAGCTGATCATTAATCACATTGGTGAAACAATCCTGAAACGCAACCTTGAATTGATCATGGGGTAGAAAATGGTTCATTTTCCCCTAATGTGCCTTAGTGATTCGGCGTATTTGGTTTTTTCAGGCAATCTATAAGCTCCAGTATCGGC
>JBATDH010000118.1:0-5409 GCA_049663365.1 Albidovulum sp. | reverse complement strand
GATCGATCCTTTCAGGGTGAAGAATGTCACCAAGCGGCCGCTGCCATTCCATCCCGCCCCCGATCGGGATACTCGCTGGGGCCGTGGCAATGGCGGGCAGTTCGAGCACTTCCCAGCCACCGGCAGCAATCAGCCGCCCCGGCAGATCATCGACATGCAGACGCTGTGCCAAAACGATCAACACCCCGGTCTTCGGATGATCGAACCGGCTCAGCACGGTCGAGATGATCCAGTGGTAGACATCGTCCCGGCGAACCTGCGAGAAGGCATCGTCGGCCTTGATCGGATCGTCGATGATGATCAGATCGGCCCCCTTGCCGGTGAAGGTACCCCCGACAGAGGTTGCAATCCGCCGCCCCCCAAATTGGCGGATCCGCAGTTCCTCGGCCGAGGCCTTTCTGGGATCGAGGGCCAGATGCGGGAAGACCGCGCGGTGCCAGGGCGCTTCCAACAAACGCCGGGCATGGCCGCTGAAGGACTGGGCAAGGTCCGCGTTGTAACTTGCCCCCACCACACTGGCGGACGGATGGCGCCCCAGGAACCAGGTCGAGAAGGCGACGCTGGTGCAATGCGACTTCAGGTGCCGGGGTGGCAGAAGGATGAGCAGCCGCCGTATTTCACCGCGCTCGACCCTTTCAAGCTGGTGACAGATCGCGCGGATATAATGGGCCGGCAAGAAGGTCTTGCCCGGGTATAACTCCAGAAACGCCCGATGCATGTAGGCGTGCAGGTCATTGCGCAACAGGCCAGCCATGTTTGTGGCAAAGAGCTCGCGCCCGTTCAGGTCACTCGGCAGCATCAGCATTGGCGGCCTCCTTCTCACAGTCTTCGATCAGCTTCAGCCAGTTGGCATGGGTGCGGGCAACTTCCAGCTCTTCCGGCCCGGCAAGAACCATATCTGCAAGGGGCAGATCGCCTGCGACCGACTTGTGGGCGTCGAGCACGATCTTGGCCGCCGCATGTTTGCCCTTGATCGCGTCAGTGAAGATGCTTTGTGCAAGCGCTTGGTTTGCAAGCATGGTCACCTGCTTTCCCCCTTGCATGAAGGTCTTTTCTTGCTCACCGACGTCGGCAAGGTAATGGGCGAGGCCTTTACCCTTCTTCTTGCCGCTGGGATTACCGGACTGGCCCGGTTTGAACTGGCCGCCTGGGGGCGGTTTGCCATAGCCGATATCATAGCTGCCGTTCTTGGGCTCGTTCATGATCAAAACTCCTCGACCTGGGTGGATCCCTGCGGGACCGTGCCAACAATGGATGGGGATGTCGGGCTGGGCGCGTCAGGCACCGTCGGCTGGGCTGCGCGCTCTATGTAGGTCTGGCCGGTACCGGCATGGACCGCGTCCACGCCGGTCAACTGCTGCCAACGCCGAATCGCGACATCGACGTAATGCGGTTCTATCTCGAGGCCGAAGCCGCGGCGACGGGCGCGTTCGGCGGCAAGCAATGTACTGCCGCTGCCAACAAAGGGATCGAGCACACCATCACCCGGTTCGGTGCAGTCAAGGATCGCGTCCCTGAGAAGACGGACAGGCTTGACCGTCGGATGCAGGGCAAAGTCATCTTCCGCGGACCGCGCGCCACCGGTGGCGTCGGCATAGGTCCAGACATTGCTGCGATTGCGCCCGAAACGGCCGAGTTGAATGTTGTTCAAATGGCGCCCCCCGGGTTTGCGGGCAACATAGATAAATTCGTGCTGCGAGCGATAGAAACTGCCCATGCCCGCAGCATCTTTCACCCAGACGCATATATTGAGGATGTGGAGGCCGATCCGGCCAAGGGCCTCTTCCATGTGACCTATGTGCCGCCAGTCGATGAAGGCATATAAAAGCCCACCGGGAACAAGCCAGGCGGCTGCGTGAGCAAGGGTCTCCTGAAGAAAGCCGATGAATGTCGCCCGGTCCATTTCCCCCGAGGCTTCGTGGAACTCGGGAAAGTCAACCGCCACCCTCAATTCCGAGACCTTTAAGTTGAATGGTGGATCTGTCAGAACCATCCTGACGGTTCTGCCGTCGAGCAACCGATCGACGGCCTCGGCGTCACGGGCAGAACCGCAAAGAAGACGGTGATCGCCGAGGATCCAGAGATCGCCCGTTTGCGTCACTGGTGGTTGGTCACCCTGTCCAAACCCCGAGATATCATCGAGCGGATCTGCGCCCTCATCGTCGCCATTTTCGCCGAACCGGATCGCCTCGATCTCCTGGAACTCAAAGCCCGGAAAGATGATGTCTCCATCAATCTCGATGAGTTCGCCGACCTCCAGCTTCAGCATGGCGTCGTCCCATTCGCCGCCCTCCTGAAGCTTGTTGAGCGACAGCGCCAATCGGCGGATCTCATGATCGGGCAGATCGTCCACGACAATGCAGGCTATCACGTCCGCACCGAGCTGCCGCGCCGCTTCCAGACGGATATGACCGTCGATCACTTCGCACTTGCGGTCGATGAGGATGGGGAGTCGGTACCCAAAACGGCGCATGGAATCCTTCACGGCCTCTATCTGCCTGGCCATTGCCCGCCGGATCCGGCGTGGCGCCTGCTTGATCCGGTCGATCTTGACCATGACGATCTTTGGGTGGCGGAAGAGATCATTCGGCGGCGCCCACCGGGGTGGCTGGGCGTCCGGCGCGTCCTGTCCCCGCGTTTCGTCGACCGGAACGGGACCTGCGGGACGCAAATCCACCTTACCGCTTGGCAGGACGCCACCGTCATCTTCTGTGTTTCTAATTGAGTCAGCCATCTTTTGCCTCCACTTGTCGTGCAGTCTGATGCGGAAGTGGGACTGGCGGCTTCAGGAGGGACCAGATCCACAACCACGAGCCTGTCACGGGCTACGTTGTTTGGAACTTTGGCCGACGCCTCCTGCGCGACACTGGCGGAAAGTTAGTCTACCGCCGCCCAACGGTCAACAGAAAATATTTCAAGCTGTTGTTTTTGGTTGACAAACGGCCTCCGGGGCGACAACTCGCCCCAGCCTCACAATTGACTGGACTAGGCGCGCCAGAAGAGCGTCATTGGTCCTGCGCCCGGACGATCCCGGGCTTGCCTCGCTAGGGGCTGGCAATGTGCCACCCCTTCTGAACCGAGGAGAAGATCATGCAAAAATCAACCGAGACAAAACCCCGCGAGACCAAGGCAGCGCTTGTCCGCAAGCTCATTGCGCGCAAAATTGGCGCCGATCTGGCAACCCTGCAAAGCGCCACCGGCTGGCAGCCCCATTCCGTGCGTGCCGCGCTGAGCACGCTGCGCAAGGCCGGATACCGCGTTGAGCGGCTGCCATCCAAGGCAGAAGGCGGCAGCCCGGTCTATCATCTGACCGGCACCCCGGAGCACCCATGACGGTCCCGACTGTGGCCGAGATCGAGACCATGGACCGGGCGGCGCTGATCAGCGCCTGGTCCTTGGTCTTCGCCACATCGGTCCCAAAGAGCCTGAGCCAACAATTTATCCGGCGGTTCCTGGCCTTCGAGGTTCAGGCCCGCCGATCGGGCGGCCTGCCGAAAGGGTTTATGGCGAAGCTTGAGCGGCAGGCTTTGGGGGCCAAGGCCCTGGGTTCAAAGTCGGCGCCAAAACCCGGCGGACGGTATTTGCGCGAGTGGAACGGGGCAACCCATGTGGTCGAGGTGACGGGCGACGGGTATATCTGGAAAGGCCAGCGCCATCGCTCGCTCTCCGCCGTCGCCCGCGCCATCACCGGTGCCCGCTGGTCCGGGCCCCGCTTCTTTGGCCTGAAGGAGGGCCTGGACAGATGACCAGGCCAACCATTCGCTGCGCCATCTATACCCGCAAGTCCTCCGAGGAGGGCCTCGATCAGGGCTTCAATTCGCTCGACGCCCAGCATGAGGCCTGTGCCGCCTATGTCGCAAGCCAGCGCCAGGAAGGCTGGGTTCTTGCCAAGGACCGTTTTGATGACGGCGGGCTTTCCGGCGGCAGCCTCGACCGCCCGGCGCTGCAGCGCCTGCTGGCCGAGATCGATGCCGGTCGCATCGGCATGGTCGTTGTCTACAAGATCGACCGCCTGACCCGGTCGCTGGCTGACTTCGCCAAGCTGGTCGAGCGACTTGATGCCACCAATTGCTCCTTCGTCTCGGTGACCCAGGCCTTCAATACTGCGTCATCCATGGGCCGCCTTACCCTCAACGTCCTTCTGTCCTTCGCCCAGTTCGAGCGCGAGGTCACCGCCGAGCGGATCCGCGACAAGATCGCGGCCTCCAAGAAGAAGGGAATGTGGATGGGGGGTATTCCGCCCCTTGGCTATGACCCACATTCCGACCCGAAGATCCGCGAACTTGTCGTCAACACGGCCGAGGCCGAGACCGTGCGACGTCTCTTCGATCTTTACGACAGGCACGGCCGCCTGTGTCTGGTCGAACGCGAAGCCGCCCGGCAAGGGCTACGCTCCAAACACCATCATTTCCGCTCCGGCCGGATCCAGGGCGGCAATGCCTTCTCGCGCGGGCAGATCCACAAGATCCTGACCAACCCGGTCTATCTGGGGCAGATCCGACACAAGGATCAGATCTGGCCCGGCCTGCATCCGGCAGTGATCGACCAGGGGCTTTGGGACCGGGTGCAGGCGAGGCTCCAGTCCGCAGGCGCGCGCCCGCGCGGCCGATCCGTTGCCCTCGGTGCGGCCAAGGCACCGGCACTGCTCATCGGCAAGTTCAGGGATGAGACCGGCGACCGGCTGACGCCCACCCACACGATCCGGCGGGGGCGGCGCCTTACCTATTATGTTTCCAACCGGCTTATCTCGGGCGGCCCGGACCCCACAGGCTGGCGACTGCCCGCCCCGACATTCGACCGCCTCATCGCAAAGTCGATCGCCGATCACCTGGATGGGGCTTCAAAGGCCCATCGCCTGCTGGTCAGGCCCGACCTGCGGAGCGCAGAGGCGATCACCAAGGCGGCACAAGAGGTGGTCCAGCACCTGCGCCAGGGCGAGGTCAAACTGATCCGGTCTCTCCTCCTTGCCGGCAAGATCGCGGCGGGCAGGGTTGACCTGTCGCTGGATCCGACCCAACTGGCCGTGAGTTTGGGTGTACCAGCCAACGACATCGCACCAGACCTTGCGACCCTCTCGGTCCCCTTTCAACTGCGCCGGCGCGGCGTTGAGGCCAAGCTCGTGATCGGGGAACCGGCCCCGACACCGGACCCGGTGCTTCTGCGCGCGCTCACCGACGCACATCACTGGGCGCGCGATCTCCGAGCCGGCAAAGCCATGGCGGAGACCGCGGGCACGGCCGGGCATCACGACGCCCTGATCCGCACCCGCACCCAACTCGCCTTCCTGTCGCCAAGGATCCAGACGGCCATCCGCGATGGTACGCAACCCGTTGACCTCACCTTGGAGCGCATCATCCGCAATCCGATGCCGCTCACATGGGCAGACCAGGAGCGCCTCTACCGGCTCTG
>JBATDH010000117.1:0-2483 GCA_049663365.1 Albidovulum sp. | reverse complement strand
GGCAGACGCGGGCCCGCCAGACCCTTTCTGGCATCGGCCACCGCCTCCAGGCAGAGGCCCGGATCTTCGCGCAACCGGTTCGGGCGCGGTCCGGGGCGCAACCGGCGCAGGCCGGTCGCCAGTTTTTGCGCCAGTTCCTGTGCCGCAACCGTCACATCGCCTGCGACCACCTCGTCGATCAGCCCCAGTTCGACCCCCCGTTCCGCCGCAATGGGCAACCCCGACAGCATCATCCCAAGCGCGGGCTTCGCCCCGATCAGGCGCGGCAGACGCTGGGTGCCTCCGGCACCGGGCAAAAGGCCCAGCGACACTTCTGGAAAACCAAGGCTGGTGCCGGACGCGGCCATGCGAAAATCGGCCACCAGCGCCAATTCAAGACCGCCCCCCAGCGCCGAGCCATGCAGGGCCGCAATCACGGGCTTGGGGCAATCGGCAATGGCCGCACATATCTCGGGCAGATCGGGGCCAACCGGCGCCTGGCCGAATTCGTGAATATCCGCCCCCACCGGCCAACTGCGCCCGACCGCCGCCAGAACGATGACCCGCACCGCCGTATCGACACTGGCCTCGGCCAATGCTGCGGCCAGTCCACTGCGGACCGGGGCCGACAGGGCATTCACCGGCGGGTTGTCAAGGGTGATCACGGCCACGCCGTCAGCGACACGAATTGCGACAGGATCCGGCATCTTGGCCCTTTTACAGATGCGTTACACTGGCCGCAATTCTACGGCCAACGCCAGCATTGGCAATGACTTGCTGTGATAATGGCCACTCATTCGGCACGCGGGCCGAACCGGCAACACATTACAAAGCGCAGTTGGGGCAAAAGGGTGTGGCCGGCAGCAGGTCAAGCCGTTCTTCGGAAATCCGGTCGCCGCAGCGCACACAATCGCCGTATTCGCCTTCGGCCATACGTGCCAGAGCGGCGTCGATCATGCGCAGCTCTTGCTGGGCGGCTTGACCGAGGTCTTCGAGAACCTCATCGGTTTCGCGCTCCACTGCCATTTCTTCCCAGTCCTTGGCCTCATGGCTGTCAAGCTCGGCCCCGATCCCGGCGATGCGCCGCATGAGATCGGCTTGGCGGGTCTCCATCTGGGTTTTGCGCAGCGCGTCAGATTTCATTTCTCACTCCTTTACCTCTCACGCCAGTTTTCACAGGCTCGCCCTTAACCTGCCTTGATGCAAGTCAAACATGCCATTTGCACCGGCGGTGCATCCAAATTCGAGACTTGATATGGGTATTGCATTGGCCATAGACAATCCGCCAGGTCAGGGGCACAGAGGTTTGCCCAAGGGGGACAGATGCAGACAGATTGGCTCTGGGGGCTTGGCGGCGGGCTGATCATCGGCACCGCCGCCGCAGTTTTCCTGCTGGTCAATGGTCGGGTCATGGGCGCGTCCAGCATTTTCGGCGGGTTGGTCGATGGATCGGACCGGGCCAGAACGCGCGAAAACCTGGCCTTCGTTGCCGGGTTGATAGCTGTGCCGACATTGGTGTCGACCTTGGGATTGCGCAGTGAAACCCATCTGACCTCCGCCTTGCCACTGGTAATTCTGGCGGGGATCTGTGTGGGGCTGGGGACGCGGCTGGCCAATGGCTGCACCTCCGGGCACGGCGTTTGCGGCATTTCGCGCTTTTCCCTGCGGGGCATTGTGGCCACGGTGTTCTACCTGCTCGGCGGCGGCCTTTCGATGGTGATCTTTCGCCACCTGCTGGGGGTGATCTGATGGGTCGGCTGGTGTTTTCCCTGTTGTCCGGCGGGCTGTTCGGATTTGGGCTTTTGATCTCGGGCATGACCGACACCCGCAAGGTTCAGGGCTGGCTCGACATTTTCGGAGCCTGGGATCCGACACTGGCCTTCGTCATGGGGGGCGCGATCCTGTCCATGGCCATCGCGTGGCGCATCGCCCCCAGGATGGAAAGCGCGGTGCTGGGTGGCGAATTTCCCCCGCCACCCGCCCCGACGATTGGCCGCAACCTGGTTCTTGGCTCGCTGCTTTTCGGCATTGGCTGGGGTATTGTCGGGCTTTGCCCCGGCCCGGCGATTGCCTCGCTCGGGTTCGGCGGCACTGGCGGTCTTGTCTTTCTAATGGCAATGATCACCGGTATGATCGGCGCGCCATCGGTCCGGGCCCGGATCGACCGGCTGGCCGCCTGAGGAGAATGGAATGGACGCCCGCAATCTGACACCCACCTATGCGGTTTCGCCGCAGATCGTCCCGGCTGATGTGGCCGCGATCAAAGCCGCCGGTTTTGTGCGCGTCATCTGCAACCGCCCCGACGCGGAAATCACGCCCGACATCCAGGCCGACCAGATGCGCGATCTGATCGAGGCGGCAGGCATGGAGTTCATCCTGAACCCGGTCATCGGTGGCGCGATCACCCGTGAAAACGTGGCCGCCCAGCGGGACGCGATGATGACGGCCAACGGCCCGGTCTTTGCCTATTGCGCATCGGGCAACCGCTCGTCGATTGTCTGGGC
>JBATDH010000116.1:0-6724 GCA_049663365.1 Albidovulum sp. | reverse complement strand
AAACAGCACCATCAGAACCGGTACCAGCGCCGTCAGGGGTGCCGACAGAAAGATGTTGACCCAAGGCAGCAGCAGTTCATCAAGCAGGCGGTTCTTGCCCATCAGGATGCCGGTGGGAATGCCGATGATGATCGCAAAGAAGACCCCCGCAAAAAAGGCATAGGCGGTTTCGGACATGGCCTTGACGAAAGCCGGGGTGCCGATGATCGAAAACAGGGTCGCGAATACCTCGGACAGGGGCGGGACAAAAAAGGTCAGGTCAAGCTGGCCGATGATTTCCCACAATAGCCCCCAGAGGATCAGCGAGGACATCGCGGGTAGCTTATAGCCGAATACCGTCATGTTCCGCCCTATTCCACATAGCTGCGCAGCGAGGCCCAGATTTCATCCACGATATCAAGATATTCCGGGTCACGGCGAATGTTGTCGACACCCTTGCCGCGAAAGCTTGACGGGCGGATGATTTCCGAGACGCGGCTGGGGCGGGGCAAGAGAATGGCGATCTGGTCCGAGACATAGACCGCCTCTTCGATCGAATGGGTGACAAAGATGAAGGTCTTGTTTTCATTTTGCACCAGCGCCAGCAAATCTTCCTGAAACTTGCGCCGCGTCTGTTCGTCTACGGCGGAAAACGGCTCGTCGAGCAGCAGCACCTGGGCATCGACCGACAGCGCACGGGCCAGACCCACACGTTGCCGCATCCCGCCGGAAAGTTCATGGGGGTAGCTTTTTTCAAAACCGGCCAGACCAACATTCTTGATGTATTTCTCGGCAATCGCTTCGCGTTCGGATTTCGCGACACCGCGCAGTTCCAGCCCGAAGGAGACGTTGCGAATGACATTGGCCCAGGGCAGAAGCGCGAAATCCTGAAACACAAAGGCGCGGTCGGGGCCAGGTCCGGTGACCGTTTTGCCATTGACCTCAATCTCGCCCGCGGTGGGTTGAAGCAGGCCCGCGATTATTTTCAAAAGCGTGGTCTTGCCACAGCCAGAGGGGCCCAGCAGCGAGGTGAGTTCACCGCGTGGGAATTCCAGCGACAGGTTTTTCAGCGCTTCGACCTTGTCGTAGTTTTTCGACACATTGCGCACGGATACGGCGCTGGCCATGCTGACCGGCTGGGATTGGCCCAGTGCCGCCTTAGTCTGAGACATAACCACGGTTATTTCCTTCGAATAGATAGTTTTCCAGCTTTTCCAAAAGGTTGAGGAAAAGCACGGCAAGCAGGATGATCGAAAAGATTGCCGCATACATGCTGGGATAATCGGCGATGGACCGGCTAAAGGTGATGATGTCGCCAACGCCTGTCGGGGTGATCTTCAACTCTGACAGGATGGCGCCGATGAAGCCTGCGGAAATGCCCAGCCGAAGCCCCGAAAAGATGATCGGCGAGGCGGCGGGAATGATGATTTTCAGGATCACGTCGCGATCGCTGGCCATGAAGGATCGGCCCATTTCCTTGATCGAGGCGGGCGTATTGCGCACCGCACTACTGGTGTTCAGCACGATCACCGGCATGGCCATGATGCAGACAACAAAAACCTTGGACGTAAGCCCGATGCCGTAGGCCATGACCAGGAGCGGAATAAGAGCCGCCAGTGGCGCCGCCTGCATGACGATGAAAATCGGCGAAAAAAGCCATTCGAACCGGGCGCTAAGTCCGACCCAGAGACCAAGGCCGATACCCAGAAAAGTCGAGATTGCAACGCCAATGACCAAGGGTTTCAGGGTTTCCGCATAGGCATGGAAAATCGAGCCGTCAAAGGTCATCGCCGCCAAGGCGTTCATGGTTTCAAGGAATGTCGGAAAGGCATAGCTGACCGGAATCCGGCCCGCGATTTCCCATGCCCCGAATACGATGGCGGCAGACAGAAGCTTGAGCAGCAGGGGGCGGTTTTGCATCAGGCCAGGTCCAGAAAATCCCGAAAAGGTACCACCGGCGGGAATTCCCCGCCGGTAGCAATGGATGAAAGCCTAGTTCTTCGCCGCATCAAGCGGGGCGAGGTACCAGAAATCCTCGATGTTGAGGGATGACGCATCGCCTTCAAGCTGGCCCGCGGCGGAATACCATTCCATGTCGGCCATCGCGGCTTTGCGGCCGCCACCGTCTACATCGTAAAGACCGCCGGCGACGGCATCGGTGTAAAAGCCGTCCAGTTCGGCTAGAATTTCGGCCGGAAGCTGGCCGATCGGGCCGTCGGGGTTGGTTTCACGGCGGATCACCGTCGGGTCGGCAGCCATGTCGCGGTAAACACTCAGCAGCGCTTTGACGAAGATATCGACATCCGCCTCATTGGCCTTGATCCAGTCGAGATTGGCGAAAAGCGCCTCGTCGCTGGCATCGACATCGAACATCGGCAGCACATTGAAACGATCCGACGCCTCGGCCATGATCTTGTTCTTGTTGGAAAGATCAAGAATGGTCGCTTCGGCCTGACCGGCCATCATGGCAACAACCCGGTTGGCAGAGCCGGGAACATAAGACCGTTCTCCAAGTTTGATGCCGACACGATCTTCGATCACGTTGGCGATGGAATCGGTGCCGCCACCACGCGAATGCAGCATGATCGGCTGGCCATCGAGATCCTTCAGTTCACTGTATTTCTTCGTGGTGACGGGGAAGAATTTCAGCTTTGAAAGCTGATAGATTATGCGGATCGGTGCCTTGGACCGCTGCATGGCGGAATAGGGTGTGCCAAAGCCGATATCCATCTGGCCGGACAGGACCGCCTGAATGGCCAGTTCTTCGTCCGAGAATGCCGTCCATTCATAGTCAAGACCATTGGCCTTGGCCCGATCCAGCGCGACGAAAAATGCCGCCAGTTCATCGGACGGGGTTTCGGCAAGGGCGATCTTGATCGTGTCGGCTTTGACCGCTGAAAAACTCAGGCTGATGGCCAGCGGGACGGCAAGGGCCAGACCTGCTATTTTTCCGAAAAGGTTGTTCATCATTTTTTCTCCCTGGGGTTGGTTATTGCGGGTCATTTCGCCGGTTGTCTGGCTTGTTGCCGTTTTGCTTTCCGACGTCGTTTCAAGGCCTCAAATTTCTCCGAAAAGGCGGTTGGATACCGACCGTAAATGGGTGCGCATCGCCTCATAGGCGGCTTCAGGGCTGCGCCCGGAAATGGCGGCGGCAATGGCTTCATGTTCGGCAAAACTTGAATGGCTGATCGAGGGGCGCACGGAATCTCGGGTTACATTGCCCCAGGCTACGGCGCGCCGGACCTGATTGAGTTGGTCGAAAAGCGCCAGCAGCAAAAGGTTGTCGCTGCCCTCGGCGATCGAGCGGTGGAACATGTCGTCCTGCACCTCGTAATCGTGCCAGTTGGAGGCGGCATGCGCCCGATCCAGCGCAAGTTTCATCCGCGTCATGGCATCGCCCGATGCGTTGACGGCCGCTTCGCGCGCCAGCGCCGACTCTATCGCAAGACGCGCGCGCATCATCCTGAACGGGGTCAATCTGCGAGCGATGTCGACCAGCGCACCACCCGTTTCGCCGGGCCTGTCGCCCGCAACAAATGTGCCTTTGCCGACATGCCGCCAGATCACGCCTTCGCGCTCCAACCCATCAAGGGCCTTGCGCAGCGCCGTCCGGGTCAGGTCAAACGTCTCGGCCAGTTCCCGTTCCGGGGGCAGGCGATCACCTGCGCTGTACTCCCCCCCGAAGATATAGCTCCGCAGCCGTTCTTCGGGAGTGTTGGCTTTGACAGCTTCCAGAAGTGACACCGAAAAACCTTTCAATTGGTCGACCAATAATTTCTTACAGGTAGGTTTTAGCCGAAACTATGCCTATATTGGCTGCAAAATTTTACATTATTCCAGATTGGTTTCGATTGATCTTAACACAGCTTTGGCATATGACAAGTCTCAACTTGCTCACTCAATCTGCCCAAAAAGGAGACGCCCCGCATGTCCGATTTCGTGATCCCGACGCCGCCGGTTGCCAAAATTCCCGTTGCCGGGGGGGGCAGCTTTCCCGTGCGCCGCGTCTATTGCATCGGGCGCAACTATGCGGCGCATGCTATTGAAATGGGTCATGACCCGGACCGCGAAGCGCCGTTTTTCTTTCAGAAAAACCCCGACAATCTCGATGCTTCGGGTGAATTTCCCTATCCGGACAAAACCTCTGACGTGCACCATGAGGTGGAGTTATTGGTTGCGCTGAAATCCGGCGGCACCAATATTGCGGTCGACAAGGCACTGGATCACGTCTGGGGCTATGGCCTGTCGCTCGACATGACGCGGCGCGATCTGCAAGGCGAGGCGAAGAAACTGGGCCGTCCATGGGACATTGGCAAGGCATTTGAACGTTCCGGTCCGGTCGGGCCACTGCATCCGGTGTCAAAGGTGGGCCATCTGGATCAGGGGCGGATTGAGCTCAAGGTCAATGGCGCGGTCACGCAGGAAGGCGACCTGAACCAGATGATCTGGAAAGTGCCGGAAATGATTTCCTACCTGTCCGATTACTTCGAACTCGCAGCGGGGGATGTGATCATGTCCGGCACACCTTCCGGGGTCGGCCCGATCGGGCGGGGCGACACGATGGAAGCGAGCGTGGACGGGTTGGGCACACTTGTCGTCAAGGTCGTGTGAGGGCAGGGGGCAAACCGTTTCAGTTCCAGCTTTGAAGGCTCCGTTTCGCTTTCATGATTGACGTCGCCGCGCAACCCGCGGAAACGAATGTAAAAAATGCTGTGACCATTACGGATACTTCAGCGCGCCAGCAAGAGTTCGGCCTTCAGCCCTCCCAGTCGGTCGCTTTGGCCCAGTCGAAGCGCGCCACCGTGCTGGCGGGCGATGTCTGCGGTGATCGCAAGGCCAAGGCCGACGCCCGATCCGCGATCCTGATTGCGTGCGGGGTCAAGGCGGGTGAACGGTTGCATGGCCTCTTCGCGCCGCTCCTTGGCAATGCCTGGCCCGTCATCCTCGACCGAAAAACGCAAGGATTTTTCCAGAATGGTCAGTGAAATTTCCACCCGCGTTCCATAACTGCAGGCATTGTTGACGAGGTTTTCCAGCGCACGCCGGATAGCCCCGGCCCGTAGCGAAGTTGAACCGGAACCGGATATCCCGGTCAGGACAACGTTTTGGCCGGCGCGGTGGCAATCCTCGACAATGGTTTGCAGGAAGGTCACAGGGTCCAGAGGCTTTGGCTCCTCATCAACGGCGTCGTCGCGGACAAAGGCCAGAAACGCATCCAGGAGCCGTTGCATTTCGTCAATGTCATGGCCCATCGCCCGTATCTCGGCGTCGTCCTCCAGCATCGACAAGCCCAGCTTCAGCCGCGTCAACGGCGTGCGTAGATCATGGCTGACGCCCGACAAAAGCAGCATCCTTTGTTCAATCTGGCGCTCGATGCGGGCACGCATATCCAAAAAAGCGTTGCCGGCGGCGCGTACCTCGGTGGCCCCTGTCGGTTTGTAGGGCAGCACCCTGCCTTTGCCAAAGGCCTCGGCGGCGCGGGCCAGACGGCGGATGGGGCGCAACTGATTGCGCAAGAACAGCACCGCAATCAGCGTCATCAGGATACTCGTCACCACCATCAGCACCAAAAGCTGGTGGGGATTGGTCGCTGAAACGCGGCGCCGGTCGAAGGTTATGTCCAAGGGTCCAAGATGTGTGCCTAACACCAGATGAACCCGTCGGGAATTGGATAGATCCACGGCGATCAGGCTGGCAAGTCCCTCATGCAGGGTGTCGATGACGACCCGGCCAGACAAATCGTAGAATGCGCGCGTGTCTTTGGTCGGTAGATCATCGGTTGCGGGCAGCATCACATCCATCGCCAATGCCCTGGCCGGACCGGCCAGGGCCTGCCGCGCGGCATCAGCATCGGCGGCAACCGCGACCCGATCAGACAGCAGGGCAATCTCGAGAACGAGGTTGCGCGACATCTGCCGGGTCACATCCTCAAAATGGCGCTGAATGAAGGTTATGGACACGACGAGTTGAATCGTCACGATAGGCAAGATCAATATGAGCGCGGCGCGGCCATAAAGACCGCGGGGCAAAAACCGTTTGAGCAGATCAAAGACCATAGCGGCGACCCTAGCGGGGCCCGGGCAGGAGAGAAAGTGCAAGATGACGCAACCCGATGTAACATCTGCACCGCCGGGCGTGCCGGTGGTTCTGGAAAAGGGGCTGCGGCTGATCCTGGCCCGGAACCCTTCGCCGATGACGCTGCATGGCACCAATACCTATGTGATAGGGCAGGGCAAGGTTGCGGTGATTGATCCGGGGCCGGACGATCCGGCGCATCTGGATAGCATTTTGGGGGCACTGAAGAAAGGCGACAGCATCAGCCATATATTCGTGACCCATGCGCATCTGGACCACTCGCCGCTTGCGCGCCGTTTGTCTGCCGCGACCGGCGCGCCGGTGCTGGCTTACGGCGATGCGGTTGCCGGGCGGTCGGGTGCCATGAGCCTTTTGGCCGAAAGCGAAAACATCGGCGGTGGCGAGGGTGTGGATCACCGGTTTTCGCCCGATATCTGCCTTGCCGACGGTGCGCGCATCTACGGCGAAGACTGGGAGATCGAGGCCATTCATACACCGGGTCATTTTTCCAACCATCTGGCCTTTCGCTGGGGCAAGGTGGTCTTTTCCGGCGATCATGTGATGGGATGGTCCTCATCGCTGGTCTCGCCGCCCGACGGCGACATGGGGGCATATATGACCTCGCTAGATCGGCTGGCCGCAATCGGAGCCACGCGTCTCTATCCCGGCC
>JBATDH010000115.1:0-1971 GCA_049663365.1 Albidovulum sp. | reverse complement strand
GTCGATACGTTCGTCGCCGATTTCATTGGCGAGGCGAACCTGATCGGCTGCGAAATCCTGTCAGTGGACGGCGATATGGCCAACATATCAGTCGGCAAGTCCCGCCACCGCTTGCCGTCGCGCGGGTTGGTGCGGGGCAAGGCCACGCTGGCTATCCGCCCCTCACGGATGCGGCTGGCCGACAGCGGCGAGGGGTTGGCGGCCAAGGTCGAGAAAGTGACCTATGTCGGCGCCAGGATGGAATACACGCTGGCGGGCGACTTCGGCCAGGTCTTTGCCATCAGCGACGACGTCGACGCCCCCTATACCCCCGGCCAATCGGTGATCATCGCCCTTGCCGCTTCCGGCCCGGTGCTGGTGCCCGAGGTGTGAGCGGGCACCAGCATGTCGGCAACGCCCCGCATTGCAGAGCACCCTGCAACTTGCAGGGAGGGTTAAGAAGGTATCCGATGTGGTTGGGTGGATCAAAGCCGCCTTTGCAAAGCACCCCGCCCGGAACCAAGGCGCGCAAGCGCCGCCGGGCAGCGGCTGACCGTCCCCCGGGCAGCCGCTTTGGTGACGCCTGCGCGACGATTGAGGTCAGAGGCAGCTTAACCATAAAGCGGCGACCACTGATGTCGCAGCGGCAGCCAACGGTCATCCCCTGCCCTCTGTGGCACTCGTCGGGCATCTCGCCACGCAAAACCAAGCCGGACCCTCGCCCGCTGGAAATGGTGAACGGCTGATCCGTCCCACCAAGCGACCATTATCGACACAGCGGAAACGGGTTTCGTCCCTAACCCCAATGCGCCGCATATGCCGTCTCGGCCAGCACCATGATCTCACCAAATGTCTCGGCGGTGCCGACAATCACACGGCCGCCGTTCACGATCATGTCCTGGGCATCCTGTTCTTCGACCACACCGCCCGCCTCGGCCACGATCAACTGGCCGGCCAGGCAGTCCCAGGCATTCATATGTTCCTCGACATATCCCAGCAGCCGCCCCGACGCGACATAGGCCAGCGACAAGGCCCCCGACCCGTTGCGGTAAAACACCCCGCCCGCGTCGATGATCTCAGACACCAGCCGCTTGACCCCGCCGGCGCGCGTCCGCCCCGAAAACCCGATACCGAGCGAGCCCTGTTTCAGGCTGCGGCCGTTCAAACAACCACTCGACCGGTCGTTCAGAAACGCCCCGCCACCCCGGCGCGCATGATGGGTTTCGCCGTGCACCGGGTCATGCACCACCCCGATCACCGTATCCGGCCCCGCTACACAGGCCAGAACCACCGTCCAGGCGGGAATGCCGTGGATGAAATTGGTGGTGCCATCAACCGGATCAATCACCCAGGTAAAGCCGCTGGACCCGGCCACCGGCGCATCCTCTTCGCCGACAATACCGTCTTGCGCAAATGCCTCGGCCAAAGCGGCACGAACGAACACCTCGACATTGCGGTCGGCTTCGGACACGAAATCCTGATGGCCTTTGACATCAATCGTCAGGGCATGAAAATTGTCGAAGTAATCGCGCGCCATGTCCCCGGCCCGCCGGGCAATATCAACCGCGGCGCGGTAGCGGATTTCGATCTGCTCATCATTCATTTTGAATCTGCCTGCAATTTCAGATTTGAAGCAAACCACCCCGGTGGGGCTGGTCATTCCCCCATCATGCCGAAAAGCTCCGCAGGAAAACAGTCATATACGGGCGGAGCGGTCAGGAAAATCCCGTCATCGCCCCCCATCGCAACACAGGGGCAAAACGCGCTATGCCTGCATCGGCCAGGTATCGCCAACCCGGTATCCCTCGGGCCAGGGGTCGTCGGGGTCCAGCAGCAGCGTTTTGGTTTCGCTGATCCAGCCACGCCCGGAAACCGACGGGATAATGGCCGGCGTGCCGCCCAGATCAACCACCCGTTCGATCCGGCAGTTGAACCGGCTGCCTATAATCGACACGCCGGTGACATCGTCACCCACGCCCATCTCGCCCCGTG
>JBATDH010000114.1:0-6219 GCA_049663365.1 Albidovulum sp. | reverse complement strand
CGGTGATCGTGGCGGGCTATGCGCTTTGCTATGCCGTTGCGGCGCTGCGCGGCGCGGGCTGGATGGCGCGGCTGCGGCGGGCCAATGTCGGTATGGCGCTGGGGCTGATCGGGCTTGGGGTGCTGTGGCTCAGCCCGGTTTTCGACACGGGGGCGATTTCGGTGCGAAGCCAGATTACCCGCTATCAGGCGGGTGAGGCGACGCTGGAGGAGTTGCCGATATGGGAAATGCTCAAGGAGTGGGGCAAGACCGGGCCAGCAGCGCTTGACCGGTTGCGCGCCGAAACCCCGGACCCTGACGGCGCGCAGCTGGCCGAGGCGATCAGCGCCGCCGCCAAGGATCGGTACAATCTGCAAGAGGTCCTGGGGCGCCACTTCGCAATCGCGCGCTGGGCCGAATTGGAGGCAAAGGCGATCATCCGCCCCGAGGGGGCCAAATTGCCGGATTGGCTAAGGGACGGGCTGTCCGACTGGAAGTTCAGCAATTGGCTGAATGACTGCGACCACGAACCAGCGCCCGGCCTGGCGGGCTGCGCCTTTGTCATCGGCGATTTCATCGCGGCCATTCCGGGCGATGAGGTGATGGTTTTTCTCAATAAACATGCGGCGACCCGATCGGATCAGATGATCGAGAGATCCGTTGAAGTTCGTGATATAGGCTCCGCCGTGAATTTGTTCATGCCGCCGCTGTCGGGCAACAACTCCTTGTCACCACAGGATGTTTTTTCGGCACTTGCGGCAGGAACCTTTCGCATCGGCGCGGCCAACCTTCAGTCGGTGTTCATTGGCGACGTCGAATTTGGCCTGTCCCCCTGAACGGGTTTTGGCGGCATCCGTAACCGCAAGAATTCAAACAATTTTCATTTGAATTTTAGGTCAATTTACCTGCGGAATGCCGACGGTGTTGTGCAGTTTCTTTACCTGGCCGGACCTAGCGTGGGTCTGTGGACGGGAAGGGAAAATCATGCACGGTATGATCAACCGATCAATTCAATGCTTTTTGCGCGATACCTATGGAGCAGAGCTTTGGGCGCAGGTGGCCGAAGATGCCGGGGTAAGTGTTCGGGGGTTCGAGGCGCTGCTGCGCTATGACGACGCGGTGTCAGAGACGGTTCTGGCGGCGGTGTCGCATCGGCTGGACAAGCCGCGCGAGGCGGTGCTGGAAGACCTGGGAATTTACCTCGCCCATCTGGAACCATTGCGGCGGCTGTTGCGCTTTGGCGGGGTGGATTACCCGGATTTCCTGCAATCGCTTGATGAATTGCCCAGCCGCGCCCGCCTTGCCGTGCCCGATCTGGAAATGCCGGAACTGGCGATCCTGTCGCTGGGCGGCGGGCGGTTCCGGTTGGAATGCCGCCATGAACGCGCGGGCTTCGGCGCGGTTTTTGCCGGTGTGCTGCGGGCCATGGCCGACGACTACGGGGCCTTGGCGCTGATAGATGCGACCGCATCGGATGCGGCCTGCGACACTGTTTCAATCGAATTGCTGGAGGTGCAGTACGCGGTCGGACGGGGCTTTGATCTGGCCGAGAGGCGGGGGTTGTGATGGACCGAAACACACCGGCCGACCCGGCCCTGATCGACGCCGCAGCGCTGGCGCAGTTGATGCCGATGCATCTTTGGCTGTCGCCCACGGGCCATATCCTCGCGGTAGGTCCGACCCTTGCCAAGGTTTGCGGCGAGGGTTTGGCCGGATGCCGGTTTCTGGAGGTGTTTGCCGTCAAAAAACCGCGCTGTACCAAGACTATGCACGAGTTTCTTACACTTGTGGGGCAACGGCTTGATATCTGCCTGCGCGACAATCCCCGCACCAAGTGGCGGGGAATATCAGTGCCATTGCAGGACAAGCAGGGGGTTCTGGTCAACCTGTCCTTCGGGATTGCCGCCACGACGGCGGTGCGTGAACATGCCCTGACCCATGCCGATTTCGCGCCGACCGATCTGACGGTGGAACTGCTTTACCTGACCGAGGTCAAGGCCGCCGTCATGGCGGAACTGGCTGCCATGAACAGGCGTCTGCAAACCGCCCAGGCTGAAGCCGAAGAAAGGTCGTTGACCGATGCGCTGACCGGGCTGGCCAATCGCCGGGCGCTGGATCTGGCGTTGGAACGCGCCATTGCGGCGGCGCGGCGCGGCCGTCATCCCTTTGCCCTGATGCATGTCGATCTTGATTTCTTCAAGGCGGTCAATGACACGCTGGGCCATGCGGCGGGCGATCTGGTGCTGGTCCATGTCGCGGCGGTGTTGAATGCGGCTATTCGCAAATACGATGTTGTGGCCCGCGTGGGTGGCGATGAATTCGTGCTCTTGTTTTTTGATATGACCGTTGCCGACGAAATCACGGACATCGCCGAGCGGATCATCGAGCAGCTTGAAAAACCCGTGGATTTCAATGGCCAGCCCTGCCGGATTTCGGGCAGCGTCGGGGTGACGCTATCGGTTTTTTATGACGATCTTGACCCCGACCGGATGCTGAGCGATGCCGACACCGCGCTTTACGCCTCAAAACACAGTGGCAGGGGGTGTTGCACGATCTTCAGTCCGGGAACCAGCGACCCGGACGTGACGCAGGGGCCGGTCGAGCGCGGCTGACAGCGCTTCAGTCGGCGGCGGCGGGCGTCGGGGTGGTGGGATCGGGTTTATCGACCCGGAACACGGCCAGATAAAGTGCCGGCGCAAAGACCAGCGTGATGACGGTGCCCGCTATGATGCCGCCCATCATCGCATAGGCCATCGGCCCCCAGAAAATCTGCCGCGAAATCGGGATCAGCGCCAGACTGGCCGCCGCTGCGGTCAGCAGGATCGGGCGGGCGCGGCTGTCGCTGGCCTCGAAAACCGCGTCCCAGGCCGACCGGCCCTTTTCGCGCAGGACCTCGATCTCATGCACCAGAATGATCGAATTGCGGATCAGGATGCCGATCAGCGCCAGCACACCCAGGATCGCCACGAAACCAAGAGGCGCCCCCGAGGGGACAAGGGCGGCAACGACACCGATCAGGCCAAGCGGCGCCACGCAGATCACCACGAAGGACAGCCGGAAGCCCTGCATCTGCACCATGATCAGCGTCGCCATGATCAGCATCATCAAGGGCACCACCGCGGCAATCGGGGCCTGGCTGTCGGCGCTCGCTTCGACCGCGCCGCCGACTTCGGCCTTGTAGCCGAAGGGCAGGGTGGCGTTGAAGGCGGCAATCCTGCCCGCCAGATCGCTGACAATGGTGGCGGGCTGATCCTTGCTCAGGATCGCGGCCTTGACGGTGATCGTGGGGATGCGGTTCCTTTGGTGGATCTCGGGCTGTTCGGTTTCATAGCGGAAGGTCGCCAGCGAGCGCAGCGGAATGGTCGCGCCCGACGGGGTGCTGAGCTGCAATCCCGCCAGGGCTTCCACCGACTGGCGCGCCGCCTCATCACCGCGGGCGAGGATGTCGACCAGATAGGCGGCATCGCGCAATTGGGTGACTTTGGTGCCGTCATAGATCGCGTTCAGCGCCGTGGCGATATCGCTTGCGGTGATGCCAAGCTGGCGCGCCTTGTCCTGAAGGATATCGACGCGCACGACGCGGGCGGGTTCGTTCCAGTCCATCACCATGCCGGTCAGGCGGTCATCGCCGGCCACCACTGCGGTCAGGTCGCGGGCGCGGTCGCGCAAGGTGTCAATGTCCGGGCCAGAGATGCGGTACTGCACCGGGCGGCCGACAGGGGGGCCGATTTCCAGCAGTTTGACAAAGATATCCACACCGGGAAAATCACTGGCGGCGATGGCGTTCAACTGGCTGCGCAAGGCATCGCGGGCCGCGACCGAAGGTGTCTGGATCACGATCTGGCCGGTATTGACCGCCGGTGCCGCGACATCCGAGGCCAGCAGGAAGCGCGGCGCACCGCGCCCGACATAGGAAGACCAGAAAAGCACGTTTTCATTGCCTGCAAGATGCGCCTCCATCCGGTCCATCTGGCTGCGCGTGGCCGCGATCGAGGCATTTTGCGGCAGGGCGAAATCGACCAGCAGCTCGACCCGGTCGGAATTGGGGAAAAACTGTTGTTCGACAAAGCGCATCCCGTAGACCGACAACCCGAATGTCGCCACTGTCAGCAGGATCGTCACCCAGCGAAATCGCATCGCGGCGCGCAAGACGACATGGAACATGCGCCGGAACCGACCCGGATCAGCACTGTGATGTGTCATTGTCGCGGGCAAAAGCGTGACCCCGATCAGGGGCGCGAACAGCACCGCCACGACCCATGATACCAAGAGCGATACGGCGATGACGACAAACAGCGAAAAGGTGAATTCGCCCGCCGCCGAGGTATTGAGCCCGATGGGAATGAACCCCGCCACTGTGACCAGTGTGCCCGACAGCATCGGAAAGGCGATGGAGGTCCAGGCGTAAGAGGCGGCCTTGGTCAGGCTCACGCCCTTTTCCAATTGCGAAATCATTGTTTCAATGGCGATCATCGCATCATCGACCAGCAGTCCAAGCGCGATGATCAGCGCCCCCAGCGAAATCCGTTGCAGGGTGAAACCGGAATATTGCATGACGACGAACGTTATCGCGAGCACCAGCGGGATGGTCAGCGTCACCACCAGCCCGGCGCGCCAGCCCAGCGAAATGAAACTGACCGCCAGCACGATCAGCACCGCCTCCAGCAAAGCGGTCAGAAAATGCCCCACGGCATCCTCAACCACATGCGGCTGGTCGGCGACCTGATGGATTTCGAGGCCGATGGGCAGGTCGGCCTGGGCCTGGGCCATGACTGCGTCAAGCTTTGCGCCAAAGTCGATGATATTGGCCCCTTTGCGCATCCCCACCGCCAGACCGACGGCCTCTTGCCCGTTCCAGCGGAACAGCTCGCTCGGCGGGTCTTGATAACCACGGCGGATATCGGCCACATCGACCAGCCGGAAAAACCGGTCGCCGACGCGCAGGTTGATCTCTTCGAGGCTGCCGGTATCGGCAAACTGACCGCCGACGCGCACCAGCACCCGTTCGGGGCCCGCATTGATCACCCCCGAGGGAAGAATGGCGTTTTGCGCGGCAAGGGTGGCCTGCACGGCCTGCTGATTGAGCCCCAGCCCTGCCAGCCGCTCGGTCGAGAATTCGAGATAGATCACCTCGTCGCGGGTGCCGAAAATCTCCACCTTGCCGGAATCGTCAAGCCCCTGCACCGCGCGGCGCACGCCTTCGGCATAGTCGCGCACCTCGCGCGGGGAAAACCCATCAGAGGTGAAGGCGTAGATATTGCCAAAGACATCGCCGAAATTGTTGTTGAACTGAAACCCGGCGAATTCCTGGGGGAATTCGGGGCGGATATCGGCCATCATGTTGCGTACGGTTTGCCAGATATTGGGCAGATCGCGGGCCTTGGTGGTGGGCAGCAGCTCCACATAGACGATGGATTGACCGGCCCGCGTGGTTGAACGGGTAAAGTCGAGCGCATCGAGATCGGCAAGCTTTTTCTCGATCCTGTCGGTGACCTGGGTCAGGGTTTCTTGCACATCCGCGCCCGGAAGTGCCGCCGATATGATCATCACCTTGATGGAAAAGTTGGGGTCTTCCTCGCGGCCGATGCCGATATAGGACATCGTTCCTGCGATCAGCGATACGACCATCAGGAACCAGACGAATGACCGGTGGTTTAGCGCCCAGTCCGACAGGTTGAAACGGGTCATGGGGTCACCCGTGGGCCGACGGTCTGGCCTTCTTGCAATGAATGGATGCCTTTGACGACCACCTCGTCGCCGGCGTGAAGCCCCTTGGTCACGCGGACCTGCCCGCCGTAGCGGTCGCCAAGCTGCACCGGTGTCAGCGACACCCTGTCGGTGGCGCGGTCCACGACCCAGACGGCGGCAGCGCTATCGGCGCCGAGAACCGCCCCAAGGTCGATGGCAACGCCAGCATCCGGGCTGATCGCCGGGCTGACACGGGTCAAAGCCCCCAGACGAAAGCCGCCGGGCGGGTTGGTCAGCGTCAGATGCAGCCGCCGGGTACGGGTATCGCGGTCGGCCACCGGGTCGATGCGCGTCAAGACCGCGCTCGCGCCGATGGTGGGGCTGGCAGCCAGTGTGGCGGTGAATTCTGCGCCAATATCGAGCGCGGCCAGATCGGCTTCGGCCAGGTCGATGACAATCTCGCGCTCATCGGTTGCAGCCAGGCGCAGCACCGGCTGGCCTGCGGACAGGGCCGCACCCGGTTCGGCAAATATCTGGGTGACGATCCCGGCC
>JBATDH010000113.1:0-1755 GCA_049663365.1 Albidovulum sp. | reverse complement strand
AGTCAGGCCCTTGGCGATGGTGATGAAATCGGCCTCGATCCCGTAGTGCTCAGAGCCGAACATCGTGCCGGTGCGGCCAAAACCGGTGACGACCTCATCGGCGACCAACAGGATATCATGCTTTTTCAGCACTTTCTGGATCGCCGCCCAATAGCCCTTGGGCGGCGGTACGATGCCGCCCGTGCCCAGGATCGGCTCGCCGATGAAGGCGGCGATGGTGTCGGCACCTTCGCGCTCGATCATCGCCTCAAGCTCGGCGACGCAATGGGCGACGAACTGCGCCTCGGACAGGCCCAGATCGGCGCGGCGGAAGAAATCCGGCGCGACCGTATGCTTGACCTGCGCCAGGGGCAGGTCAAACTTCTTGTGAAACAGTTCCAGCCCGGTCAGCGACCCGGTCATCAGACCCGAACCATGATACCCCCGCCAGCGCGAAATGATCTTTTTCTTCTCGGGTCGGCCAAGAATGTTGTTGTAATACCAGATCAGCTTGACGTTGGTTTCGTTCGCGTCCGAGCCGCCAAGACCGAAATAGACTTTCGACATGTTCGAAGGTGCGCGGTCCATCACCATCTTTGCCAGCGTGATCGAGGCTTCGGTGCCGTGGCCGACATAGGAATGGTAATAGGCCAGCTCGCCCGCCTGCGCGGCGATGGCGTCGGTGATCTCGCGCCGCCCGTAGCCCGCGTTGACGCAATAAAGCCCCGCGAAAGCGTCAAGCAGGCGGGTGCCGTTGCGGTCCTCGATATGAACGCCAGAAGCGGTCTTGATGACCCGCGTCGGGCTGTCGCCGCGCGCATGTTGTGCCAGATGGGTCGAGGGGTGGAAGAAACTTTCGCGGTCCCATTGGTCGAGTTGGTCATTTTTCAGCATAGCGTTTTTCCTTGTTCTCAAGCCCAGTCGCGGCAGATGTATTTGATTTCGGTGAACTGTTCCATGCCCAGTCGCGCCCCCTCGCGGCCAAGGCCGGATTGCTTGGTGCCGCCGAACGGGATCGGCGCGCCGGTGACCTTGGTGCGGTTGACCGCGACCATGCCGAATTGCAACGCCCGCGACATACGGTAGATGCGGCGCGGATCCTGGGTATGGATATAGGCGACCAGCCCGTATTCGGTGGCGTTGGCGCGCGCCACCACCTCGTCCTCGGTGTCGAAGGGCAGGATCGCGGCGACCGGGCCAAAGGTTTCCTCGGTCAGGATCTTCGCGCCTTCCGGCACGTCGATCAGCACCGTTGGCTCGAAGAACAGCGGCCCGAGCGCATGGCGCTTGCCTCCGCAAGCCAGCCTGGCACCCTTGGCCAGCGCGTCGGCCACATGCGCTTCCTGCTTGGCGATCGCCTTTTCGTTCATCAAGGGCCCGAGGTCGCAATCGTCCATGCCCCGCCCGATGGTCAGCGCCTTTGACGCTTCGGTGAAACGTTTGCAGAACTCGGCATAGATCGGCCGCTCGACATAGATCCGGTTGGCACCAAGGCAATCCTGTCCGCTGGTCGCCCATTTCGCCTTCATCGTCTCGGCCACGGCATTGTCCATGTCGGCACCCTTGAAGACGATGACCGGCGCATGGCCGCCCAGTTCCATCACCAGCCGTTTCACGGTGTCGGCCGACTGGCGGTAGAGCAGCCGCCCGATCTCGGTCGAGCCGGTGAACGAGAGGACGCGAACGCGGGGGTCGCGGGTCCAGGGTTCGACGATGACGGGCGCAAGGCCGGTCACCACATTGAACACCCCCGCCGGCACCCCGGCGCGTTCGGCC
>JBATDH010000112.1:0-1536 GCA_049663365.1 Albidovulum sp. | reverse complement strand
AATCTGCCTTGCCGCCTCAATGGCGGGCCTGGAGCCACAAAATCAGCTGCCAAAAACCCGTCTCGCGCCCGCCAAGCCGTTCAGGCCACCATCTCGGCGCAGCCGAAAGCGTTGATCAGACGTTCCCTGACATCATTGCCCTCCGGTCTGGCCACCCTGTCGCAGACAGGCGATGAAAAACCCGTCCATCCCGCCGGTTTCGGGCCAGTAATCGGGGCGCAATCGCAGGTTGCCTTCGGCGGTAATCCAATGTTCGTCAATGCCCGGTTGCCCGAGCGTCTCGGCATCAACTGCAATATCCTGGTGGCGGGCAAGGGCGGCGGAAATCTGCCGTTCGCCTTCTTCGGGCAAAAGCGAGCAGGTGCAGTACAAAAGCCGCCCGCCGGGGCGCAGCCATGCTAGCGCCCGGTCGATCAGCACCGATTGCAGGGCGACAAGCGCCTTTAAACCAGCGGCGTCGCGACAATGCGGCAGATCCGGGTGGCGGCGGATGGTGCCGGTGGCGGAACATGGCGCATCAAGCAGGATCGCGTCGAATGGCTGATCGGGCAGCCAGTCGAGAGCATCGGCGACAATGGTTTTAGCCGCTACCCGGCACCGCGCAAGGTTTTCGCGCAGCCGCACCATGCGCGCCTCGGACAGATCAAGCGCCGTGACATCGGCACCGGTACTTGCCAGTTGCAGGGTTTTCCCGCCCGGTGCTGCGCAAAGGTCAAGCACCCGTTCGCCAGGCTGAACCGCCAGAACCCGCGCCGCCAAGGCCGCACCGGCATCCTGGACCCACCAGTCACCGTCATCGTATCCGGCAAGTTCCGACACCTGCCCGGCATTGGGCAGCCGCACACTTCCGGTTGGCAAGCCCGCCCCGCCAAGACGGGCCGCAAGCCCGGCAGCATCGCCATCCTTCGGTGTCAGATCAAGCGGGGCACCTGCGGCATGGGCCGCCTCCATCGCCTGAACCGTCGCCTTGCCCCAGGCCGACATCAACCGCCCCCGCAGCCAGCCGGGCAAAATCTCGGGTGGCAGCGACGCCCATTTTTCTGCGGGTGTTTCGGCGGCGCGGCGCAGGACCGCATTGGCCATACCGGCAAAGCCCGCAGATTTCGCCCCGCCCGCCCGCACCAGATCGACAGCCGCGTTGACCACGCCGTGGGGGGCGGCGGCATCGGCCAGCATTTCCACGACCGCAAGCCGCAGGATGGCGCGCACGAAAGGCGGCGGCGGCTTACGCAGGAAGGGCTTGAGCACCGCATCCGCCCGCCCGAGGTTGCGCAAGCTCATCAGAGCCAGACGCTGGGCACGGGCCTTTTCTTGCGGCACAAGGCCTGCCAGCACCCCACGGGTGATCTGATCGCTTATCGGAACACCGCTCTCGGTCACACCCAGGATCAGCGTTGCCGCCGCCGCGCGGGCATTGGTTGGCTCGGCCATGCGTTACCCTTTGTCTTGTCCCCGATCGCGCGGGGCGTATAACAGGTGGCACAGTGATACAAGGAACGTCAGCTTTGCACGACCCCAAGACGACCAATCCCGAAA
>JBATDH010000111.1:0-2654 GCA_049663365.1 Albidovulum sp. | reverse complement strand
AATCTGCCTTGCCGCCTCAATGGCGGGCCTGGAGCCACAAAATCAGCTGCCAAAAACCCGTCTCGCGCCCGCCAAGCCGTTCAGGCCACCATCTCGGCGCAGCCGAAAGCGTTGATCAGACGTTCCTAAAGTCAGTTGACGAAGATTATTTTACAGATGCCTAGGCTGGAAGAATGGAATACGCAATTTCGCGATGGATTATTCAGAAGCCACATATTTTCATAGTGATTTCGCGTTTAGCTCAGAGCACGAGGCTACCCCGCCGCACCTCTTCCCTACTGCCCCCTGACCCGAACCGCCTCCAGCTTGGCCTCTATCGCGGCCAGACGGGCAAGCATCTCATCGCGGTAGGCGTCGGTCCGGGCGTTTTCTTCGTCGCTATGGGCGGCCTGCATCGAATTGACGATCAGACCGACCAGAAGGTTCACCACCGCGAAGGTGGTCACCAGGATGAAGGGCACGAAAAACGCCCAGGCCAGCGGATAGACCTCCATCACCGGGCGCACGATGCCCATAGACCAGCTTTCCAGCGTCATGATCTGGAACAGCGAATAGGCCGACAGGCCCAGCGTGCCGAACCAGTCCGGGAAATCCGCGCCGAAAAGCTTGGTGGCCATCACCGAGGCGATGTAGAAGATGATCCCCATCAGCAGAAACACCGACCCCATCCCCGGCAGCGCGGTGACAAAGCCTTCGACCACCCGCCGCAGCCTTGGTGCCGCCGACACGATGCGCAGAACCCGCAAGATACGCAGAACCCGCAGAACCGCGAACCCCTGACCCGCGGGGACAAGCGCAACCCCGACAATGGCGAAGTCAAAGAGGTTCCAGCCATCGCGGAAAAACGCCAGCCGCCTTGCATAGACCTTGGCCCCGATCTCTGCCACGAACACCGCCAGGCACAACCCGTCCAGCAACAGCAGCAAACCGCCAAAGCGGGCCATCGCCGTTTGCGAGGTTTCCAGCCCCAGAATGACCGCATTGAACAAGATCACGCCAATGATCGCGTTGCGCACCGCCGGGCGATCAAGAAAGCCGGAAACTCTTTCACGCAAACCCATCGCACTGCCCCTGTTGAAAGCGTTTCGGACGTTCTGACATGAAACAGGCAAGAGTTCGAACAAGAAAAGCTTGAGTGCCGATTCAATATGAACCCGAACCACTATAGCGTTTCGGGTATAGGTGATAAGCTATGGCTCAAGCAAAACGCGAAACGCTTCGTGGTTTGACAAACCGGCGAGAGGTTGGATTTCGCCTTGCTTCCAGTCGTGCATGAAACGTCCCCCATTCCACCGCCTGAGGGAAGCCGCTATCGTGCGCCCATCATGCCCGCCCTTTGCCGCGATTGCTTCCATCGGTTTGAGACCGGCCAGCGCTGTCCGGCCTGTCGGTCGCCGCGCATTCTGTCGCATCCTGAGCTTTTCAGCCTGACCATTGCCCATATGGATTGCGATGCGTTTTATGCCAGCGTCGAAAAGCGTGACGACCCTACGCTTGCCGATAAGCCTGTCATTGTTGGCGGTGCCCGTCGCGGCGTGGTTTCGACCTGCTGCTATCTCGCCCGCATCAAGGGGGTGAGATCGGCCATGCCGATGTTTCAGGCGCTCAGGCTCTGCCCCGAGGCCGTGGTCATCAAACCCCGTGGGTCGCATTATGCCGCCGTTTCACGCCAGATACGCGCGTTGATGGACGATCTTACCCCGGTTGTCGAACCGCTTTCGCTTGACGAGGCGTTTCTTGATCTGTCCGGCACGGCCCGGCTTCACCACGCCCCGCCCGCGGTGATGCTGGCGCGGCTGTTGAAACGGATGGAGGTGGAAATCGGCCTTACCGGATCAGTGGGCCTGTCGCACAATAAATTCCTCGCCAAGGTCGCCTCGGACCTTGACAAGCCGCGCGGGTTTTCGGTGATCGGCAAGGCCGACACCGCCGCTTTTCTCAAGGGCAAACCCGTGCGGATGATCTGGGGGGTCGGGGCGGCCACGCAGGCCACGCTTGACGCTGCGGGCATTCGCAGTTTCGACGATCTCGCCCGCTGGGATCGCAAGGAATTGCACCAGCGCTTCGGACAGATGGGCGACAGGCTCTGGCATCTGGCGCGGGGCGAGGATTTCCGCCCTGTCAGCGCGCATGAGCCGATGAAGTCGATCTCTGCCGAAACCACCTTTGATGCCGACACCGCCGACCGTGACCTGCTGGATGGTCATATCTGGCGACTGGCCGAACGCGTCACCGACCGGGCCAAGGCCAAGGCTCTGGCGGGCCGCACCGTGACGCTGAAGCTGAAGCGCGCCGATTTTTCCGCCATCACCCGCCGCCACACGCTGCGCGAACCCACCCAGACCGCTGATCGGCTGTACCGCGAGGCGTCTGATCTTCTGGCCCATGTCGGCGGCAAGGATGCCTATCGGCTGATCGGGGTGGGGCTGTCGGATATCGTGCCCGCCCGCGAAGCCGATCTGACCCCCGACCTGCTTGATCCCGAGGCGGCCCGACGCGCGCGCGCCGAACAGGCCACCGATGCGATCCGCAAGCGGTTCGGGCCGGATGCGATCGTCAAGGGCAGGTCGCTGAGGTAGGATCAGAAATCGACCGCGATGCCCTTCTTTTCCCAATCGCCATAGCGGGCGGGATCAAGGCCGTCGCGCTCGCCA